>LKML01000004.1 GCA_001563795.1 Haloferacaceae archaeon B1-Br10_E2g22 | reverse complement strand
GTCGGCTGTATCATCCGTGTCGGCTGTGTCACTCGTGTCAGTTACCTCATCGGTGTCGTCGTGGTCTGCAGAAAGTGAGATGCCACACCGGAGTTCAGCCGAACAAAGAGACTCGGTAGTCGGTTGGGTAGATGACGTGTCTTCTGCAGAGTCCCTGGAGGGGGCGTCTTCGGTCGGAGGGTCATCTGGAGAATCCGTTTCAGAGTTTCCTTCGGTATCGGTATCTGTCGACATACGATACCGTCTTCGGAGACCGTGCTTTGTTAATCACGTACTACAACTACTCATAATCGAACATACTCTCGGCGGACAGACAACAACACCCATGTGATGTTCGTCATCTCTGTATCTCAGCTTACCGGGCGGTTTCGACTGTACGAACTGTTGGTCAGTGTGGCGTTGTGTTGTCGTCTCTGGCTTTCACTCGTAGCCCATCGTCTGTACCGGAGTGCAGTACTCGAAGTAGCGTTCCGAAATCTCTCCGTTCTTCCCCGTCTTTTGACTTCGGACGACTCAGACGGCTGTTCAGCGTTGCTTTCGGTGATCTCGAGGTCGTAGTTACCGCTTACTCCGGGCTGTGGCCGCCAATGGCTCAGTCGTCATCGGCCCAGGCGGCGTTCGAGCGGTGTTGGGCAGCCACAACCGAAATTCCCCGACTGTCGAGCAATCCATTTTCAGTCACTACACCCTCGATGAGGTCACCGGGTGTCAGATCGAACACCGGGTTTCTGACCGTAATCGCTTCAAGCCCATCGTAGACTGCCTGCTCTGATCCTTCCTCGGGGTGGAACGTATCATCAACCGAGAGCTTATCACGGGCCGCCGCAACGTACACCGGCACGTCCGCTCGGTCGGCAGCAAGCGCGAGCGCGCGTGTACCGACCTTGTTGACGACATCGCCGTTCGGCAGGACTGTATCGGCTCCGACGAGTACTGCCCCGAACTCTTGGTCGGACAGCAATGCCGGCAGCGCAGCGTCAGTGGTGACTGTCACATCCAGGCCCGCAGTTGACAGCGATTCGGCCAACTCGATTCCCTCACAGTCAGGGCGGGCCTCGGCAATCGTCACACTCCCAGCAAGCGCTGTTAGGGCGTCTCTAACGGTTCCAGACCACGACAGCGTCGCAATCGGCCCGGTGAGGCGTTCGGCGGCCGTCGCAGCCGCACTGGCATCGGCATCCAGTGCCGTTGCAATCTCACTGATCGCCCGGTCGTGAACCGCTTGCGTCGTTCGTTCGGCGCTGCTCATCACCCGGTTGATCCGGTTGGCCAACACCGCCATACTCGGACGTGCCTCCCGGAGTTCGCAGGCGGTGTCGGCCACGTCGGCCCACTCGTCGGCGACCGCAGCGCTATCGCGGAGCGCCTCGAGTGCACGGATCGACAGCGCGGCCGCACCGTGAACCGTATCCGCACTAATAGTCGTCGCGGATGGTGCGACCTGTTCGTATGCCTCCCAGAGCCCCTCGACCGTTCGACGATCCAACAGTGCGGTCGCCGAAACCCACTCGGCCTTAGTGACCCCTTCGATGTCGGTCTCGCGGTTCGGCGAATCGAACAACACAGGGTGGATCGTCCGCCCACCAGCGGTCACCGACTCGCCAGCGTAGGCCAACCGGAGTTGCGACAGACTGGTTTTCGAGCGAACAAGCCGCCGGGCGGCATCGACGGTTTCGGCGCTCGCCTCGAGCGGGGCCGACAGCCCATCCCAGCGACCGGCCGCGTGTTCGCTGTCGTCGGCTCGACGTGTGAGGAGCAACTCGCCACGGTTTCGGACGAACACGGTGAGGATTGGTGACATCGTTCGTCTATTGTCCTCTACGATGACGACCGTTTTCATTGTTCGGGCTGTTGACGAATCAACAACTGCCACCGGCTGGCGGGGCCGCTACCGTCGACCTTTTTGAAGTAACGTTCGTATGCGGTGCATGGAACTATTCGCTGTCGAGGGGCTTCCCGAGATTGAACCCGGCGACGATCTCGCCGCCGAAATCAACGCACGGGTTGATCTCCGGGCTGACGATGTCGTCTGTATCGCCAGCACTGTCGTTTCGAAAGCCGAAGGCCGCATTGCTGAGTTGGCAGAGTATCCAGCAGGCCCGCGAGCCCGCGAGATCGCCGCGAACCTCTCTGGGCTTTCCGGCCGCGAAAAAGACCCTCGTTTCGCCCAGGCGGTGTTAGAAGAAAGCGTTGAACTACTCATGGAATCGCCTTTCTTGCTGACTGAGACCCGCTTTGGCCACGTTGGTGTCAACGCCGGCATCGACCGCTCGAACGTCCCGGGCGGCGAGTTGCTTTTGTTGCCGAAACGTCCCAGCGAGAGCGCGGCCCGCATTCGAACCGAACTGCCGGCCGAGCAGGTAATTATCACCGACACCTGCGGTAGACCGTTCCGCTACGGTCAACGCGGCGTTGCTATCGGCTGGGACGGCATGCCTGCCAGCCGCGATTGGCGTGGGGCGATCGACCGCGACGGACGGCAACTCGGTGTCACCGTCCAGAACGTGATCGACGAACTCGCGGCGGCCGCAAATCTTGTCGCTGGCGAAGCAGACGGCGGTACGCCTGTTATCGTCATCCGTGGCTTTGAGTTCGGCGACCTGCCGGGTAGCCAGAACCACTTTCGTGATCTCGAGACCGACTACGTCCGGCAAGCCTTGCGTGGCTGGTCGTACAACCCACAGGGGGGCAACGCCTAATGTTCGGCATCGAACTCACGCCAGAACACCCGATTGAGCGGCTGACTGACCTCGGCGTCCGCGCCGAAGCTGCGGGCTATGACACGCTGTTTTCGTCGTGTCACTACAACAACCGCGATGCGTTTGCTGGGCTCCATCACATCGGCGCAGCAACCGACGACCTTCGAGTTGGCCCAGGCGTCGCCAATCCTTTCGAGATCCATCCTGTCACGCTGGCATCAAAAGCCGCCACAGTTGACGAAGCAACCGGCGGACGGGCGGTCTTCGGTATCGGCCCTGGCGACCCCTCGACACTGGCCAACCTCGGGTATGCGGATGCTCGCGGGCTCCGGCCTGTCCTCGAGGCGTTCAAAACCGCCCAGAAACTTTGGGCCGGCGAACGCATAGACCACGACGGCACCTTTCAGGCCACGGATGCCGGACTCAACTACGAACCACCTCAGGGAGCCGACATCCCGGTGTACGTCGGTGGTGAGGGCCCACACATGTGCCGAATGGCTGCCAAACATGCCGACGGACTCCTGTTTAACGGGTCTCACCAGACAGACCTCGCGTGGGCCCGCGACCAAGCCGAAAAGGGTCTGGCCGACCGTCCCAACTCTCGTGGCGAGTTTGATCTCGCAGCCTACGCGAGTGTAAGCG
The DNA here is from genome assembly GCA_001563795.1 of Haloferacaceae archaeon B1-Br10_E2g22. Classification (GTDB taxonomy): domain Archaea; phylum Halobacteriota; class Halobacteria; order Halobacteriales; family Haloferacaceae; genus Halohasta. The sequence goes on along the minus strand of LKML01000004.1, from coordinate 56,052 downwards.
TCGACGAAGATCACGAGGCTGCCCGCGAGGCTGCCCGTCCGCCTGTTGCGTTTATCACAGCTGGTGTCGCCCCGCCTGTGCTCGAGCGTCACGGTATCGACACACAGACCGCACGCGAGATCGGCGAAAAGATATCTGCAGGCAAGTTTTCCGAGGCGTTCGGGCTGGTGAGCCCCGAGATGATCGAAGCCTTCTGTATGGCCGGCACCCTCGAGGAGGTAGCAGACCGAATGGCTGCGGTGCTCGAATACGCAGACAGTATCGTTGTTGGTGCGCCGCTCGGGCCGGATCTTGAAGCGGCAGTTGATCTCACAGCAGAGGCCCACAACCAGGCAACCAACTAGCAACTGGCTCGGTTGGTCGCTGAGCCTGATTATCTGCTCGAACAGTTGAGTTGTAATCGCTTATCCATTTGTTGTGTGGTGGCCGCAGTGCTGTATCTTTTCTGAATCGTATTTCACTTCTTGAAGAAGAATATCTTTATAATCTTATGAACAACGCACGTGTAGACAGACATGAAGGCCGCGACCAAGCCGTACACCGCCTTATTTGCTATCCTGCTGTTGTCGAGTGTTTTATTGGGTGCTTTTGCGGTCGTGTTAGTGATCACTGAACTGACGTCCGTATATTTTTCTTCCAGTCAGTGGATTCTTGGTTGGTATGGAATTTCGTTTTTCATTTCATGGTGGATTGTTTACTATCAGTTCTCCGAGGAGTGTCCACATGAGTATCAAGAGAACTGTGATATGTTGTGGCGAGAAAAAATTTCGAACAAATCGATTATAACACTTCGAACGTTTTTGGAGTTCAACACTGCAAGAGGCCTGCGCAGTGAGACGGCAGAACAAAAACTGAGTTGGAAAGCAAGCCACACAATCAACACTGTCGGAACAATCGTCGGAATCTCACTGCTCATTCTTTCTTTTACAATTAGTACACTCATCGAGCAGAACCCAGCCCAAAGTGGGATTCAAACCGCTGGAGTACTCACAGCGTTTGAGGATCGATTTTTTATTATTACAAGCGTTGTTTTGGTGTTGCAGATTTCGGCTGTTGTCCAATTTCTTATTAGTGTCGATTCCTTAGATAGCTCAATGAACGAGTTCTCGGATGGCAACGAGCTGGCCGAGAGTAAATATCAACTCACACAATCGTTCTACGTACGAGGTGTCAAGCGATACTACAATGGACTTATCCTCTTTGTTTTGTCGCTGTTTCTTTTAACGATGGTTGTCTCTCCGGTTGTCACGATCGTTGGGTTGGCCGCGTTCGGGTTTTTCGGATACGACTACTGGTTTGGATACGTAAATGAAGATAATTGAAATTTTCCCTGAAACGTACGCACTTATCGCCACTGTTGCGTGGGTCGTCTCGACGCTCGTGATTAATCAAGGTCTCAAACGAAAGCCCGATACCGGTAGCGGAGTGTATCAGATTGCAGTCGGACTGAATGTAAGTTTGATCACTGGGTGTCTTTTTCTTTCTTTTGTTGTTCTTCCACGAGTGAGTATCGCTGATGTGTCTGTATTTCTGATACTTGCAGGCGTGTTTTCGTTTCCATTCGGAACTGGCCTCTACTATTATGCCTCACAGAAGTATGAAGACCGCTCGGAACTTGCGGCTCAATTCAACAAAACAAAGCCACTGTTCGCAGTCGGGTTTGGAATCTTCGTTGTCGGTGAGTCATTGTCTTCGACAACCGCCATCGCACTTGTGTTCATCACAGTCGGACTCGCTGTACTCTTGGTCGGGACGATACGAGGTCGCTTTAGCAACGTCGCAATGGTTCTTGGAACAGCCACTGCAGTCGCATGGGCACTCGGAGATGGCTTTATGACTCTTGGGGTGGCCGGAATTGATCCTCTGGTTGCGACGTACGTTGCACTCGTCGCTGGAACAGTTGTGTATCTGATCATTTCACTTCCGGTACTACTGATGCGGACACCAAACGCTCGTGTCCTCACCGAGCCATGGCTTGTTTTTTTTGTCGGGCACGGAATTTTGAGCTTTGCGATTGGCTATACGGCATTTTTTTCATCGATTGCCGAAATTGGACTAACCAGAAGCGCACTTATTACTGCGTTCTGGCCATTTTTAGCAATTATTCTCGGGTATATGATTCAAATCTTTCGCGGCGAGAAAAACCAGGCTGCAGTCGACAGAAGATACTTTTTACCCGCCGCAATCATCCTCACTATTGGTAGTATTATTGCTATTTTGTCGTAAGCCGGAGACAGCATCGTCTTCTGCAGCCGAAAACACAACTACCAACTGACGACTAACTGCTTGAGAACCTACCTACTCTATTCGGTTTTCAGCGCCACTGCCCAGGTTTGGTAGTGGGATCCCTAGCGCGCCAGCCAACGCGTAGCCGAAGACGCCAACTGCAGCCGTAATAAAGACGGTACCAACGGCGACAATAATCGTCGACAATGGATCTCGAAGTGCGACTTCTCCGAGCAGTATGGGCATCTGCAAGACATCACCGAGCAGTCGCAGAACAAACTCTACAAACGCGTTCATACCTCTCGTTTGGACTGCTGGTATTTGTGTGTTCAGGTCGAACGGCAGACCCGAACGGCTTTCCTGTCTGGATACCCAACTGAATCCAATGAGTACGCTCCTGTGGGTTCTTACGGGCATTTTGGTCTACTCGGTCGGTGCAGTCGCACTCGACCGCCGTGGGCTTTTGCCCTCGTCTTTCAACATTACTGGACCGCTGTTGACGATACACACCAAACGCGGCCGCGAGTTCCTTACCCGCCTTTCGAAGCCAAAACGTGCCTGGCGGGCGCTGGCTAACGTTGGCGTCGGCATCGCTCTGGTGACGATGATCGGCACGTTCGTGTTGTTAATCGTCCAGAGCATCTCGATTCTCAACTCTCCGCCCACCGAGACGGTTCTGCAGAGCCCCCGGAACGCGCTTGTCATTCCTGGTGTCAATGAGTTTTTACCGCTGTCGGTCGCCCCTGAGATCATCATCGGCCTCCTCGTCGGACTTGTCGTCCATGAGGGAGGCCACGGCCTGCTGTGCCGGGTTGAGGATATCAACATCACCTCGATGGGCGTCGTCCTGTTTGCACTCATCCCCATCGGAGCCTTTGTTCAACCCGACGAGGAGTCCTCGAGAGAGGCAAACCGGGGGGCCCAAACGAGAATGTTCGCAGCGGGTGTGCTTAACAACCTCATTGTTACTGCCCTCGTGTTTGCGCTGCTTTTCGGACCTGTTGGGAGTGCGATTGCGGTTGCACCCGGTGCGGGCGTCGGCAACGTCTTGCCCGGTTCGACCGCCGAGTCCGCCGACATCCAACAGGGCGACCGCATTGTTGCAGTCGATGGCGAGACCGTCGACTCGAGTGAGCATCTCGAGGCTATCCTGGCGGATGTCGAAAGCGAGACCGTCTCTGTCGAACTCGATGACGGTCGGACAGTGACAATCGAACCTGCCGCATACGTCTCTGGAATCTCACCGAACTCACCGTTTGCTGGCGAGGACGGAATCAGTGATTTCGATACGATCACTGCGGTCGATGGAACAGCCGTCACCACTGAACGCGATATCAAACACGCAGCCGCAAACGACTCCGTTGTCGAACTCTCGTTTACTGACAACGAGACAGGCGAAGAACAGACCACAGAGGGGCCACTCGGCGTGTTATCGACCGCTGCTGGCGACGGTCCGCTGGCCACGGCCGGCGCACCAACCAACGAACCGTTAGTCCTCACTGAGATCGACGGTGAACGACTCGTTGATTTCGATGATATGACTGCGGTTCTCGACGACCGCGAACCCGGCGAGACAGTCGAGGTTGTCACCTACGAGGACGGCGACGAAACCACATACAGCGTCGAACTCGAGGCTCATCCCAACGAAGACGACCGGGCCTTTCTCGGCATCGAAGGGAGCCTAGGTATGAGTGGTATCGAAACTACCAGCTTCGGTATTATGTCGTATCCAGCTGAGAATTTCCTGTCGATTCTCACCGGTGCTTCTGGGGATAATCTCGCTGCAACGCTTTTGTTGTTGATTATCTTACCGTTCGCCTCGATTATCGACCCCGATATGGGGTTTAATTTCGCTGGCTTCGTCGAGGCAAACGCCGGCTTTTATGAAGTCGTCGGGCCGCTGGCCGGACTGGGCGAAGGGGGTGTCTTCCTGCTGGCGAACATCCTGTTTTGGACTGGCTGGATCAATTTCAACCTCGCGCTGTTCAACTGCATTCCGGCGTTCCCGCTTGACGGTGGACACATCTTGCGGTCGGCCACCGAGTCGGTTGTCTCACGGCTGCCCGTTGAGTCGAAGCCACAACTCACACGCGCGATCACGACCAGCGTCGGCCTGCTTATGCTTGTGAGTCTTATCCTCATGATTTTCGGCCCACAGCTGTTGGGATAATCACCCGCTGGGAAACTCCACAAGTCTTAGGCAATCGCTCATCCACATCTCCGTATGGCAACTCTCTTCGACCAGGCGGTTCAGGGCACACCGCTCGGTCGGCCGCCAGTGTGGATGATGCGACAGGCCGGCCGGTATCTTCCCGAGTACCGCGATATCCGTAACAACCACTCCTTTCTGGAGGCGATTTCGACGCCCGAAATTGCCACCGAAATCTCCTTGCAGCCCTACAAGCGATTCGACCCCGACGGCGTCGTCATGTATTCGGATATTCTGACTGTCCTCGAGCCGCTTGGCTTCGAGTACCATCTCGAATCCGGTGTCGGCCCGGTCGTCGAAAATCCTGTTAACACACCCGACGACACGCATCGCCCGCGTGGCGACGTTCGCGAGGAGTTGTGGTACGTCGGTGAACTCATCGAGCGATTGGGCGAGCAACTCGACGCTGAGACCGCTGTGCTCGGGTTTGCAGGCGGACCGTTTACGCTTGCGGCCTACGTCTGTGAGGGCCAATCCTCGCGGTCGTTTATGCAACTTCGTCGGCTGCGGGCCGAACACCCCGCGGCCTTCGAACGACTGCTGGATGCGTTTACTGACGTACTCGTCGAGTATGTCGAATATCAGGAAGACGCCGGTGCGGACGTCCTGCAGCTGTTCGATACCTACGCCGGGCTGCTTTCGCCGGCTGACTACCGGGAGTTCATCGTCCCACGCCACCAGCGAATCCTCGAGTCACTCGAGATTCCGACAATCGTGTTTGCTCGCAATATGGGTGGCAATCTCGAGTTGTTGGCCGAAAGCGGCGCGGATGTTGTCGGCCTCGATTGGACTGTCGATATGGAGACCGCACGAGCCGAACTCGGCGAGATGCCCGTCCAGGGGAATCTCGATCCGGCGTTGCTGTACGGCAAGCCGAGCGAGGTCAAAACACGCACCAGACGGATTATTGAGGCCGCCGGCGACAGTGGCCACATCATGAATCTCGGCCATGGCGTCGATCGAAACACGCCGGTCGAAAACGTTGCAGCCTTTTTCGAGGCCGTCCACGAGTACGCCGACTGAGCAAGGTGTCTCTGTACGGTGTTGTTACTGGGTTTGTGGCGGCAGTTCGGCGTTGAAACAGAACGTACCTTCTTTGTTGCGACACTGACACTGTCGGAGTTGGTAGTATGATGGCGCAAACCCAGAGAGGAACGGTTCGGCGACATCAGCCAGCAGCTCGGGGAACCGCGGGTCGTCGTGCGGAACGGGCACGCGGAACAACTCGAGGTCTACTTCGGCGGCGTCTTCGGCCAGATCAATGTCGAGTTCGACCAGGGTTTCGCTCTGTTCGTGCATGAAACTCATCGGTTCGACGATGACGCGGTCGGCCGAGCCCTCGAGGCCGACAACAACGTCTTCGGTTTCGGGATCGGTCCACTCGATGCCGCGGTTGGCGTGGTTCTGATAGCCGACTTCGTAGTCGTCAATGCCGACCATGCCGGCGACTGCCCGGGCGTGTTCTTCGACGTACTGGTCGTAGCGACTGCCCTCCTCGAGATATTTAGTTGGTGTGCCGTGGGCCGAAAAGACGAACGTGGTGTCTGGGTCGTTGGGGTCGAGTCCTTCCTCTTCGAGGAACGACTGAATCCCCTCGGATCGAAGCCGGTTGTATATCGGCGCGCGATGCCAGCCGGTGATCGCTGTAAAGTCGGGATCGAACCCGGATTTCTCGTTGATGGCTTTTTCGAGCGAATCAATGGACGAAACAGTTGTTGAGGGGCCACACAGTGGGTAGATCGGCACCACAATGACGCGTTCGATGCCGTCGGCCGCCAGCGTCTCTGGGAGATTCGTAATCAACGGCTCCATGAACTGCATCGCGTGGTAGACTTCGATGTCGTGGCCACGGTCGGCAAGCGTTTCGACGAGTGCGTCGGCCTGCTGGCCGGCCTGTGCCTGCAGCGGCGAGCCGCCGATTTCGTTGTACTCTTCGATCAAACTAGGGAGTCGACGCCCCGCGAGTTCGCGAGAGCGTTCCCATGCTTCCTCGTCGGTTTCGGCGTCCTCGAGCGACGCGTTGTCGTAGAAAATGCGGGTCAGATACTCACGAACGACCTCTGTGTCCGGTTCTGCTGGTTCGCCGAAATTCAACAGCACAATTGCGGTTTCCATACATGAACATTGGATCTTCGGCAGTAAATGCACTTCGGCATCCGGCTGACTGTCTGTCGAGACTATGTACCGAGAATTGTCTCGACAACCCGCTTTGCGCTCCGAATTCGGCCCGGAATCCCTGCCCGATCGACGTAGTTGGTACACAGATGCAACCCAGTAGGCGTCGACAGATCGTCCATTGCGGTCCAGGAGCGATCGTACGCCGGCATGCCTGGCTTCCAGCGGTGGACGCCGAGTACGCTTGCCTCGCTGCCAGTAAGCCTCTCGAAGGCCTCAGCAGCCACTTCGCCGAGTTCGTCGTTGGTTCGGTTCGGCATTTCGGGGTCGCTGTTGGGATCAACGTAGCAGGTGAAAACGCCATCACGGTCGAGGAAGCTTGCATTCCACGTACTGCCGCTGATCGGCAACTCACCGCCCGGCGGCACCAGCGCGCCGATTCCCTCGCGGTCGAACGTCGACTGGAGAAATACCATCCCAATCGGGTTGTAATTGAACCGACCGAGCGTCTCTGCTAATTCGATGTCGAGTTCTTTGACCAACTCTGCGGTCGCTGCCGCAGGTGTTGTGAGTACAACCTGATCGACGTGGTCGGTTCCGTTGGCCGTCTGCAACTCGTAGCCGCCGTCTGCAGCGACGATGTTTTCGACCGGCCTCGAGAGGCTGATTGACTCGCTGTGGGCCTCATACAGGGCGTTCGTTAGCGTTCCGAGTCCCTCGTCGAACGTACAGATTGGTGGTGTCTCGCGTCCCTCGAGCAGTCGCCGAATCACCCACACCAGCAGACTTCGACCGACGCCCGTTGACTCCAGGGCCCGGCCCAGCGAGTACTCCATGAGCATCTCGTCTGTGTCAGTCCCGTACAGCCCGCTGTACAGCGGCCCCATATACCGTCTGGCGGCCTGGGTGCCAAACCGGCGAGACAGATACTCGTCGACGGTCTCGCCCGGCTGTTCGGGTCGGGTCAGCGGCTCGGCGAGAATCCGGAGTTTGCCGAACGGAGAAAGCAAGTCCGTTCGGAGTGCCGCTCGAGCCGACAGCGGCACCACTCGGAGCTTCCCGTCGTAATAAATGTACAACGGCTGGTCGTCGTCGCCGAACTGCAACTGCTCGCGAAGGTTCAGTTCCTCAACCAGCGATTCAATACCCGGCGTCAGCCGGAGCCGTTGGGGGCCCAACTCGAGAAGGTGGCCGTCTATGCGTTGGCTTCGAACGATACCGCCCGGCTCCTCGCGGGCCTCGAGGCCAACGATCTCGCAGTCGGTGTCATGTTTCGACAGCGCGTGAACGACCGACAGCCCGGAGATGCCCGCACCAACGACGCCGACCCGCATTAGTGTCCTCCATCGAGTGCGCTGGCTCGCCTACGTGTTCGATTCATCGACCTGAGACTAACGCCGCGCGGCGAATAACGGTTCCGTGTCCGGCTGGGTCTGGTCTGCTTGGGCGATTGCAGCTTAGCCGTCGACTGGTTCAAACTCGTGGCGAACGACCTCGCTGTCGTCGTCCCATTCGGTGTTGTGGGTCTGTTCGATTCGCCGTTTGTAGGCCTCGAGATTCGGCGAGCCTTCGGCGCGGGCATCAGCGTCAGTGAGTTCACCGAGGCGTTCGGTTTTGACAGTGGTCACCTCGAAGGTTGTTCCCTCGATCTCGAAGCGGTCGCCTTCGGCGGCATGCTGATCGCCACGGTGGAGTTGGGTGACATTGCCGGCCAACACGCTTTGTCTGATTCGTTCGGCTGGAAGCAACTCGGCTGGATCGATTATGGCCATCGTGTTAGCTGTGTATCTCGTCGTTGTTTACTGTATCGAGTTGCGGTCTCACTGACTGGGGAGACACGTAAACCCCAAATCATCGGCGGCCTAACGAGACGTATGGTCGAAGTCCCAGAGACAGACGAAGGATGGTACTCGCTGCACGATTTCCGGTCGATCGAGTGGGACGACTGGCGGGCGGCTCCGGATCACGAACGCCAACGGGCAGTTGAGTCCGGCATGGAGTATCTCGCGGCCCACGAATCGCTCGAGGACGTCGACGACGGTGAGGGTGCGACGGCAATCTTTTCGATTCTCGGCGACAAGGCCGACTTTCTGATCGTCCATTTCCGCTCGAGTCTCGATGCCCTCTCGCGGGCCGAACGGCAGTTCGAACAGACGCCGTTGGCGAATTTTACGACTCAGGCAACCTCCTATCTCTCAGTGACCGAGGTCTCGGGCTACGTCTCGGATGACTACTTCAAAGGTGAGATCGAAGAGGTCAACGCCGGGCTGCGAAACTACATCGAAGGCAAACTCAAACCCGACATTCCAGACGACGACTACGTCTGTTTCTACCCGATGAGCAAGCGTCGCGGCGACGAACACAACTGGTACACCCTGCCGTTCGACGAGCGCGCCGAACTCATGAAAGAACACGGTCGCACCGGCAAAGGCTATGCTGGCAAAATCAAACAGGTCATCGCCTCCTCTGTTGGTCTTGACGACTACGAGTGGGGCGTGACCCTGTTTGCCGAAGACGCCATCCATCTCAAGGATGTCGTCTACGAGATGCGCTTTGATGAGGCGACCTCGAAGTATGGCGAGTTCGGCTCGTTTTATATCGGTCGACGGTTCCCACTCGAGGATCTGGGGGCCTACTTCGCCGGTGAGGCCGTCCCAACCGGCGAAGACGGTGGTCATCCACACGGCCACGGCGACGAGCATGCTCACGGTGACGGCCACGGCCACGGCGACGAGCATGCTCACGGTGAGTCGACACCCTCTGAAGACGATCCAGCCGACGAAGAATCCATCCGCGGCGAGTTGGCTGATCTCGATATTTATGCCGGCAAACCACACGGCGAGGACGTCTATGCGACGGTGCTCTACTCGGAAGCCGACCAAGAGGAGTTGTTCGAGGAGGTCGACGGTCTGCGGAAGAACTTCGATCACTACGACAGCCACGTCAAAACCGCCGTTTACGGTGCCCAAAACGAGAGCCGACGCGCGGTCGTTTCGATCTGGGAGACCGCAAGCGCGGCTGATACCGCCGCAGGCTTCCTTTCGGAGCTTCCCGAGGTCGTCGAACGCGCTGGCGAGGAATCCGGATTCGGCACGATGGGGATGTTCTATACAGTCAAACCAGACTCGCGTGAGGATTTCGTCGAGAAGTTCGACACCGTCGGTGGCGTCCTCGAGGACACCGAGGGCCACCTCGAGACGGATCTCATGATCAACCACGAAAATGAAAACGACATGTTCATCGCCAGCCAGTGGGTTTCCCAGGAGGCGGCGATGGGCTTTTTCGGCTCGGATGCGTTCCGCGATACGGTCAAATGGGGTCGTGACGTGTTGGCCGACCGCCCACGACACGTCTTTTTGGCTTGAGCGGTTAGCCTCGACGGGCGAAACTACGCCTCAGAATCGTTTGAGGCTGTTGCCAACGCACTGATTCGGTCGCCGTACCGGTAGTACAGCAGCGTCACGGCGATGCCGAGCGGTGACCACCGGTACGCCAACAGCGCAATACCAATCAGCAGTGCGCCGACACGACGGTTTCCACGAACCAGCGCACGAACCCCATTGAGTGCAACTGAGACGAGACTAACCCGACGTGACCACTTCGAGCCAAGCAGCTTTCTGAGTACCATACCCGTTTGTTCGTCTCGACAACTGAAAAGTATCGTGGCGGCTCACCGCGATTCGAGCCTGCCGCCGCTGAGTCCATCCCACGCAACTCGATACCCGAGTCTTGAGACCACTGCACTACTGTCTGATAGCCCAAATTCCTCTAAGACTGCTTCGACATCAGCAAGCGACATCCCTTCGGTTAACTCCTTGTCAATTGCTGACAGCACTGTGGGCCGAACTAGGTGTCGGCCACATCGTTCGTGGGCCGGGAACTCACGGCTCTCGACTGCCTCGCATGGGACATCGTAGGCAGCAGCGACTGCCTCGAGAGTCGTCACATCCTCCTCCGGTCTCATCGTCTCGGGGAGACTCATACTCGAGGTGGCGACGAGGTCGGATTCGTACTCCCGAAGGACGTCGATCACGTTTTTGAGCCCTACTGTCTTGGTGTATGGAATCACTCGGTGGTCGGTTGCCTCGAGTTTCTCGCCAACGCCTAACGACTCATCAACCGCGACGATGAGGTCTACAGCTTCGACCGACGTCAGTTGTGTGAGTTTTTTCTCAACGTACTCGGGTGTCCAAAACCCCATCACCTCGAAAAACACACGAAACCCACCGTAGTTGTACTCGAAGGCGAAATCCGGGATCATCACGCTGGTGTCGGTCTCCAAGAGATCAGGCTCGCGCTGAAGCTCCCAGTCAAGACCGAGTGCCTCGAACCGGCTGGCAAAATCACGTTCGACGCCGCTGTCGTAGCTTGGTTCGACGACAGGATCGACGCCCGGAACCGAGACGTCCCGTTGTGTGAGTACCATCTCACGTTCGGTGCCCCGGTCAGAGACGGTCGCCTGTAGTTCCCACTCCTCGCTGGTGGCGACCGACCGGAGCAGACGACCAAAGGCCGTGCCGTACCGGCGAGTCCGGCGAAACAGTCCGTCGGGGCCAGTGATGACGACAGTTCGGGTTGTTTGGCCGTCGGCCTGCTCGCGGCTGATCTCGTAGAGCAATCCGAGTCGTTTGACTGCCGAGATCAGTCTGCGGGGATCGCTGGTCGTCAGGCGGATTTCGGTGGCATCGAACAGCGCCGTTTGGGCCACAGAAAGGTTGTACTGTTCGATGAGTGCTTCGGGGCTCCACCGACACTCGAAGGCCGTCAGTCGCTGGTTGCACCCGCGGTCGGCATACAGCGCGGTTTCGACGGTGTCGGTTTCGACTGCCAAGCCTTCGGCAGCCCGCTTGATGGCCCGCTCGCGTTCGTCGGCCGTGGCAACCCCTTGCTGCTCGGCGGCCTCGAAGACCCGTCGGCGAGTTCGTTCCGGCGGCAGTGGTGCAACCGTCTCGAAGGTCGCCTCCCGATCTAACAGGGCGGCCAACCCACGGACGAGTTTGAAATCCTCATGGTCGGCTTCGATAGCTTTGAGCGCTGTCTCGACCTCGTGGCGTGGCCGCTCGAGGTTGTTTCGGTACGTATCGATGAGTTCGGCCACGAGTGGCTGTGCCTCCCGGCCGATGAACTCCGGCCGATAGCTGCCGCCGCGCCGAGAGACACGCAGGAGGTCTTTGGTCAGCACGGCTTGGTGTAGGCGACCACGTGGCTAAAAACACCCCGACAGCGCGGTTCCGCTACCGACGACGTTCGGCGATGCGTTCTTCGGCAGTTTCGGCACTGACGAGTTCGTACAGCACCGCGCGACCGCCGTCGTCTTTAGGTCGGAGAATCCGGCCCAGACGCTGGGTGAACTCACGTTCGGATCCGCTACCGGAGAGCACTACCCCCACGTTGGCGTCGGGAACGTCTACGCCCTCATCGAGAACGTTCGCGGCAACGATCCGGCTGTAGGTTCCGTCTCGGAACCGCTCGAGGATTTCACGGCGTTCGGCTGTGGCCGTCTCGCTGGTGATCGCCGGCAGCAGAAAGCGCTCCGAAAGGCGATAGACCAGATCTGTGTGGGCCGTAAAGACGATAATCCGATCATGGCGGTGCCGCTCGAGAATCCGGCCGAGTTGGTGGTGTTTGTTTTCGGCATTCATCATGAGCTCGCGGGCCCGCTGTTTGGCCAACAGCGCCTCCCGTGCTCTGGGATCGTTGCCCGAGCGTTTGACTAGCTGTAGATAGTCGCTGCCGCTCGAAAACGTGATGTTAGCCTGTCGGACGTACTCGAGGAACGTCCCTTGGGCCTCGTCGTATTCGGCGCGCTCGGCGGGCGTGAGTTCGACCTCGATTCGCCGGATTTCATACGGGGCCAGATGGTCGCCAGCGAGGTCATCGACTGCGATCTCGTAGACTCGCGGGCCGACAAGCTCGGCGATCGTCTCGTGGGCTCGGTCGGGTCGCTCGAAGGTGGCTGTCAGTCCGAGGCGATCCGGTGCGGCCAGCATGCGGGCGATGTCCTGATAGCCCTCTGCGCCGAGGTGGTGGACTTCATCGAAGACGACAAAGCTGAACCGGTCGCCGAGGTCGTCAGCGCGCAGATACGCCGAATCATAGGTTGCGACCGTCAGCGCTTCAATGCGCTGTTGGCCACCGCCGAGTCGGCCAATCGGGACGTCGAATTCACATTCGAGTTCGGCCTGCCACTGCTCGAGTAAATCAATCGTCGGGACGACAACGAGCGTGGGCGCTTCAAGCACCGCGATCGCCGCCAGTGCGATGACGGTCTTGCCCGCCCCAGTCGGTAGCTCGAGGACGCCACGGCGGTTGTGCTCGTGCCATGCCGAAAGCGCCTCCTGCTGGTACGTTCGTAGTTCGTAGCTCGTCGTCAGTGTGAGTGAGTCGGTTGGGGCGATCTGATCATCAACGTCGGCATCGAGCGTCCGGAGCACATCGCGGATGGCTGCATACCGATGGGCAGGCGCGCGTGCGCTGTCGGTTCGTGGGTCGTATTCGACGCTCGGCAGCCCCTCGAGTGGTGGGTCGCTCTGGCGGTCGCTTTCGATGCCGAGTGTGCCATCTTCGAACGCAAGCCGGAGTGTCACAGCGGTGAGTCGGTCGGCGGGCGATAAATGTACACCGGCTCCACGGTGGGTGAGACTCAACTCGAGGCGTCGTAGTCGTACTCGGTCTCTGGGTTTTCGACACCCTCCGTTCGAGAGCCAACCCATGCTCCGAGTGCGATGCCATAGACGAGATGTCCTGCGTGAAACAGTGTGAGTTCGTCTGCCTCGAGTTGGATATCAAGCAGCCCGTCAAGCATGATCTGGTTGCCGAAGGCCGAGGAGGCCATCCCAAAGACTGCACCCCAGGCGATCCCGCGCTGTTCGGGCTCGATGGATCGTTCGGCAGACAGTAGTCCAAAGATGGTACCGAAGACAGCCCCACCGAGCGTCCCATACAGCAGATGCAACAGCAGGCCAACGACAGGGTACGCTTCGGGCTCGCTGCTACCAACGTACGCCGACCAGAAGTTTGCCGACGGTGGGAGCGAACGCATAATCGGCAGCCGGAAGGCGGTCATAATCAGTGTCGCCACAAACCCAGCCTGCAGTCCACGTACTCCAGCGACAACGGCGTGAATCCTGCGGGAACGCGCAGGAAGGCTGTCGTCGGCACGTACCGTTTTGCGGAGCATCTTTTCGGTAGCAGTCTCGAGTGTCATGGGCGGTGCTACCACGAACCAGTACCTAAGGCTTCTCGCCGACAGTCACACAGACGAACACGAGCCGACAGCAGGATCGAACAACAGCCCACACAGCGGCACTCTAGTCACAACCACACAGCCCGTTAGCTGGTCGAAACCAACGACTTGACGCCCTCGGGCCAGTTGGCCCGCCAGACGTTCGACCGCTTGCCGATGCGGTCTAACTCGAGTGTGACCAACTTGCCTGGATCAAGCGTTGCGAGTTCATCGCGAATTTGGTCGTCCTCGTACTCAACGATCTGATAGACACGATTTGCGGACGGTGCGATCACGTTTATTGCATTTTTGTTGTTCATCTCCCTCAGTACTCTGTATTCGTGTGGTTTTGTCCGCTGTGTCTTCATACTCTAACACCGTAACGGATCATAATGAAATTATCGGTCAGCATTAGGAGAGAGTCTGTTCAAATTTGCAGTTCTTCGCTCACTAGCTCGGTGGCCTGCCCAATTGCCCGCACTGAACTCAGATAGCCGGCCCCAACGCTGGCTTTGAGCGTTTTGGCCGCCGGCCCGGTGAGGACTTTCGGGCCAACCTGTGCGACTGCGCCGTCGCCGACCGAGACGATCCAGCCCGGCACGTCGAATCTGAACTGCTCGAGGCGCGGTTCGAACCCCTTGCGTCCCTCGAGATTCCACTCGAGAAGCGAACGGATGTTGTTGGCAGCGACGCGTGCCGACCGAATCGCGGCCGAGGCACTGGCTGGAACGGCTTGGCCGTCTGCGTCGACGATGCGAACCGCATCACCTAGTCCAAACGTCGAGTCAGTTAATCGAAGGTCGCTTTGGACTGCCGGGCGGTCTCCAGCCATGGGCGGCGAGCCACCGATGCCGCCGGTCCAGACGAACAGTTCGTAATCAGTCGTGTGTTCTTCGTCGGTTGGGTCGTGAGTGGTTTCGATTGTTGATTCGGTGGCGCGTCTGATGGTTGTCTCGGTTCGAATTTCGATTCCACGCTCGGTGAGTTCGCTTTCGAGAGCCGTCTGAAACGCCTCGGGAAACGCCGGGGCGACGGACTCGAGTTGCTCTACAATGACAATGTCAAGACGGTCTGTGGCGTCTTTTTCAGCCGCGAGCGTTGCGAGTTCGCCGGCGACCTGCACACCCGAGAGCCCTGCACCACCAACGACAAACCGGGCCGGGTTGCCCGAATCGATGGCGGCCAACGCCTCCGTTCGGATGGCTTCGGCATCGCTGACCGATTTCAGTGGCCGTCCGTACTCTTTGAGACCTGCCAATCCGTAGTAGGCGGTCTCAGCACCCAGACAGACCGCGGCGTACGCATACTCCAGTGTGTCGCCGGACTCGAGGGACACCTGGTTTGTTTCGGTGTCGATCTCGGTGATCCGGTCGGTGACAATAGTAGCGCGGTCGAACAGTGAGGAAAGTGGGATCTCAATCGCGTCGGTGATCGACGGCCGTCTAATTGCTCGGTGTAGTTCGTGTTGGACAAGATGCGTCTCGGATGCATCGATGAGTGTGAGTTCGACCGACTCGGGCAGCACAGACTCGAGTTTTTGTGTGAGCGTCACGCCAGCGTAGCCAGCGCCGAGGACAACAACGTGCATGTTCGCTGTTGGGTCGCCAGCCGAAAGAACGTGCCGCTGGCGGTGCGTTGCTTAGCGTTCGACGACGAGTTCGAACCTCTCGCCGGCCGACAGCCCGAAGGCGTCATCGCCGCGGCCCCGATTGACATCACATTCAACGTAGCCGTGGCTGCCGACTGTCAGCAGTCGCTCGCCGGATTTGACCGCCGCAAACGTCTCGACGACCGGTGTCGAACGCCCCTCGAGAGTGGCCCATTCGGCCCCGGCGATATGTTCTCCCGGAACGTTCGTAATCACGTTGCCAAACCCGTCGACGACTATCACCTCGCCGTGGATCGTCTCACCGTCAACTGTTGGGTCGGGAAACGTGAGATCGACACAGCCTTCGAGGGCAATCGGTTCGAGTATCTCGAGGTCAGCCAGCCGACTGTGGTCCTGTTGGTGAACCGCTGCGGCAGCAGGCGCGAACACGTCCCGGCCGTGGAACGTCGCAGACTCGGGGGTTGCGCTGGTGATCTCGAAGGCCGAAACAGTCGGCTTCGACTGCTGGTCGGCGAGCCGCCGAACTACCGGCCGAGCCAGGCCGTTGTCGGGGGCGACGACCGCGTGTTCGCCGACACGGACGACGAGGGCGCGGCGATCCGTACCGACACCGGGATCGACGACCGCGAGATGGACTGCTGGCGGGAAATACGGGATCGTCTCACGAAGCCAGAAGGCGGCCGCACGGATGTTCTGTCGGGGCAGATCATGCGCAATATCGTGCAGTTGGGCGTCCGTCTCAGAGAGCATTACACCTTTCATCGCCGCCGGGTACGGCGAGCCGAAATCCGATGCAAGCGTAATCATTCGCTGATCTGGCTCGAGCCGTCCGAACTGGTGACCTCACGGATTCGCTCGACGCCGCCGCATTCGTTGATTACTTCGGCTGCGGGCCCCGGAACGAGCGACTGCCAGTCGTCGCCGGCAA
Organism: Haloferacaceae archaeon B1-Br10_E2g22; assembly: GCA_001563795.1. Taxonomy (GTDB): domain Archaea; phylum Halobacteriota; class Halobacteria; order Halobacteriales; family Haloferacaceae; genus Halohasta. Next base: position 39,740 of record LKML01000004.1, on the reverse strand, counting down.
TCATTCGCTCGCGGAGTTCGGTACCCTCGAGGACTTCGCGATGAAACATCGGCGACTGTCGAACCTCGACGCCGGCTTCCTCGAACAGCCGAATCACCAGTGGGTTGTTCGAGAAGGCGACATCGAACGCTGGCGACATGCTTTGGACGTGGCTGACCCACACGGAGTTACGCTCGAGGTCTTCGATGGGGACGACGTAGGTTGGAATATCGAACTCGGCGACCGATTTGGTCACCATCATCACCCGCTCGCCGGCCGTAAAGGGGTTCCGTCGGCTGTGAGAGTCCCCGGCGCTGCCAATGCCGAGAACGAGTTCGTCGACTTGGTCGGCGATTTCTTCGACCATATGGTGATGGCCGTCGTGATAGGGCTGGAACCGGCCAATGTAGAACCCTCGCATACTGGCTCGTACCACGGCTCGATTTATAAAGTCGGCGAGTCGCTGCGGATCAGCGAAACAGCCCGTAGACGGCTGTTCGGGCGTGTTTATGGTGTAGTGGCAGTGTTGGTGAATGGGAGAAAGTATATCAATCGCCAGTTCGTCTTTTCTGACAGCGAAAACGTTCTATGAGCAACCCTACGGACACTGACGACGGCCCCCCTGATTCCGGGGGTAACGACGAGCCAACCGACGACTCAGAGTCGCCCGAAAACGGGCAGGCGACTGTCGAAACCCCGGCGACAAACGGAGAGTCGGCTGCCGACCAGCGACCGCCAGCAGCCGACGAGCAACCGAGCGACGACCAGCCAACAGCGGCCGCAGACCACTCGACATCGGACGAACCTGCGTTGACCGACGACCCTTTCGAGCCAGCCGAAGTCGAAACCGGCTCGCGGTCTCGAGGCAACGAGCCGGCCGACTCAACTGACGAGGAGCCGCCATCGATCGAAGAACTTGGCAGTGAGGTCGAGGTTGATGCACCCATCGCCGACGATGTCGATGACGACGACCTGTTGGGCGGGCTGTTGATCGATAGCAGCGAGGAACTGAAAATCCCCGAGCGGCTGGTCGATCAGGTCATTGGCCAGGAACACGCTCGCGATGTGATCATCAAAGCGGCCAAACAACGACGGCACGTGATGATGATCGGCTCGCCCGGAACTGGCAAATCGATGCTGGCCAAGGCAATGACCGAACTTCTCCCGAAAGAGGAACTTCAGGACGTCTTAGTCTACCACAACCCTGACGACGGCAACAAGCCAAAGGTTCGAACCGTCCCAGCCGGCAAGGGCGAACAGATCGTCGATGCCCACAAAGAAGAAGCTCGCAAGCGCAACCAGATGCGGACGTTTTTGATGTGGATCATCATCGCCGTCGTCTTGGGGTATGCGCTGATTATTGCCGGCCAGATCCTGCTTGGCATTCTCGCGGCGGGTATTATCTATCTCGCGTTCAAATACGCCTCTCGAGGCAGCGATGCGATGGTGCCCAATCTGTTGGTCAACAACGCCGATACCACCACTGCGCCGTTCCGTGATGCCACCGGTGGCCACGCAGGCGCACTACTCGGTGACGTGCGGCACGATCCGTTCCAGTCGGGTGGCATGGAGACTCCGAGCCACGACCGCGTCGAACCCGGTGCGATTCACAAAGCCAACAAAGGTGTGTTGTTCATCGACGAAATCAACACGCTCGATATTCGCTCACAACAGCACCTGATGACTGCAATTCAGGAAGGCGAGTTCTCGATTACTGGTCAGTCCGAGCGCTCTTCGGGTGCGATGGTCCAAACCGAGCCCGTCCCGACTGATTTCATCATGATCGCCGCAGGGAACCTCGATGCGATGGAGAACATGCATCCTGCGCTCCGCTCGCGGATCAAAGGCTACGGCTATGAGGTGTACATGGAAGATACAATCGAGGACACTCCCGAGACGCGCCGGAAATACGTTCGGTTCGTCGCCCAAGAGGTCGCCAACGACGGTCGGCTCCCACCGTTCGATGCGGATGCAATCGAGGAAGTTATCCTCGAGGCCCGCCGCCGGGCCGGCCGGAAAGGCCATCTAACGTTGCACTTCCGGAACCTCGGTGGACTGGTTCGCGTTGCGGGCGACATTGCCCGTGGCGAGGACGCCGAGTATACGACACGCGATCACGTCTTGCAGGCGAAAGAACGCTCCCGGTCGATCGAACAGCAGTTAGCTGATGAGTTCATCGAACGCCGCAAGGACTACGAACTGCAGGTCTCGGACGGCTTCCAGGTCGGCCGTGTCAACGGCCTTGCAGTGATGGGCGAAGACTCCGGTATCATGCTACCCGTGATGGCCGAAGTAACGCCCTCGCAGGGCGGCGGTCAGGTGATTGCGACCGGCCAACTCAAAGAGATGGCCGAAGAGTCGGTACAGAACGTTTCGGCGATTATCAAGAAGTTCTCCGATCAGAACCTCTCAGAAAAGGACGTTCACATCCAGTTCGTCCAGGCCGGCCAGTCGGGCGTCGACGGCGATTCGGCCTCGATTACGGTCGCCACTGCCGTCATCTCCGCGCTCGAGGACGTCGGTGTCAGCCAGAATCTGGCGATGACTGGCTCGCTTTCGGTTCGCGGCGACGTGCTGCCGGTCGGTGGGGTGACTCACAAAATCGAGGCCGCCGCCAAAGCCGGCTGCAAGCGCGTGATTATCCCGAAAGCCAACGAACAGGACGTGATGATCGAAGACGAGTACAAAGAGATGATCGAGATCATCCCAGTCAGCCACATTTCGGAGGTCTTGGATGTCGCCCTCGAGGGCGAAGGCGAGAAGGACTCGCTTGTGGCTCGCCTGAAATCCATCACCGGCTCGGCACTACAAGACGGTAGCGTCGCCGGCCCGTCGAGTCCAAGTCCACAGTAACCCATCGGTGTCTGTATGGCTTCGTGGGATCTGTTTTTGATCACAGTCTCAGCGCTGGTCGGTATCCTCCTTGTATTAACGCATATCTCGACGCAGGTTCTACAGGAGGCAGTCGGTTCGGCATCACAAAGCGGCACAGCCGACTCCCAGCCGGTTTCGAGGACTGCTGATTCGAACTATTTGCCCGCCGCAGAGACACAAGAGACACCAGTTGGTCTGGATGACCCAGTGCCACCAGAGATGGGCGATTCGGCGACCGAACAGCCATCGCACACACAGCCACCGACAACCCGACCGTCGGCTGGTGGTTCTACTCGCACAGACCAACCGGAGCTATCGCTGACGACGCGCTCGCTGTGGGCCAACGTTGTGTTCACCCAGGGTCTCTTTGGCCTCCTGCTTGCTGTGATCGCCTGGCAGACGGGCGTTCCGGCAGCCGCCTTTGGGCTGGCTCTCGAGGCACTCTCGGCGACGGCAGTGGCCAGTGGGCTTGCTGTCGGTGTCGCCTTGTATGGGCTCAGCGAACTTTCTGTTCGTGGGCTCGGACGGCTGGGAACCGAGCCTCCGACTGCACTCAGAGAGGCACTTGCTGCTGAGACGCCGGGCGGCTGGGCTGTCTTGCTGTTGGTCGTCCTGCCGGTGATCGCTGTTTTCGAAGAGCTGTTGTTTCGCGGTGCGATGATCGGCGCACTCAGTGTTGGCTTCGACCTACCGGTGTGGCTGTTGGTCATCGTCTCGTCGGTTACGTTCGGACTCGGCCACAGCGCCCAGGGACGGACTGGAATGGTCGTAACTGGCCTGCTTGGGGTGGGACTGGCCGGCGTGTTCGTCTGGTCTGAGAGCCTGGTCGTCGTGATTGTTGCCCACTACGTCATCAACGCCCTCGAGTTCGTCGTCCACGAACGCGGCTGAGCAGACTCAAGGAGGTATACGAGCCGAGAAGAGTGAAGTCGGTTACAGGTGGCAATTTGATCCGCGGATTCAAGACGACAGCCTGCATTGTTGGAGCTATGAGCGCCGAGGAACTGTTTGCTGTTGATCCCGATGACATCCCGTTGCTTATTGCGACGGGGTTGATCGCGGTCGGCTGTGTGCTGCTTATTAGCGGCCTCGGTGATGGCCATCTGCTTGTTTCTGTGCTGGTCGTCGGCGGGACGATTGCGTTTGTCATACTCACTGTCGAACGGATTCAGCCAGTCACACGGTGGGTGCTCGGCGGCGCAGTTAGCATGATACTCGGCAGCGCACTCGTCAGCATCGAGTTTGCGTTGACGTTCGGATTCGACGGCCCGATTGGGGCGGCCCTGTTTTTGTTCGGTGCGATCGTCTTGGCACGGCACCTCGATGAGTAACCGCAACCGTACAGTGTCTGTTTCACACTGATGTCGGCGAGTCGGACTACTGCTCGAGACGCCGGAGTGCAGCCGCGATTCTCGGTGGTGTCGAACCCTGGCCATCCCGTATGCGATGGTCTGGCAAGAAGATCGGAACGGGATTCTCACGAAGCGCATCTCGAACGGTTCCGAGAGACGCCTCGTCGCTGGGGTCGAATCCGGCGACGCGGGCCAGCCGTGAGACGGTGACGGTGTTGCCTGCCGAGACCGAATCGAGTGCCTCAAGCACCGCTCTGTGTTCGGTCGGGACGGTCAGGCCGATCTCTGCGTGTTCGACCGCGGCCGGCTCGCCGGCAAGATACTCCTCGATGGCATCAAGCAGTTCGTGGTCGGCCTCGGCGTCGTCAGGAATCTTCTCAGGAAATGAGACGTTGATCGCCCGACCGCCTGCAACACCGAGTTGCACGACTGCATCGAGCGGCTCAAAGTACCGCGCGAAAATACCTGCGGATGTCATTATGTGAGCCGATGCCCTCGATGTGTTCAAGGGTTCCGCCTTAGGGCGCAAGTATTATGAACACATACGTACATTAGTGTACATAGATGAACGACACTGTAGATGAGTTGGCACCGCCCGTCCAGGAGATCCTCTCCTCGGCTGCGGCCCGTCCAGGAGGCACCGAGCGGCTGTCGGTTTCGGCGCGCTCGCTGGCTGAGGCGTTTTCGGCTGCCGAACGTGAGGGCCGAACGCCAATTATCGCGGAGGTCAAGCCCACGAGTCCAACAACAGACGGCACGAACACGGACGATCCGGTTGAACTGGCTCGAGCGATGGTCGACGGCGGTGCAGCCGCGCTGTCGGTTCTTACAGAACCCGAGCACTTCGGCGGTTCAGTCGAGAACCTCGAGCGGATTCGCGCGGCGCTCGAGGTGCCCGTCTTACGCAAGGATTTCATCCTCCGTGAGGCCCAGCTCGATACGGTCGAAAGCGACGTGATCTTGCTTATCGCCCGTTTTGTCGGTGATGACCTCGAGGCGTTGCTCCAGGCGGCCGAAGCTCGTGGCTTTCAGGTACTTATCGAAGTTCACACTGCGGACGAACTCGAGGCGGCCGTCGATGCAGGAGCCTCACTTATCGGGATCAACAACCGGGATCTGGGAAAACTCGAGGTCGATCTCGCGACCTTCGAGCAGTTGGCACCCAACGCGCCCGACGACGTGCTACTGATTGCAGAAAGTGGCGTCTCGACGCTCGAAGACGTAGCACGAATGCGTCAGGCGGGTGCCGATGGACTGCTCATCGGAACTGCCATCATGGACGGCAACCCACAGACGAACACCCAGCGGTTTACAGGAGTACACAATGAGCACTGACGGCAAATTCGGCGACTATGGCGGACAGTACGTACCCGAGGCACTGATGCCAGCAATCGAGGAGCTGGACGATGCCTACCAGCGGTATGTAATCGAAAACGAGGATGGCTTTATGGACGAGTTTCGCCAGCGGCTGGCGGATTTCGGCGGTCGGCCCACTCCACTCCAGCGGGCCGACCGGCTGTCTGAGCGGTACGACCTTGAGGTGTATCTGAAACGTGAGGATCTGCTTCACGGCGGGGCGCACAAACTCAACAACGCCCTCGGACAGGTTTTGCTGGCAAAGTACATGGGCAAAGACCGGATCATCGCCGAAACCGGCGCGGGTCAACACGGCACTGCAACCGCAATGGCTGCGGCGCACCTGGATATGCCCTGTACGATCTATATGGGCGAACGCGATATCAACCGCCAGCGACCCAACGTCTTCCGGATGAAACTCAACGGCTCGGATGTCAAACCCGTCACCGCGGGCCGCGGCACGCTCAAAGAGGCGATCTCGGAGACGATGCGAGATTGGGCCGCCACTGTCGAGTCGACCCATTATGTAATCGGCAGCATCGTCGGTCCACATCCGTTCCCGGTGATGGTTCGAGACTTTCATGCGGTCATCTCAGAGGAGGCGCGCGAGCAGGCCCAAGAGAAAATCGGTGGGCTGCCGGACAACGTCATCGCATGTGCGGGCGGCGGCTCGAACACGATGGGGATGTTTGCGAACTTCGTTGCTGAGGACTCAGTTGCCCTGTATGCGGTCGAAGCCGGCGGCTCTTCGCTCGCGGTCGACGAAGACGCAGGTGTCGCACCTAACTCTGCGTCGCTTTCGACTGGCGACGAAGGAGTGCTTCACGGTGCGCGCACCAAACTACTACAGGATTCCTACGGGCAGATCATGGAGTCTCACAGCATCTCCTCGGGACTGGATTATGCAGGCGTCGGCCCCGAGTTGGCCTACTTAGTTGATACTGATCGCGTTACTCCCGTCACGGTTGATGACGACGTTGCCCTCGAGGGCTTTCACCGACTCTCCCAGACCGAGGGGATTATTCCGGCCCTCGAGACTGCCCATGCGTTCGGGTATCTCGAAGAACACTACGAGGAGCTTTCAGGAAGCGTAATCCTCAATGTCTCAGGACGCGGTGACAAAGACCTCCAGTCGGCGATCGAAGAGACTGATGCTCGAAACATTCCGAACGCACCGGATATGTCGATGTTTTCGGAGGGTATCTAAATGGCCGAAAACAAAGCCATTGCCCACGCGTTCGCCGACGGCCCTGCGTTCATCCCGTATCTGGCGGTTGGTGATCCATCGTATGAGGCCTCGAAAGCCTATGTCGAGGCACTCGCCGAGGGTGGTGCAGACATTATCGAACTCGGACTTCCCTTTTCTGAGCCGATTGCCGAGGGCCCGACCATCCAGAACGCGATTGTTCGCGCCCTCGAGGGCGGGATGACACCGGAGACGTTCTTCGCGTTCGTCGAGGAACTGGACGTTGCAGTGCCACTCGTCTGTATGACCTACTATAACCTCATTTACCAGTATGGTCGTTCACGAGGTGGCGAGGCCGGCCCGGAAGCGTTTGTCGAACGCGCTGCGGAGGTTGGAATCTCGGGATTTGTTGTTCCAGATCTACCGGCCGAAGAGGCCGACCCCCTGCGCGAGGCATGTGATGAACACGGCCTGGATTTGGTCTTTATTGTCGCCCCAACCACAGAAGGCGACCGACTCCGCAGCATGATGGAGCGCGTCTCAGGATACGTCTACGTTCAGGCCCGCCTCGGAACCACCGGCGCGAAAGCCGACGTATCCGACCGGACAACCCAGAGTCTCCAGCGACTCGCCGAGTGGGACGTTCCGAAGGCTGTCGGCTTTGGGATTTCTTCGGGCGAGCAAGCCGAGCGAATCGTCGCCAACGGCGCAGACGGCATTATCGTCGGCAGCGCGCTCGTCGATATCGTCGCCGAAGGAGCCAACGCCGACGAACCGATCGCCGAGACTGCCGAGAAACTTCAGGCCAAAGCCCGCGAACTCGCCGAAGGGACGGCCGCAGGCCACAAACAGCGGTTGGCCGAGACGCCCGAGGCTGACCACGCCTGATCTCGGAGAGTCGCAAGCTACATAGCCCACTACTGACAGAGAGTGACACAACAACAATGTCCGCAGGACTCAGCGCACGACTCGAACGCATCTCGACAGACGGACGCTACCTGGTTGTCCCCATGGATCACGGAATCACAATCGGAGCCGTCCAGGGGCTCAAAGACCTCGAGGGTACCGTCGACAGTATTACTGCCGGCGGAGCCGACGCGGTGCTCACCCAGAAAGGTGTTGCCGACCGGGTTCACCCGCAGAAAAACGGCAGCGGCTACATCGTTCATATGAACGGTTCGACTGCCATTGGCCCGGACGAAAACGACAAGCGCCTAACGTGCACCGTCGAAGAGGCGATTCGCGCGGGAGCCGACGCCGTCTCGTTCCACATCAACGTCGGCTCGAACTACGAACCGAGACAGATCGAAGATCTCGCCGCACTCACTGGTGAGGCCGGTCGCTACGGACTGCCTGTCCTTGCGATGGCCTACGCTCGTGGGCCGGGGATTCAGGGCGACGAGCCTGAGTATCTCGGTCATGCTGTTCGGCTTGCCGAAGAGTTGGGAGCAGATATTGTCAAAACCGGCTACAGTGGGGATGCCGAAAGCTTCCAGCACGTCTGTGAATCAACGAACCTGCCGATTGTCATTGCAGGTGGCTCTCGTGGAACAGATCTCGAGACCGCCGCAATGGTTCGTGGGGCGATGGACGCCGGCGCAGCAGGGGTTTCGATGGGACGGTCTATTTTCCAGCACAGCGATCCTGAAGCGATCACCCAAGCCGTCTCGGCGATTGTGCACGACGACCACGATACCGAAGACGCCCTGGCTGCTGCGGGCCTGACTGTCGAAGCCTGAGGCCCTGTCGTTGTGAGTTGGCTGTTCGAGCCTCCGTACGACGGCCCGCAGACTACGTGCATCTTCCGTCACGTTCAAACCCTCGGGCTTTACATAACAGGTAATGACGCGAACGGTTTGGCTGAAAGCCGACGATTCAGTCGGCGAGTGGGAGACACGCAAGAAACGGATTACGACTGCCATCGAAGCCGGCGTCGACTGGGTGCTGGTAGACGAAGCCGATGTGGCCCGCGTTCGAGAACTGGGTGACATCCAAGTGGCCGCTTTTCGGTCGGATACCGATATCGTCGATGCCACAGAGACGGACGATACCGTAGCCGACGCCTACTTCGTCGGCAAAGACGGCGAAGGCGACGGAACCGTCGAGCTACCCTCTGATTTCTCGGGGTCTGCGGATCTGACCACGCTTCGACACAGCGACGACCGCGCACAGGGCGCATATATTCGAATCATTGATCAGGACTACGAAGCGTTCGCTGAATCTGCCGCCCACGATGCCGACTACACGATTGTCGTCGGCGAAGACTGGACGATCATCCCACTGGAAAACCTTATCGCCCGCATCGGCGAGGAAACTGATCTGTTGGCTGGTGTGACCAGTGCCGAAGAAGCCCAAACGGCCTTCGAGACGCTCGAGCTCGGCGCGGACGGTGTCCTGCTGGATTCGGATAACCCAGACGAGATCAGAGAGACTGTCGAGGTACGCGATGCAGCCGAACGCGAGAGCTTGGAGCTTCAGTACGGCGACGTCCTAGCGGTCGAACGCACCGGAATGGCCGACCGGGTCTGTATCGATACGGGGAATCTCATGGATCACGACGAAGGGATGCTTATCGGTTCGATGTCTCGAGGCCTCTTTTTCGTCCATGCCGAGACTGCCGAATCTCCGTATGTCGCCTCCCGGCCGTTCCGGGTCAACGCCGGGGCAGTCCACGCCTACGTCCGCACGCCCGCCGGTGGCACCAAGTATCTCGCCGAACTCAAAAGCGGCGACGAGGTTCAAGTCGTCGACACTGCAGGCAACACGCGCGAAGCCATTGTGGGCCGCGTGAAGATCGAAAAGCGGCCGATGTTCCGCGTTGAACTCGATGTGGATGGCGACCGGATCGAGACGCTGTTGCAGAACGCCGAGACGATCAAAGTCGCCACGAGCACAGGTCGCAAAGCTGTCACTGATCTCGAGGCCGGCGACGAAATGTTGGTCTACTATGAGGATGTCGCCCGGCACTTCGGCGAAGCTGTCGAAGAAAGTATTATCGAAAAATAACGTTTTTGTTACCACTCAGACAAAGATCACTGCACTTTATACGTAGTTGGCCCAACAGTTAACTGTACAATGATCGGGGTCTCCGATACCCAGCCAGTCGCTGATGGCGCTCGCGCGATTGGCCCGTGTTTGCTTGGCCCGATCAGCAATGAGACGGCCCTGAGACGTGCTGGCTCAGTTGCCCACGCACTCGCAGCGAGCCGGGATACCGAACTCCTCGTGAGCACTAACGGAGAGGATGTTGCTGATCTCTCCGAGAGGCTTCCCGAAAGTCACCGCTCGGGGTACTGTTCGGTGACGAGTAACCTCGATCGAGAAGCGACACTCGATCCGGTTGTTACCCAACATGATCCTTCGGCGCTGGTTATTAAACGACATACCGAACAGCATCTGATCGATGAGTTGTTTTTGGATCGTGCCGAACGACTCTCACGGAAAACCGACGTACTGACCGTTGACGGCCGTGGTGATGCCGACCGTATCGCTTCGATTCTGGTACCGGTTGCTGGCGGCGACCACAGCCAGTTGGCCATCGAGTCTGCAGTTGCGATCGCCCAGGCCAACGATGCTGCTGTCGATCTGTTTCATGTACTCGAAGCTGACACTGACGAGGCGAAAGCTGCGGGCCAACAGCTACTCGAGGAGTTAGTGGCGACAGTTGCCCCTGAAAAACGGGATCGAATCGACACCTGGCTCTATGAAACGCCGGGTGCCACAGACGCCATCACCGAGCAGTCGAACTACTATGATCTCACAGTGATGGGAGCACCAACCGACAGCCCGCTGAAACGCTTTGTGTTCGGTTCGACCACCAAACAGGTTCAACGCGAAGCCGACTCACCTGTCATCGTTGCACACTCTCAGCACTCTCCATAGCGGCCCCAAGCACTGATTAGGTCTCGAGTGTGTGGGCCAACTCCTCGGCAAGCCCCGTGTAGCCACTCGGGGTCAACGCGAGCAGTTCTTTGCGAACCGACTCATCGACATCTAAGGATTCAAACAGTTCATAGAAGTCTTCGAGTGTCACCTGTTTGCCCCGAGTTAGTGCTTTGACCCGTTCGTAGGCCTCAGTGTCGCCTTCTCGCCGCAGGATCGTCTGGACGGCCTCGCCGATGATTTCGGGTGTTGCTTCCAACTCGTCGGCCATCACCTGCTTGTTGGGTACGATTTTACCGAGGCCGGCCTGTGTTTTCCGGTAGCCGATCAGACAGTGGCCGAACGCCGCACCGATGTTGCGTTTGACCGTCGAATCAGAGAGATCACGCTGGAGTCTCGAGGTCGTGATGTACTCACCAAGGAAGCTGAGATCAGAGTTGGCTTTCGAGAGGTTGCCTTCGCTGTTTTCGAAATCAATGGGGTTGACTTTGTGTGGCATCGTCGAAGAACCGGTTTCGCCTTCGACGGTTTGTTGGCCGAGATACCGATCTGAGATGTAGAGCCACATGTCTCGGTTCATATCGATCAGGATGTTGTTGACCCCACACAGCGTGTCGAAGACGGCCGCGAGATCATCACAGGGGTTGACCTGCGTGGCCACTGAGGTGTGTTCGAGGCCGAGGTCGGCAACAAACGCCTTCGAAAACGATTGCCAATCGACATCGGGATAGGCCGCATGATGGGCAGCGTAGGTGCCGGAGGCACCGGCGAGTTTACCCGACAGCTCGCCGCTTGCAGCCTCGAGGCGTCCGATTGCTTTGCCGAGCCGTGAGGCGTAGACTGCCATCTCCTTGCCGAAGGTGGTGGGCGTTGCAGGCTGGCCGTGGGTTCGGGCGAGCATCGACAGTTCGCTGTACTCGTGGGCGAGGCCGACCAGTTCATCGCGGAGTTCCTGCAGGGCTGGCACCAACACCGTCTCGACGGCGGGTTTGACCAGCAAGCGGTGTGCAAGGTTGTTGACATCCTCGCTGGTCAACCCGAAATGAATCCATGGATAGAGGCGTTCGGCATCGTCGACGGCCTCGGAGTCGTCCAGTTTGATTCGCAGAAAGTATTCGACGGCCTTGACGTCATGGTTGGTCGCCGAATAACCGGCCGCGCCATCGACCTCGAGTTGCTTTATCAGCCGAGCGTCTTCGGCATCGAACGTCTCGTAGGTCTCACAAAGCACGTTGGATTCGGCCTCGGTCAACTCGAGTGGGACTGCATCCAACCCACTGAGCGCGAGCAGATACGCAGCCTCGACGTGGACTCGAGTGCGCATGAGCCCGGATTCGCTGGCATACGGCGATAAGGAGGCAGTCCGGCGGGCGTACCGACCATCAAGCGGCGAAACCGCCGCCAGCGGGTCGGATCGTGGAAGTTCACTCATGGCTGTGTCTGGTCTGGGTACTCGGAAAAGAATGTCGAAAGAAACCCTCAGTTCCGTGTATACATTCTCGCAGTCGGTGGCCTTCGACCGGCTATCTATCCGTGAACGTGCATAACTCCCGAAGTCGACCGCAACTGTTTTTCGGTCGCCACGGATGGCTCACGTATGGTCAAAATCGCCGGCTTAGCGAGCAATCGCGGTCGAAATCTGCTGCATATCGCCGACCGAACACCAGGAGGCGCAACGCTTTCTATCGTCCTCACGAACGAAGACGGCGCGCCCATCATCGAAGGAGCCTCCGAACGCGGCATTCCGACCGAAGTCGTCACGCGCAAGGAGGGTGAATCCCGCAGCTCACACGAACAGCGTATTTTGGAGACTCTCGAGGGATATGATTTCGATATCGTCTGTCTGGACGGCTACATGCGCGTGCTGACTGACGAATTCATTGACAACGCCCCGACAACGCTCAACATTCATCCCTCTCTTCTCCCTGCGTTTCCGGGGATGGATGCCCACGAGCAGGTTCTCGAATCGGGCGTTCGGATGACTGGCTGTACGGTTCATGTCGTCACCGAGCAAGTCGATGCTGGCCCAATCGTCACCCAGGAGGCCGTCCCCGTCTACGAGGATGACGACACCGCTAGCCTGAAAAACCGAGTGCTGTACGAGGCCGAATTTACGGCCTATCCACGGGCAGTCCGGTGGTTTGCGGAGGATCGCCTGACGGTTGATCACGCAGCCGAAACCGTCGAGATCGACGGCGATACCGGAGGAGAGTTCCCTCAGCGACGACTCGTCTCGGATGACCTCGACAGTACGCTTCGGTACGGCGAAAACCCACACCAGGATGCCGCCGTCTACGCTGATGCCGCCTGCCAAGAGGCAAGTGTGGTCTCGGCGCCACAACTCAACGAGGGTGCAAAAGCCCTGTCGTACAACAACTACAACGACGCCGACGGCGCGTTGAACCTCATCAAAGAGTTCGACGAACCCGCCGCTGCTGTTATCAAACACACCAACCCCGCAGGCTGTGCGACCGCCGACTCGTTGGCTGCGGCCTACGACAAAGCCCTGCGAACCGACCCGAAAAGCGCCTTTGGCGGTGTTGTCGCACTCAACAGCGAGTGTGATGCCGAAACGGCCGAACAGATCGTCGAATCGTTCAAAGAAGTCGTCGTCGCCCCGGGCTACACTGAGGCCGCCGTTGATGTTCTGACCGAAAAAAACAACCTCCGGGTGCTCGAGGTTGGCGAACTCGGCGAACACAGCGAGCGACTCACTGAAAAGCCGATTGTCGGCGGTCGACTCGTCCAAGAGCGTGATCTCGCCTCGCCGTCGGTCGAGGATCTCGAGGTCGTCACCGAACGCGATCCAACTGATGCGGAACTCGAGGCGATGCTGTTCGCCTGGAAAACGCTCAAACACGTCAAATCCAACGGGATCGTCTTTGCAACGGGCACCGAGACAGTCGGCTTAGGTGTTGGACAGGTCTCGCGTGTCGATGCGGTCGAACTCGCTGACAAGAAATCTGAGCGTGATGCCGAAGGCAAAACCGCAGACGGTGCTGTGATGGGCTCGGATGCTTTCTTCCCGTTCCCGGATGGCATTGAGGCTGCCGCCGAGGCCGGAATCGAGGCTGTTATCCAACCCGGTGGCTCTGTCAACGATGAGGATGTAATTGAGGCGGCCGACGAACACGGAATGGCGATGGTCTTTACCGGGATGCGGTGTTTCCGTCACGACTGAGCATAGCGAAGGAGTGCCGGAAGTCAGCGTGTGAACGGAGTGAACACGCCCTATTTCCGTCACGACTGAACGAACTGAAAACTGACGGAACTCCGCGAATAAACGGCCTGAACGCACGCGATTTCAGCAGTTACAGTCGCCCAAGTCGACGAGCGGAGACGCACAAGTAGACGTGCGTTTGAATGGTGGGACGTTGAACGGTGAGAGTCACCAGCCTATTGCTGGCGACTGATCACCGGGAGTCCACATCAAAGCCACCGAAAGGCGAAGCCTTTCGAGGCCTCGATAGAGCGTCGCTCTATCGGTGGCCCCATCTGCGCACGGGCGCTACGCGCCCGTTCGCATGGTCCGTGGGACACAGTCCCACGCTACCCTCAAGGACCGAGGCGCGTCTGCGCCGAGGGAGTAGGGTGGGGTAGTTTACCCGCGAGTGAACGGAGCGAACACACTCTGATCCGGTACGATAGGTTCTGTTCGAAACAGTTGTTTTATATCCTATCGAACCAGTCGGTCTGATTGGTTGAAACGCACTCGAGAAAGCAACAGCCGAACAGGAGGACGTCTCGAGTCTCAGTCGCTCTGGATTCGTGGGGCGAGCATGTAGGTGACATGGCCCATCCCTTCGGCGAACTCATAATGGAGTTTGACGGGGAACTCCTCGCCGAGATCAACAGTGACCTCGGTCGCCTTTGGAATCGCTTTGTTCATGTCTTTGAGATAATCCAGCGAGAACAGTGAGTTGGCCGGCCCAGCAGTCAGCGCAATGAGGTCGTCGCTGGGTAGTTTTAGATCGACATCGTCGGTATCGCCTTCGGCTTCGATGTAAAACGCCGCTTGGCTTTCATCAACGCGCAGTGAGATGTGATCCGAGACCATATCCGCGGCGGTGATCCCGCGGTTGAGCTGGCTGCCCTCGAGGACGACCTGTGCGGGCAAATCGAGATCCGGGATGTCCGGCTCTTGGCGGATTGAATCGGGATCGATCAAAGCAAGCGTATACGATAACCCCTCGATCTGGATGTGGAGTTTCCGGGTCTCTTCGTTGAGCTCGAGTTGGATCAGATCGCCGCTGTTTGCCATACCGGCGATATCCTCAAGCCGTCCGAGATTCACCCCGATGACGCCGCCGTCGGCCTCGTAGGACTCGAAGGCTGCAGCCTCTAAGGAGAGATCGACCATCCCGACGTTGGCCGGATCGACGGCGCGAATCGACAGCGCTTCTTCGTTGAGCCGGATTTTACACTCGTCTACCAGCACGCTCACCGAATCGAGTGCATCCTTGAGCGTCTCAGCACTCACGATGGCCTTGAACATATAGCTCATCGTACGAACGGCCCCGATAAAAAGGCATCCGGTTCAACATACTGTGGCTGTTGTCTACTGTGTGCCCGAGGCCCTCGAACAGCCCACCAATCTGATACCGAAGACTGCATCACCTACACCCGGCGTAAAGTGGTGATATGTATTTATAATATTGGGGAGTTGGATAGCGCGATGTTATGCGGTTGGATGTTGCTCATGGCGCGATTCCCGCCCGGTCACCAGACTGCGTCTGGTGGGCAACCAGAACGCCTGCGTTCTGGTAACGTCCTCAGAACGCTGAGCGTTCTGATGTGCAAACGAGACCGTAGGTCTCGTCAACGGCGTGAACGCCGGGACTCCCTCGCTGTCTTAGGTGGCCTGTCGGCAAAAAGCAAACATTTGGGCGCTGATCTGGGCATACGGTGGCCACCAGCAACTTATTTATCAGTTGTATACTGATTGTGAGCAGTGACGGTACTGTCGTCTGTTCAGTTGGCGATACTCGCTGGCGGGGTGAGTCTGGGCTACGTTGCGTTCGGTGGCTATCTGTTCAGACGGTACGACGAGATTGGCCTCGACAGTCTGGCGACGTTTTCGATTCTGTGGGGCAGTAGCTTTGTCGCCCAGTCGATGCTCATCTATGCGTTTGGAACCTACGGAATCACTGATGGGGCACAACTCATCCATCTCGAGTCAGTCGTCCCGACTGGAGTGCAAGCAATGTTTGTCAGCATGGATCTGCTTTCAGAGCTATTAGTCGTGAGTGGCATTTTCATGTGGCTCTGGTTTGTGCTGCGCTATACCCAACGGATTGGCCGGCGTGAGAAACTCACACTGACCACAATCGGTGGGGCCACGTTCACGGTCGTCATGATAAACGGACTTGTCGGCGCAACCGACACCTTCGGGCTCATTAGCATCCACTCTACGGTTCGGAGCAGCCTCCATCAGTTCGGTGCAGTCATTGAGGTGCTTGGAACTGGTGCTGCCATCGGCGTTGGTGTCGGATTGTTGTATACGACCGCAACCAACCACCGGCCGTTCCGGATGGCTGCAGTTGTCGGCCTCTCGGTGCCGGTCGTCTTTCCGTGGCTGATTGGGTATCTGTACCAGTTCGGACTGCTCACCGATTTCCAGTTGCTCAGCGGCTTTCGAATCGTCGGGCTTTCGGTTGGCCTTGCTGGACTCTGGGTTACGACAACGAAATACGACCTGTTCGACCAACTGCCGGCCTCGAGAACAGTCGGCCGGCAGACGGCTTTCGATGCTTCGGATACCGCGATCGTCGTCGTCAACAGAAAAAACAGCATCTCGGATCTCAACCCGGCGGCCAGCGAGTTGTTTTCGGTCTCTACACTCGAGACCATTGGTGCGCCGTTCGATACGATTCTTCCCGACAGAATCGCACCGAGCGACCTTCGTGAGTCCGAACCGGTTGTCTTCCGAATGCCGAACAGTGAGACGATTATCGAGGCGGTGATGACGACTGCAACCGACAACAGCGATACTCCAATCGGCCGGACAGTCGTCTTTACGGACATTACTGCCGAACGCCGCCGCCAACAGCGCATCCAAGTGCTAAACCGGATTCTCAGACACAATCTCCGCAACGACCTCAATGCGGCCAAAGGCTATGTCGGCGTGATGGCCGACGGCGGCACCGAATCCGACATCTACCAACAAAAAGTCGAATCGATTCTCGATGATCTGGTGACGATCGGCAAAAAGGCCCAGCGCGCTGAGAACGTACTCGAGGCCGACCCGCTTGCGGAGACACCGATTCAACTCGGCGAGATCATCACAGACGCACTCGAGGCGGTCAGAGCCGACTACGGCGCTATTCCTGTTTCAGGGTCGGTTCCAGCCGCCGTTGTGGTTCGCATCAATCCAACCGTTCTCGGTTCGATTATCCAGGAGTTAGTCGAAAACGCCGCTAGACACACCGACTCGGAGATCACAATCAGCTACGATGAGGCCACGACAACGCTTTCTGTTGTGGATGAAGGTTCGGGTATTCCTGGCCACGAAATCACTGTTCTCGACAACGCCCAAGAGACTGATCTCGAACACGGCAGCGGACTCGGGCTGTGGCTCGTCAAGTGGGGAACCGACAGCATTGGCGGCTCTGTGACGTTTGACACCGACGAGACTGGAACCCGCGTTCGGCTCACACTGCCGGCTGATCTCGTCGAGGAACTCGAGTAACCGACGCAGGTACGTTTCGAGACGGCTTGAACAATGCAACCGAGCAGAACACGGTCTCCTGGGCCACTCAAAAGCAACCGCAAGCAGGCGGTTAGACTACCGGCTCGACAATGTCGACGCCCTCGTCCAACAGCCGTTCGAGTCGGGCGGGCGAGCCGGCTTCGCCGTAGACTCGCAGTTTTGGTTCAGTGCCGCTGGGCCGAATCAGGAGCCACGAGCCGTCTTCCAACAGCAGTTTGAATCCATCGAGAGTGACGGTGTTTTTGACCGCCGAGCCGGCGACCGACTCCGGGATGTGGTCTTCGAGAGCCGACAGTACGCGGTCTTTCTGGTCGTCCGGGCAGACGACACTTCGTTTGCTGGCGTGGATCTCACCGAACTCCTCGAGCAGTGCGTCCACACGCTCATCAAGCGGTTTGGCCGCAGTTACTGCCCCTGCAAGAAGTGCCATCAACACGCCGTCTTTTTCGCGGATGTGTCCACGAACCGAAAAGCCACCAGATTCTTCGCCACCAATGAGTGCGTTGTGTTCGCCCATTGCTTTGCCGACCCATTTGAACCCAACTGGGACTTCGACGACGCTTTGGCCGTTTGCTTCGGCAATGCGGTCGATCAGGAAAGTCGTCGAGACTGACCGAACTGCAGGCCCGGAATCAGACTCGAGCAGGTAGTCGTAGACTGCTGCGAAAAAGAGGTTCTCATCGAGATAGCCCCGATCAGGCGTACAGATGGCGATCCGGTCTGCATCGCCGTCGTTGGCGATCCCGAGATCAGCGTCGTGTTCATCGACAGCATCTGCGAGTTCTTGGAGATTGCTCGGTGAGGGTTCGGGTTCGCCACCACCGAAAGTGGGGTCTTTCTCACAGCGTCGGCGGATAACCTCTGCGCCTGCGGACTCTAAGAGGAGGTCAGTGACTCCTTGGCCACTGCCGTACAGTGCGTCGTACACAATCGTGAGATCCGACAAATCAGCCGCAACGAGACTGCTTGCGTGCTCAGCGTGATTCGGAATCGGATCGATGTTCGTGATTTCGCCCCACTCGTCTTCCGGCAGCAGTTCGGGTTCGGCGAGGTTCTCGACGATTTTTTCGGTGCGCTCGGGCAGTGCGGGTGCGCCGTCTTCGGGAATGAACTTGACACCGTTGTACTCCGGGGGGTTGTGCGAGGCCGTAACCATCAGCGCACAGGAAAGCCCGCGGTCGACGATTGCATATGCAATTACGGGTGTTGGACAGTCCCGTTCGGGCAACAACACATCAAAGCCGTGGCCTGCCAACACCTCTGCGAGGCTTTCGGCGAAACCGGGCGAGGTTTCTCGAGCATCATACCCGACGATCACAGGGTCGGTGTAGCCTTCATCCTCGAGGTACCGGGCGACGGCTTCGCCCACGATTCGAACCCGCTCGTCAGTGAAGGTATCGAGCGTTGCACGCCAGCCATCGGTGCCAAAGGCAATTTTGTCCATACGCTATCTGCTGTCGCAACTGATAAAAATGTGTGAGGTGGGCTGTAGGCTCACTCGAGGATGTCTGCCGGTGGGTTCCGTTCGATAAGTCGGCTCTTTTGTGGCCGCGAGAGCTGTTTGAGTTCGTACTCTCGGCTCATTGCAGTCGATTGTGTGTCGTGTTCCTCGAGAAAAACGAGCCTCACCGGCGTTCGGCCACGGGTATATTTTGCACCTTCGCCGCTGTTGTGTTCGGCAACGCGTCGCTGTGGGTCGGTGGTGTATCCCGTATACAGCGTATCGTCAACACACCGAACCATGTAGACGTAGTGGTCGCTCACAGCGAAAAACGGCATGCCGGGGCCAAATCGTTCTCGGTCCCGGCGAGTCTCGGCCAGTTCACTGTTCCCCCATATGGCCGAGTAGATAGTCTGTGGACGGTTCGCGATCCCCCGAGTTAGCTGCGGGTTCGGTTTCGGGCAGCCTCAGCAATGCCGGCGTTGGCCGAACAGGACGGACAGGCAAACAGCCGTCCGAACTCGTCGGCAAACACCCGCGCAAAGCGATCCGAAACGTGAGACCCACAATGGTCACAACGTGACATTGATTGCCGGCTCTACTGATAGCCGGTGAAACCTATAGGATCTGGGTCAGTATATACGCTTCTTTTGATTATATAAAAAATACGGCTGTATAACTGCTTGATACCAACAGATACTACCCAGATACTAACACGTATGCAGTGGCTACCCGCTGGCGTGATCGACGGCTCGAGCGATCAGGCTCGCCTGGGCTCCCGCAACAAACCCGGCATCAATGTTGACCACCGATAGCACGGTACAGGACTGCAAGAGTCCATGCAGGGCGGCCTCGCCGTCGCCGCCGTGGCCGTAGCCCGATGACACCGGAACCCCGATGACAGGACAGTTGAGTTGGCCGGCGACAACAGTTGGCAATGCGCCCTCGCGGCCGGCGACTGCAATGACGACATCCGCTGTTCGAATCGTCTCGAGTTGGTCGAACAGCCGGTCGATGTTAGCGACGCCGATGTCCTCGATAACGGTGCAGTCGGCACCCACTGTCTCGATGACTGCAGCGGCCTCCTGTGCCACAGGGGCGTCGGCGGTGCCGCCGGTGACGATACACACCGTGGCGTCCAACGTCGGTTGGTCGAACCCATCATCAGTGATGATGACTGTCTCGCCTCGCTCTTTGAGTCTCGTCGTCGAGCGTTCCTGAAAGGCCGCCTCGAGGGCCTCGCGGGTTGCGGTGTCGGTTCTGGTTAGCAGCGCCCGGCCAGTGGTTTCGATGGCAGTTTCGGCTAGATCGACAACCGCCTCGGGAGGTTTGCCCTCTGCGAGGATCGCTTCGGGAATCCCGCGTCGCTGTTGACGGGCGGCATCAAACCGCCCGGCGGCTGTCGTGGCGTATCCAGAGAGCCGCGCCTCAGCGGCTGACACTGATAACTCGCCGTCCGCGACCGCTTGTAGTGTTTCTTTCATGAACGTACTACTGTGTTCCATCGAGTCGTAGCTGTCGTTCGGTCAGCGTATTTAATAGTGGCGAAACCGGTGGTCGTCGACAGTCAGGGTTTGGGTTATACAGGCGTCGTACCCACCGTCAGTGGCGTTTGCCTGCGAATCACATAACAACCCTTATTAGAGAGGACTCGGTACGACAGGGTGCATGGCAGATCTTATCGTCAAAGCAGCCGTTAAGGAAGCGCTGAGCGACAAAAACGTAGCTTCGGATTTCTATGACGCTCTCGATGCGGAAGTCGAAGAGCTTCTCGAAGACGCAGCCCGCCGAGCCGAAGACAACGACCGGAAGACGGTCCAGCCCCGCGACCTGTAAGGTCAGTTCTGACTTCTGTTTTTTTAGTGTTCGTCTCCCAGCGATAGCGTCGTTCGGTAGCCACCGCTGGAGCCCATCTTAATAGCGGTGTACGTTCAGGCCGTCTTCGGTGCCAACGTACGCCGTGGTCGTCCGCCCGACAAACAGGCCGTGTTCGACGACACCTGGTATCTCTACGAGTTCGAGTGCCACCGTCTTTGGGTCTGTAATTGGGCCGAACGCACAGTCGATGACCAGATTGCCGTTGTCTGTAACGACCGGGCCGTCCTTGTTGGCTGCCTGTCTGAGTCTCGGCGTTCCGCCTGCTGTTTCGACCGCCGTTTCGACACCGGGTTGGGCGGCTGGTATCACCTCGAGTGCGACCGGATACTCGAGTTCATCGGCGAGTTTGGTTTCGTCGACAACGACGGCGAAGTCGTCGGCTGCCGCGGCGACGATCTTCTCGCGGGTGTGGGCTGCCCCGCCGCCTTTAATACAGTCGCCGGTTTCGACGACAAACTGGTCGGCCCCATCGATAGCAAGGTCGATCCGGTCTACCTCATCGAGACCCACAAGGTCGATTCCCTGGTCGATAGCCAACTGGCGAGCACCGAATGAGGTTGGCACTCCTGCGACATCAAGGCCGCTGTCGACGCGCTCGCCGAGGGCTTTGATTGCGTAGGCTGTGGTGCTTCCAGTGCCGAGGCCGACGACCATACCGTCTGTTACTTCTTCGGCAGCAGCCTCGCCAGCCCGCTGTTTGGCGGCGTCGCTTCCTGCGGTCGATTTCATACAGCCTCGTGTGTTGGGCGGGTTCAAACAGCTACCGAATTTGCTTACTCGAGTCGGTCGAGAATCGCCTGTGGTTCGTATTCGAGCGACAACTCCCGTGAGCGTCCGCGGCCCTCAACGTCGGCGTATCGCG
Source organism: Haloferacaceae archaeon B1-Br10_E2g22 (assembly GCA_001563795.1). Classification (GTDB taxonomy): domain Archaea; phylum Halobacteriota; class Halobacteria; order Halobacteriales; family Haloferacaceae; genus Halohasta. Next base: position 18,221 of record LKML01000004.1, on the reverse strand, counting down.
CTTCGATGATCTCGAGTTGGTCGAGTTTGTTGACCAGTTCGCTGTAGCGTGTATACCCCAATCCCGTCTTGGCTTCGAACGCCTCGTAGACCGCTCCTGCACGCTCTCCATCGTGATTGACCAGCACCTCAAGCAGTGCGCGCTCGGAGGCCGAAAGCCCCCGAAGACTCCGGGAGAGATGGACGTGTTTGGATTTCTCGTAGGCCGTCTCGATGTCTTCGGTGGCGATGACTCGAGAGGCTCGTATTTCGGCTTGCATCCCGGCACGCCGAAGCAGGTCAATTCCAACGCGAAGATCACCGCTGTCGGCGGTCAACTCGGCGACGCGCTCGAGACCCGAGTGACCGATAACGCCATCATGAAAGCCGCGGTCGGCGCGTTCTTCGAGAATCGAGCGGATCTCATCGACCGCATATCTGGGGAAAAAGATCTCCTCAGGTCGGAAGACGCTCTGGACGCGCGTATCGAGTTCGTCGATCAGATCCAATGAGAGATCCGACGAGACGACGATAACACCGATTTTGACGCCTGAATGCGTCTCGTGGGCTCGCAACAGCGACCCAAGGGTGTCGCTGGCTTCGTTTTCGTAACACAGGTAGTTCACATCGTCGAGTGCGACCACCAGTACGTTTTCGTCGTCAACCAGGCGCTCGGTGAGTTGCCCAAAGAGCTTTTTGAACGAAATTCCCGAAGACGGCGGCTCGTAGTCGAAAATGCCCTGGAAAATCCGCGAAAAGACTGCATAGCGTGTGGCATCGACCTGACAGTTCACACGGACGGTCTGGATATCCGTCTGGCCGCCGAGTTCGCCAAACAGTTTCTGGACGGCGGTGGTTTTGCCCGTCCCTGGCGGGCCCTGAATCATCGTATTGAGTGGTCGAGAGCCGCGGACGGCAGGCCGAAGGGCGTATTTGAGGCTCTCGAGTTGGCTCTCGCGGTGCCGAAACGCATCCGGCAGATAGTCGATCTCGAAGACGTGTTCGTCACGAAAGACGGTCTCGTCCCACGACAGCATAGCTTCGGGATCGTCGGACATCTGACTGTGTGAACCCAGCCTGTCTACTTAATTATTCCCCGGAATATCGAGGCGGTGCTGTAAGCTACATATTGAACACATTGATTGTCTCATAGACTGGCCCCTTGTCGGTGAGTGTGCTTTCGTCAATTGCCCGCTTGATGACCTGTTGTATCTCGCCAACGCGCTCGGGGTCAATCTCTCCGAGAAATTCGAGTGTGAAATGCGCTTGCGAGGATCGGTCAGTCGGATTCCGGGAGCCTCGCTGAACTCGCTTTGGAGATCATCGAGTGGCTTGGTGAACTTGGGTGGCAGCTCAACACTGACAAACATTCACATGCGTGTACTACCGGCTGGTGTGTATAACACCTATCGACGCCGGTCGAATGGTGTGGTTTATTGAGATCGACACCATCGTTTCAGGTGCGCGCCGTTGGTCCAGTGGTAGGACAGAGCCTTCCCAAGGCTCTAGCCCGGGTTCAATTCCCGGACGGCGCAGTTTTCTGCTTCAGCAGGCGGTGAGTACACGACTTTCCTCTCTGCGAGGCGACCCAAAAAATCAAACCTAATAATCGGCACATTGGGTTGATACCGCTGTTTCGTCTACTTATCTTTGCAATGGTAACACAGTTTTCAACGGGCTTCGGAAGCGGCGAGGATGCGGCTTCAACGGCCGCAGCCTCGGCACTCGAGGGACTTGACCGAGGGGCTGATTTCGTGATGGTCTTTTGTTCGTCAGCCTACGAGTACGATGCTGTCGTCGAGACGATCCGAGCCGCAACCGGCGACGCACCGCTGATTGGTGCCTCGACGGCCGGCGAGTTTACTGAAACGCAAGCCGGTGAGGGTGGAATCGCGGTCACAGCCATCGCCAGCGACGAAATGCAGCTGTATACTGGAATCGGACACGGACTCAGCGATGATCTCCAGGGGGCCGTCGCGGAGGCTGCCGCCCAGATTCCCGACGAGCAAGCCGAGTACCCACACCGGGTCGGGATCAATCTCCACGACGGACTGACCGGCCGCGGCGAGGAGATCGCTATGCTGGCCTACCAGCAGTTCCCGATTCCGTTCAGCGGCGGGTCGGCGGGCGACGATATCACACTCGAAGAAACCTTCGTGTTCCATAACGACGAGGTCGCAACCGACAGTATCGTCCTGGCGGTGTTGGCCTCCGAGACACCGTTCGCACTTGGAGTCGCACACGGCCACGAGCCGGTCTCCGAACCGCTGGCGGTCACCGACGCCGAGGCGAGCACAGTCTCAGAACTCGAGGGACGACCGGCCTTCGAGGCGTTTGCCGATGCGATCGCCGATGTGGCCCAGCGGCGTTACGGCATTGATCCCCATGCGGTCGAAGCCGGCAGCAAGGAGTTTACTGAACTCCTAACCAGATTCCAGTTCGGCATCAAATCCGGCGGCGACGACTACAAAGTGCGGTGGGCCGGTCCGACACCGAACACCGACGGGCCGCTGGCGTTTGCGACGACGATTCCGGTTGGCACCGAACTGACAGTCATGGACAGCTCGCGCGAGAACCAACTCGAGGCTGCCCGCAAAAGTGCCGAAGACGCTCGTGAGGCGATGGCCGGCGAGATGGCCGGCGCGTTGGTGTTCGACTGTGCTTGCCAGGGAGCGATCCTAGGCGAGCAGTTCGGTGAGTCAGTCGACGAAATGGTCGAGGCACTCGGCGTCCCACTGGCAGGATTCCAGACGTACGGCGAGATCTGTATGCAAGAAGGCGAGATGCGAGGCTACCACAACACGACGTCATCGGTACTGCTTCTACCGGAGTGATTCTTATGTCAGAGACCATTAATATTCAGCAGATCGTCAACGCGTTCAAAGACAGCATCGGAGAAGGAAAAGCCGACGAGTTCGTGACGACAGCCGCAGCCAACGCTGGCGTAGCGGACAAACAACGCTACACCGAACAGGAGGCACTCGAGATTGCCGACGAGATCAGTGAACTCGAGGAGGTCTCGTCGTTCGTTCGAACCTCTGCGATGACACTGAAAACACGAATTCGAACCGATAACCTGTAAGAACGGTTTAGGTTTCGACCCCATAGCCGCTCTGGGGGTCTGGCGCGTCTGGTCGGAGGAACCGAACGATAAGGTAGACAAAGGGTGTATCGACCACGGCGATCAGGACTTTGAGCAGATACTGGCCAACAATCAAACTGAAGACGACCTCGGTTGGCATGGCCTCGCCGATTCCCAGCAGTGAGGGAGCGACGACAAACCCAACGGAGACGAAAATGACGGTGTCGATCCACTGGCTAGTGGCCGTTGAGGCCAAATTTCGAACCCAGAGATACTTTCCGGCGGTGTAGTCTCGAATCCAGTGAAAGACATAGACGTCCCAGTTTTGACTGACGAGATACGCCAGCAGACTCCCTAGGACGATGTTCGCACTCGGTGCAAGTGCGGCCTCGAACGTCGCCGCAAACTCGGGATCGACCGCAGGAGCCTGCAGAGTCGACCATACCAGCGCGAGGACGACGAAGTTCAGCCCGAAGGCAACGTTGACCATCACCTGGGCCGCCCGGCGGCCGTACAACTCCGCATAGCAGTCCGATGCAAAAAACGTCAGCGCGTAGGCCAACGCAGCCCCCGGCAGGACGATTTCGGCACCGACAGTCGGTAACTCCGCCGGAAGCGAAAGCGCCAGCAGTTTCGCAGCGGTCAGTTGGGCAGTCACCAGCGCGGTGACAAACAGCCCAATAAGCGAGATTTGGCCGATAGCAAGCCGGTCACTCGAGCGACCCGGTGCGACCTGCTCACTCCTCATCCAACCGACCCCGCCGCGTGTCGATGTCATCGAGCATATCAAGTGTTTTTCTGATCGACGCGCGGACGGCTTCGCTTCGGTTGACGAACTTTTTGCCCTCGCCAACGTGGCGGTCGAGGTCTTCTAACAGTTCGTCCGGTACTTCAACGCTGATCTTGGCCATGGCTGGATAATATCAGGCGATTACTTGAATACTCTCATGTTCAAACCTCCGACAGAACCACTCAGTGGGTGGGCTGTTCGGAGCCGAGACCAACTGCACAGCTATCGGTGTACTCGATGTCTGTAACCGACTCAATCGGGTCGTCGCCGCAGATCGGACACTCATCTCGCTGTCGGTAGGCCACACGCTCGACTGAGAGATCCATCGCATCGTAACACAGCATCTCGCCGACGAGTGGCTCGCCCACCTCTATGAGGAGTTTTACGGCTTCGGTTGCCTGCAGACAGCCCACTGTCCCCGGCAGTACGCCCAACACACCGGTTGTCGCACAGTCGGGAACGGTTCCCGGCTCGGGTGCTTCGGGAAACAGGCACCGATAGCACGGCCCTTCGGGAACTAGCGTCGTCACCTGTCCTTCGAATTTATAAATGGCTCCGTGTACGACTGGAATCTCGGCCAGCCGACAGACGTCGTTGAGTAAAAACCGGGTCGGAAAATTATCAGTGGCATCAACGACCAAATCATAGCTCTCGAGGATCTTGTCGGTATTTTCTTTCGAAAGCCGGGTTTCGTAGGTTTCAACGGTGATGTCGGGATTGAGGCTGTTGATAAACGCTTTCGCGCTGTCGACTTTCGGTGTGCCAACGTCGCTGTCGGCATGAATCACTTGTCGCTGGAGGTTCGAGCGTTCGACGGTATCGTCATCAACAACACCGAGTGTGCCAACGCCTGCTGCGGCGAGATACTGCAGGACGGGCGCGCCCAACCCACCGGCTCCGACGACGAGCACGCGGCCCTCGAGCAGTCCGGCCTGGCCTTCGGGGCCGATTTCGTCCATGATGATATGCCGCGAGTAGCGATCCAGTTGGGTCGCATCCAAAGCAAGGCTCATAGGCTCGCTTGGGCGGCTCGGAGAATAAGAATGTGGTCTCAGTGCAGTCTACAGCAGTCCGTCTCAGTCTGTAGAGACGACAAGCGGTCGGTCGGTGCCAGCGTGTTCGCTGTGGCTTTCGTCGGCCTCGTTTTCGGCCTGGTCGGTCGCCCAGTCGAACTCGTCTACCGCCTTCTGGGATGTCGTCTCTTCTGACATGTTAGTCCATTCGGCCGAGACGTCCGTCGCTGGTTGTTTGTGCGAGCCGGTGTTTTCTGTCGACTCTGGGCTCACCGCGTGAGTGCCGTCGTCCTCGAGTTCGAACGAATCAAGCAACGCCTCGAGTTCGCCAGCCTCGGTGGCCAACTCCGAGACCGTGTTGGCGACAGACGAAAGCGAGGTTGTCTGTTCTTCGGCTGCCGCAGCCACGTCTGAGGCGTCGTCGGCGGTCGAATCACTGATTGAGGCTACGTCATCTACGACTGCGGCCACGTCTTCGGCGGATTCGGCCTGCTGGTCGGTTGCGCTGCTGATTTCGTGGACGCTGTCGCTGACTTCGGTGACGACTGCTGCGATGTCGTCGAAGTGCCCCAGCGAGCGTTCGACCGAGTCGGTGCTTTCGCGGACGCGGTCGCGGGCAGATTCGACATCTGCAATGGTTTCATCGGATTGGTCTTGGATCGCATCAAGCCGATCGCCAATGTCATCGGCAGCACTCCGAGTCTCTTCGGCCAGCGATTTTACCTCGTCAGCAACGACCGCAAACCCTTCGCCGCCGTTGCTGACGCGGGCAGCTTCGATCGAGGCGTTGAGCGCCAGCAGGTTGGTCTGTTCGGCGATTTCGGTGATCACCGTTACGATCTCGTCGACTTCATCAATGCGGGCGACCAGTGCGTCGACGCTGTCGGCGACCTCGCTGATTTCGCCTTCGATTGTCGAGAGTTCGTCGGCGGTTTCGGTCGCCTCTTGTTTGCCTGTCGTGGCAGCCTTACTGGCAGTTTCGGCCGTCTGGCTCACCTCTTCAGAGGAGGCTGCGATCTCTTCGACGGTGGCTGACAGCGTATTGACTTCTGAGACGGCAGTCTGGAGTTTCTCGCGCTGTTGGTCGGCTCCGGCGGCGATTTCGTCGGTCGCACCAGCGATTTCGGTGCCGGCCTGATCCAACTCAGTTGTGCTTTCTGCGACCTGATCAGTCGAGGCTCGAACCTCGGCGGCGAAACTGGCTGTCTCGCTCAGTGATTCCTGCAGTGTGTGGAGCAACTCGTTGTACCGCTCGACGACAACCGAGTAGGTTCCTTCGGGATCGTCGATGGCGTCCGGATCAATTGTTGCGGTCAGATCACCATCGATCGCCTGACCGGTCGACGTCTCGAACGCTTCGACCAGTCGCTGGAGCCGGGCTGAACGGGCTTCGAGTTCGTGGGTGTGTGTCTCGAGATTCTCGGCCATTCGCTCGAGCGACTCGCCGAACGGGCCGGGAACAGGCTCCTCGAGTGCAGGGTCTTCGAAGTTTTGTTCGGCCAGCGCGTCGGCCTGTGCGGCGACCGTCTTTAGGTAGGTCTGGAGGCCGCCAAACGAGTCAGCGAGGCTCCCAACCTCGTCGGGTTGATCAATGACGACCTGTTCGGTGTCGACATGGCCCTCGGCGATCCGACCCGCGGCGGTTTCGATCTCGCCTAGGGGGTTGATAAGATCTTTTTGAATGATCAAAACCGTGTTGACGAACGCGACGATCGCTCCAAGGAAGATCGCTCCTTGAGCGACCCGCAGGACAGTTCCACTCAAGAGTATTGGAAGCACAAACAGCCCGACTGCGGCCGAAAACTGGAGTGCGACGGCAGCCAGCATCTTCCGGCGAAGCGAATCGGTAATGCCGAGCCAGTCCATCATTCCCCAGAGAATGGCCTCGTAGCGGTCGGTAAGCGTCATATCTAGCGTGATAACAACATATACTAATAATCTACCGCAATGATTATCAGCTACTGAGAATAGTCTCCGACGACTGCGAGCGACCTATTTGCCGCGACCGCGGTCGCTGTTGATGCTTGGTCGGACGTGTTCGGTACCCTTACCGCGTTTCTTCATGCCGCGGCCTTTGTCGCCAGCACCAGTGAGCCCGCGGAAGGCCCGACCGTTGTGCTGGGATTCACAGATCCAGTTGAGATCGTCGTCGTTCTCGATTGCTGGATGTTCTGGATCGACCAGAATCACTTCGTGCCACTTTTGTGATCCGTCTTCGCCAACCCAGTAGGAGTTGAGTACCCGAAGATTGGGGAACTTGCGGGAGGCTCGCTCCTCGGCGATGCGCTGGATTGATTTTCGGCGGCCAATACGGTTGACACCCTGACGTTTGGTTCGTCGGCCGGCTTTGTGTCGCTCTTTGCGTGCGCCACCTTTGCGGACGGCGACGCGGGCAACGACGATACCCTGTTTCGCTTTGTATCCCTGCGAGCGAGCTTTGTCGAGGCGAGTTGGCCGATCGATACGTTCGATCGCGCCCTGTTTTCGCCACTCCTGTTTTCGTTGCCACTGCAGTTCGGCGAGTTTGCCCTCGCCGGGGTTCTTCCATGCGTCTCGAATGTGCGAGTATGCGCTTTTTGCCATTGTTATCCTCGGGCGCTTGCGATTCAGTCGAGGAGTCGACCACATTTCGTCCCGGCGAACCGGGTGCCCACTGGTGGCCCGTTTGCCAGCGAGTTGGTGTGAATACTTCGGAGAGTCGTTTAACGGCTTCGGGTTGCTAGCTGTGCGTGGTGCGTTCTCATAGCGCAGGATGGTTCCTCATACCGTTGGATGGTTCTCAGTTGAACCCACCAGCCGACAACGGTTTCTCGCGAACAAATGTGGATGTGATGATACAAACCACGTACTACCCACAAATCTACTGAATTGTAAAAACAAACAGAATTATCATCGCAAACAGGGTTATGCCTACCGAGTTGCTACACCGAGTATGAACGAACAGCCCTCCATCAAACAGACCACAATCAGCCGCAAGACTATCCTGTTTTGTCACGGCTGTGAGTATACCGCACCACTCGACGGTTCGTGGGTCGTCCATCACAAGCCCGATGCTGATGTGTATCTGTGTCCAAACTGTACGGCAACAGTAACGGTTCGCGAGCGGTTTGACTAACTCAGTCGCTGTGGGTTGATCGCTGCGAAACCGGTTGTTCTGACGGCGTTTTGAGTCGCCAGAAGCCGGCGACGGTGAGTCCAATACAGAGGAGATACAGCCCGAAGTTGAGCTGCCGGATCGTCCCAGTGTACATCACGAGGTCACGACCCAACAGCAGTGTGACGAATAACACTCCGAGTGCGCTGGCAGCCAGCCACCGGCCGATTCGGTCGGCACCGTCAAGCCAGACGACTGCTGCCAACAGCCCGAAGAACGCAACCAGTGAGACCGCATAAAACCATGCCTGGGCACCTGTTGAGTAGCTCAAAAGCGGCACACCACGACTGAACAATCCACTGACAACTAGCGCGCCGAGTGCAAGGCCGAAGCCAAGCCGACCGCGCTCACGTGGTGGTCGGCGGTGGTTGTTCCGGTAGGCAAACAGCGTGGTCAAACTCAGCAGCGTAAAAATCGTGAGCGCGACCAACAGATGGGCCGCATGCGTTGGCAGCGAGTAACCACCGGGAATGAGCCCACCGATCGTCACCGTCACCGCACCGATACTGATCTGCAACGGCAACAGCACAACCGCAAGTGTCGAGGCGAACATTGTTTTTCGATCACCCAGCCGCCAGGCCCACCCTGCGGTACCGAGAATCAAAAAGCCGGTAAACATCGCAAAAACACGGTGGAACCACTCGATGAAGTCGGGGTTGATAGCTAACGCGGGCACGAGTTGATCCGAACACAGTGGCCATTGGGCCTCACAGGCCAGCCCCGACCCCGTCGCTGAGGTGTAGACACCAATGCTGATAAGCGATAGTGTCAGTGCAGTCGTAACCGCCGCAAAACGCCGAAACGACAGCCAGTCGGGGCGTCTCGTCATTACCGTGGCCTTCGGGCTCTGGCTATTTATCCCTATCCAACTCCATCGGAAAACAGGCTGTCAGTTCGACTATTGTGCGTGCTGTTGGGGCGAGACGTACTGCTGTTCCCACCGTCGACGGTCTTCGATGAGGTCTTGGCCCTTCTGTGTGAGTTCATAGTAGTTCGTCCGCTGGTCTTGGCTGCCTTTCTCGACAAGCGACTGTTCAACCAGTGCGTCGAGATTCGGATACAACCGCCCGTGGTTGACGTTGTCGACATGTTGTTCCATCTCTCGACGAATCGTCTGTCCTGATGGTTTCTCCGAACCTGCAATCACATACAGGAGGTCACGCTGGAAGCCAGTCAACTCGAATATCTGTGTCATACAACCGAATTACTGTGTCCCCCTGTATTGTTAGTCGGTGGAAAAAATGGATACTCGGAGAATAACTCGGCTGCTTACTTGTTCCTATACTGTTTCAAACTGTTGTCGTTGTCTCTCCTTTGGGACTCCTTCCGTCCGACTGTGTAGTCAGTGACTACACCCAGTAGCCAGTGCTTACCAGCATGGCTGTCGGCTCTCGCTGGTGATTCCGGCTGGTTCCGAACTACTGTTCGGATTCAAGTAGCCTGCGCTTGTATCCAGCTGTATGTCCGAACTCCCGACGTTGCGTACGCCCACAGAACTCGCTGTGCGCCGCCGTCGGCTCTCGTCGTTTCTCGAGAGCAACGACCTCGAGGCGATCTGGGTTGCTCGCCCGAACAATTTCGCGTGGCTCACTGGCGGCTCGAACGTCGTTAGTCGTGATTCACCAATCGGCGTGGCAGCCGCCGGCTACCAGCGAGACGGTGGGTTTCGAGTGCTCACAAACTCGATTGAAGCCGACAGGCTCCGTGATGAGGAACTCCCAGCCGAGTTTTCGGTCACCGCCCTCGAGTGGTATACCGACTCGCTGGCCGAGGCTATTGTTTCGGAATCACCAACTCCTGCGGCAGCCGATTTCGCAGTCGAGGGACTCAGCGAGGTCGATTGTTCGGCACTTAGACAGCCACTAAGTACTGAAGACCTCGAGCGATACAGAGCGTTTGGCTCCGAGACGACCACTGCCGTCGAACGTGTCTGTCGTGGGCTATCTACAGCCCACACCGAACGTGCGGCCGCAACCGAGGTTCGCAGCGCACTCGAGGCTCGTGGGATCACCGCGCCTGTCGTACTTGTCGGCAGCGCCAATCGTACCCAACAGTATCGGCATTACACACCGACGACTGCTGAACTCGGTGACTATGCGCTCGTGTCGGTGACTGCCCAGCGTGGCGGACTGTATACGAGTCTCACTCGGACGGTCGTCTTCGAGAAACCGGCATGGCTCGACGAACGATTCCACGCCGCTGCGAGTGTCGAGGCGACCGCGCTTGCGGCCACACAGCGGGCTGGTCGCGATGGAGCACCCGCACGAGCAGTTTTCGAGGCGATCCAGCGGGCCTACGAGGCAGTGGGGTGGTCTGAGGAGTGGCAGTCTCACCACCAAGGTGGGGCTGCAGGCTTTGCGGGCCGTGAGTGGATCGCCACGCCGGACTGTACGAGGCGTGTGCATGTTCCACAGGCGTATGCATGGAATCCAACCGTTCAGGGGGCCAAAAGTGAGGGAACAGTGCTTGTCACTGCGGCCGGTCTCGAGCCACTCACACTGAGTGAGTCATGGCCCACCGTATCGGTGTCACCTACTGAGCCAACTGACCACCGACGTATCGAGCGACCCGCACCGCTTTCGGTTTGAACCACCAACCTATTTTTTCGCTGCACTGAAACGATGGGTATGTCTTGGTATGCAATCGAGAGCGTCGACGACGCAATCGATGCGACCCGCTCGTTTCTGTTTCCCGTTGAGATCGGTGCATGGCTCAAACTTGCGCTCATAGCGATTTTTGTCGGTGTGGGCGGTGGCGGCATCTCGACAGTGACGAACGTCGCCAACCTTCCGGGGAGTCTCCCTCCTGAAGCCACCGAAAACGGAGTAGCCCAAGGGATTCCGGCAGCTCTTCCAGTCGAGCTGTGGGTCGTTGGTGTTGTCGTTGTCTTTGCGGTGCTCGTTGGGCTTGTACTGACACTTCTTGCCGAAACACTTCGGTTCGTCTTTTATGACGCCCTCCGCACCCAGACCGTCCGGCTTCGCAAGCCGGCGCGTCGTCGAGTTGGCCAGGCAGTCCGTCTGTTCGGCTTCAAACTGCTCGTAGGACTCGCGTTCACCGTTCCGTTTGCCGTCGCTGGTGTGGTGTTGTGGACAATTGGTCTCGATTCGCTCGGTGAGACGTGGCTGTTTGTGGGTGCTGTCGTCGGTGCAGCCACTGCCGTCGCCGCGTTCATCACATATTCTCTTATTATTCGCGGGACAGACGAGTTCGTCGTGCCACTGATGGTAGTCTCGGACTGTGGCGTACGAGACGGCTGGCGGCGGTTTTGGCCAGTTGTCAGAACACAGCCAGCCCAGTTTGTCGTCTACATCCTCATCCATTTCCTGTTGCTGTTGGCTATTGGCATTGGCCAGTCGATCGTTGGCGCGCTCGTTTTCGGCATTGTCGGTACCATCGGTGCGCTGGTCGGTCTGGTTGTTGTCTTCGGCGTGTTTGGTGGGCTGGGTGCTGCAGTCGCCTCAACAGCGGGAGTACTCGCGCTCGCTTCGGTGGTTGTGCTGACGCTTCTGGTGGCGTTTGTCGTCTATCTGCCTGTCAGTATCGTCGTGCTCACCTACGTTGTCAGCTATGAGGTCTCGGTTCTCGAGAGTGCTGACGACGACTTCCAGTTGTTCCCCGAGCCTACTGAAGACGACACCGAGCCAACGCCCGCCGTATAGCCACTTTCTACTGGTGATTCGACCGTACGTTCATCGTACAAACCGGCGGTGGGCGTCCAGTACCCCTACAGTATACATACCTTTTTTTACCGGCCAGCAAACCGACTTGTATGGGACTTGATGACGACGCACGCGAGTATCATGAGCGTGAGCCGCCGGGGAAAATCGAAATCGCGACGACAAAACCGACCAACACACAGCGTGATCTGAGTCTCGCCTACTCGCCGGGAGTTGCAGCCCCATGCCGAGATATCAATACGAATCCCGAGGACGCCTACAGATACACGGCCAAATCTAATCTTGTAGGCGTTGTCTCGAACGGCACGGCCGTCTTAGGGCTTGGATCTATTGGTGCCCAAGCCTCAAAGCCGGTGATGGAGGGCAAGGGAGTCCTTTTCAAGCGGTTTGCGGATATCGACGTCTTCGATATTGAGTTGGATCTCGACGACGCGGATGCGCTCGTTGAGACGATTGCAGCCATGGAGCCAACGTTCGGCGGGATCAACCTCGAGGACATCAAAGCCCCCGAATGTTTCGAGATCGAACGTCGGCTTGGCGAACGACTTGATATCCCTGTGTTTCACGACGACCAACACGGGACAGCGATTATTTCGGGGGCTGCACTGTTGAACGCCGCCGAACTCACGGGCAAATCGCTCGACGAACTCGAGATTGTCTTTTCGGGTGCCGGTGCGTCCGCCATCGCGACTGCCCAGTTCTATGTCTCGTTAGGTGCTGACCCCGCGAAAATCACGATGTGTGATTCGTCGGGAATCATTACTGCTGACAGAGCCGACGACCTCAATGAGTACAAACAGCAGTTCGCACGGGATGTCGACGACGGGAGTCTCGCGGATGCTCTCGAGGGAGCAGACGTGTTTGTCGGCCTGTCGGTCGGTGGAATCGTTACCGGAGAGATGGTTCGGTCGATGGCCGACAACCCGATTATTTTCGCAATGGCGAACCCAGACCCCGAGATCGGCTACGAGGAGGCCAAAGCCGCCCGCGAGGACGACGTAATCGTCGCTACCGGTCGTTCGGATTATCCCAACATGGTCAACAACGTCTTGGGCTTTCCGTTCATCTTCCGTGGCGCACTCGATGTCCGTGCGACCGATATCAACGAAGAGATGAAACGCGCCGCCGCAATGGCGCTCGCCGACCTGGCTAAACAGGATGTACCCGACGCGGTAGTCAAAGCCTACGGCGACCAGCCGCTGCAGTTTGGTCCTGACTATGTTATTCCGAAACCGCTAGATCCACGCGTGTTGTTCGAGGTCGCGCCTGCAGTCGCCGAGGCGGCCGTCGAAAGCGGTGTCGCCAGAACAACGATTGATGCCGAAGACTACGCCGAGACGCTTGAAGCCAGACTCGGCAAATCCCGCGAGATGATGCGGGTCGTCCTCAACAAGGCCAAAAGCGATCCCAAACGGGTTGCGCTGGCGGAAGGAACCGACGAAAAGATGATTCGAGCGGCCTACCAGCTCCAAGAGGAGGGCATCGCCGAACCGATCCTGTTGGGCGACCACGAAGCGATCAGCCGGATCGCCGCCGACCTCGGCCTCTCGTTTGATCCCGAAGTTGTCGATCCCGCCGAACGAAGCCTCGAGGCGTACGCCGAGCGGTTGTATGAACTCCGACAGCGAAAAGGAATCACTCGGAGTGAGGCGAGCGATCTCGTCGAACGAGATACCAACTATCTGGGGAGTGTCATGGTCGAGATGGGCGATGCAGATGCCATGCTGACCGGCTTGACACACCACTACCCCTCGGCGCTGCGACCGCCGCTGCAGGTGATCGGGACGGCCGACGACGCAAACTACGCTGCCGGTGTCTATCTGCTGACGTTCAAAAACCAGGTCGTCTTCTGTGCGGATACGACTGTCAACCAGGAGCCGAACTCGGAGGTGCTGGCCGAAGTAACCAAACACACCGCGGAGTTGGCCCGTCGGTTCAACGTCGAACCGCGGGCGGCGATGCTGTCGTATTCGAACTTTGGCAGCGTGAAAAACAACTCGACGGCGACGATTCGACAGGCTGTTTCTGAGCTACATGACCATCCAACCGTCGATTTCGCCGTCGACGGCGAAATGCAGGCCGATACCGCAGTCGTCGAGGAGATCTTAGATGGTACTTACGGCTTTTCGGCACTGGATGGGCCGGCGAACGTGTTGATATTCCCGAACCTTGAGGCAGGTAACATCGGCTACAAACTGCTCCAGCGGCTCGGCGGTGCGGAAGCCATCGGCCCGATGTTGGTGGGCATGGATAAACCGGTTCACGTCATCCAGCGTGGTGACGAGGTCAAAGACATCGTGAACCTAGCCGGTGTGGCAGTTGTCGATGCCCAAACTGAGTAGTGTCTTTCTGTCCACATGTATTTATATTGAAAGCCGAAATAACCGTGTTGTATGGGTGAGCGCAGTCCCCAACGTGCGACGCCAGGACGCATCTCGAGAGGGGAGTTTGCGGGGGCGTTGCGGATCGGTTCGCAGAACGACCAGGATGCCTACTGGTATGTTCAAACAAACGAAATCCTCATCACCGACAGCCCGGAAATTGCTCCGGAAAAAGCCACTATCCACCGGCTGTCTCATGAGACGGTCGGTGAGTTCATCCATCAAACCGAGCGTGATGGCTCTCTGTGGTCTCTGAATCAACTCGGAGAGTTTCTCCGAAACGTCGCCTCATTCGGAGATGTTCGTATTCTCTCTCTCAGACAGGAAGAGGCCTACGCGCTGTGTCGCATCTCTGGACTCGAGGCTCAGCGTGCTGCAGAGTTGTTGGGGATCTCCGAGGGTCTACTGGCCGAACATCTCTCGACAGCCCAAAAGAAAATCACGTGCGCGTTCAACCTTGTCGAAGCGGTCAACAAACACTGAACCGTCTGAGACTCCGGGAATCTGGTGAGTGCCTATCGCTGGCTGTTTTCGAATAGCTCTCTCAACTGTGGAACTCGGTTCAGACTGTGGTTGGTTCGGCCACGGGTGTCCAGTGTCGTACTATTTAGTGGCCTTCAGCCGCCTCGGCACTAACAACTGAGCCAACCATCGACCATCCATTGTCGTCAGGGCCGCTGCGGCCGACAAGAATCGAGTCGTTGTCTTCGCTGGAGATCAGCCGGTAGTCGGCGTCGTCGTCGGTACGGCTGCCTTCGGCTTGAAACTCCTGTTGGAAAAACTCAGTCCACGACAACTCGAAGACGGCTTCGGTGCCATCATCGAGCGTCAACCGAACTGGATCTGGTGTCACGTTGTGTATTCGCTTTGCGATCGGGTTGAGATCAGCCATACCGGATGGTTGGTATCGGCTCGAATAAACACTCTCGGTTCGGCCAGTGTGTTGCTACCAAACCGGTGACCACAGGGGGCGTCCGGTATGGTCTGCGTAGTACGTAGTAACAGCCTACTACCGGTAAAACAGTCAGAGACACTTGAAAACGCTCTGTGGGGTATTTATGCTCCGCCGCCGACACATTGATTGGTGGTTCCACAGATGTCGCTCCCGCCCTCAGCCAGCCTCCTCAGTCGACTGTTCGAGACGCTCGCCGTATCGACAAGACACTTCCTTCGGTCGACCCGTGGGCTTGCCTTCTGGACGGCCATCGCCCTTCCGTTCAGCTACCTCCCATTGTTTACCCTCGAGATGGTCGAGTTTTCGTTCCGCGCTTTCGTGTTCTTGATGGGTATTAACATTGTTGCACTGCTTGTTGGTCATTCTTACCGGCAATAACCCCTGAGCAGTCCGAACGCTGCGGACTGTTTCAATGGGGTTAGGATGCCTCGGCACACACAACGATGTATGACAGACACAGCCCACGGCAACCCCGAGGATATCGACCGTTGGCGAACCGAAGTCAAACAGATGCGGGCAGACAAAGACCAGTTTTTCATCGACCATCCACAGTCACCGATTAAACCGGAGTATCGCGATGACTTCGAGGGACTGGCCTACTTCGATCCAGACCCTAACTTTCGTGTGCCTGCTCGCGTGCGCGTGTACGGCAATCCCGATCCACTCGAGTTGGATGTGACTGCGGGTGCGCCGATTCGGTATCTTCGGGCTGTAATCTTCGAGTTCGAACTCCGTGGCGAGCGAATCCAACTGGCTGGCTACCGACAGGAGTCAGCCGACGACCGAACGATATTCATTCCGTTTCGTGACAAAACAACTGGCCAACAGACCTACCACCGCGGCCGGTACATGGAGATGGAACCCGACGAAGCACTTGTCAATGGTGACGTTGTCACGTTGGATTTCAATCTCGCCTACAACCCGTTTTGTGCGTATACCGAGACGTTCGCCTGTCCGTTGGCTCCTGAAGAAAACTGGCTCGAGGTAGTTGTGCCTGCCGGTGAGAAAACACCGCCCGAAACAATTGTCGACTGAGCCGACTCACCGTGAGGGCTGAAGGAGAAGGCTCAATATGGGTCAGTTCGATCACAGGTGTATGGTACACGTACCGAATCAAGCAGCAGTTGGTGCCGGATTAATGATCGTCGGCACGTTACTTTTTATTCCTGGCGTGATGCCCGGCTCGAGCAGTATGGTGTTTGTTTCACTGGTAATCGCAGCACTACTGTTGACTGTTGGCACGTATCTGTTTGGCACCAGCGAAGACGGCCGCGCAGTCTGAGACAGGTAGTTCTGGACTGATTCGTCAAAGACACGTTGTATGTCTCTTTTTGTATAGGAAGTGAGTACAGCAGGATTGTTGTAACATAATCCCACAGCAATCATAGTCGTATCTCAACAGCGTTAGTGTAGATTCACCCCGTTTGCCTGTAATTCCATCTATCGTCTTCTGACACAAGTTTGCCAGTAATAACTCTTGGATACTGCTTACTGAACTTCACCTCTGGTACGATGCCAACAGAGGCTACTGTGAAAACATAACAATTATTGTCTTTTACATATGACCGTTATGTATGTACGAACACACGCTACTGTTCGGCCCAGTCGGCCCAGAGGTACTAATTATCCTTTTGATTATTATACTGCTGTTTGGCGCAAACCGAATCCCAAAGCTTGCTCGTTCGACTGGAGAAGCAATCGGAGAGTTCCGGCGCGGTCACAAAGAAGTTGATGAAGAGACTGATATTGAGAAAGAAACTGCTACTGAATGAGGTGTTTGTGTTTGTGTTTCTCATCGTCTAAAAACAGTCTTGTGACTTCCGCTGTTTTAGTTGACTCACAGCGCTATTGTGGCTGCGTGATACGCAGGTACTTATACACACTTAAAATTCGTTGTGGCGAGACATTCAGTTAGAGGGAAAGAATTATTATAGATACGTGTTTGATATTCTAACATGATACGTGAGCGTGGGTTATTTGGTGGTAATACAAGGGCTAATGCTGAGATTCTATTTATTGCCTTGCTTACTGCATCCGTCGTTGCGGTCGGAGCAGCAGGAATTACGCTCGCAAACAGCACAACAGCAGACACGAGCGAACAGGTAGATCAACCGGACTTCGAGACTGTCGAAGACGGAGACATCAGTATTGAGTACGAAGATGGGCCACTACTGAGCCATTACGATGAAACTGAGGAAATCCGCATTCATGATGGAAATGTATCACACACAGTGTACAACGACAGTAGAGATTATGACCTAAAACCTGGTGAGCCGCTTGTAACACCTGAGGAAGCGGCTGGGTATGGGATTGAACCAGATTCAACAATCGAGATCGTGTGGGAACGGACGAACGGTGAGTCCGAAGTAGTCGAAGAGATGTACATTCCTGATGAGAATGTGTCGGGAATGAACCACGGTGGTGACGGCAATTTAAACACGACTGCAGATAATGTCAGCAGTACTGTTTGCGGCATCGGTGATTCAGATTGCTAAACGGTGATTATATATGTCAAACAAAGATCCACTCATATCACTCGAACGGCGCGATTTGATGCGAATGTCTGTCCTGGGAGCAATGGTCGGTACGGGGACTGTCAAAGGAGCCTCGGCCGCCGCAAAAGCCCAAACCGACGTTCCTGATAACAAGCTTGTGGTGAATGCGAAAGGAGGACAAATAGACAACTACCTGCTAACCGGAGGCGATGATCAGTTCCTTATTGAGTACTCTGATGTTCGTCGCGGTGGGAGACTCAATCTCGGTCTATTCGTCGATATTGATGAAATCAAAGAGAGCAACGGAAACGATGAGATTTACACTGAAGTGATTGACGACGATCTCTCAGCTCAGCTTGGTACTCACCGAGAGGAAGTCACTGGAACCGAAACCAGTATGTTCTCGATCGATGACTTCCATAACGGTGAGCAGGGGATTGATCTCATTTCTGAGCACCCTGCAATCGTTGCTGGCGGCCCTGGAGAACCGGATCCTGTTGACAACCAGTATCAACTCAGTGTTGATCTTGATGCACACGAACCTGACAGTGCGTTCAAACGGACAACGAAATTCAACATAACTGTTGATGGTGCAGTCACTGGTGCCGGCATTACGGGAGATACTGGAGATGATGGGCCGCCGGGACTCGACGATTCAGAAGGTCCTCCAGGTCGACCAGATGGTCTCCCAGG
>LKML01000092.1 GCA_001563795.1 Haloferacaceae archaeon B1-Br10_E2g22 | reverse complement strand
CGATTGAGGCGATATACCACATCACCATCGTAATCAGGGCCATGAACGTCTGGAGCGGAATTCGCTCGTCTGGGTTCTCGGATTTCCAGGCGAAGTACGACCGGAACCAATCAACGCCGGCCATCCATGTTCCAATCAGGAACACCGAAAGGCCACCATAGAACAACGGATGGGCCTGTTTTGGCGCATAGAACGTAAACAGCACGTCCGCGCTGAGCTCGCTGGTATCGACGAAGCCGCCGAGAATTGGCACTACAGCCAGCAGCGTCCCGGCAACCATCATCCCGTACCAGGCCCACGTAAAGCGGATGTTCTCGAGCGGGCGGTCGAGGCTACGGACGACACCCCACGTGTAGATACCGACGAGGAAGAAGATGGTAAACGAGACAACCATCAATACTCCGTGGGCGGTCAACACGGTGTAATAATACTCCGCATCCATGAACCGGAGGACGTCTGTTCGATACAGTGTTTGGACAATACCGAACAGCGCGCCTAAGAACAGCGCAATAAACGAACTGCCGAGGGCCGCTCGGACGACTTTTGCTTCCTGTGGGAATCGATCTAAGAACGTCGGCGCGCCGGATTCAAGCTGTTCACTCATCAGAATCACCGTCCAGTTCGAACTCGTCTTCAGGATGGACAATCAGTAAGCCTTCCATTGTGTGGTGGCCGGAGCCGCAGTATTCGTTACAGACAATCCCGTACTCACCGGGCTCGTTCGGCTCAACGGTCAGCTTTGAGACCTCACCGGGGATAACCATCGTGTTCGCGTTAGTTCCCTCGACATGGAACCCATGCAGCACATCCGGCGAGGTGATATAGAACGTCACCCGGCTGTTGGCCGGCACCTCGATTGGATCCGGCTCGAAAATGAACTGCTGGGCAATCACGTACGCTTCATACTCGTTTTCGCCGACCTGTTCGACGCGAGGTTCGGCAAACCGCTCGTCTTCACCGAGTGCGTTCGAATCAATCGTCTCTTCTTCGTCCCCGATCATGCCGATACCGGCTGCTGTTGCGCCGTAGGTAATCGTCGTGATAATGGCAACAATCAACAACATTGCCAGCACCAGCCAGATTTTTTCATAATCGTGTATGTGCATATTATCCAATCACTGTCATTTCGTTCCCGAGGAACTCAACGAAGTACATGAATATCCACATTACAACAAGGATCGCGAAGTACACCGAAATAAGTGCGAGTGTACCTTTCGGGTCGAACTCGTCGTGCCCAATTTCTCTGACCGTTCCTTCTCCGGACATTGTTGTCCAAAATTAGTATACCCATGGTAAAAGGGGTTTCCGTATTCCTACGGCGTGGGAATCCACGCAAAGAGTTAAACAGACGGCGTTATAAGCAATAGCAAATGATTTCACCGCGAACGGCAAGTTTGCTGAGTTTGGGCGCGCTACCAGCAGTAATATACTACACCATTGCTACTGATTTGATTATCGCGATTTCAGCTGTCAACGTCTTGATCATTTCTGCCGCGCTCTATTTGGCATTTAGTCCGATTGCCGACGACCACGACCACACGGCTCACGCCTAAGTGGCTTTTTGCGCTGAATGAGTTCATGTACGCTCTGTGAGCTGCCGACGCCGACAGACCCTATTACTGACGAGGCCATCGACGGCGTCTACTGCTGTCGTGGCTGTCTCGAGGTCGCCCGCACGCTGGGTGATGTCTCGGCGGCCGAGATCGACGCCGAAGACGCCCGTGGTCGTATACAGCCGACCGAGCCAGCCGTCGACCTCGATGAGTACGACCAGCAGTATCTCAGCGTTGAGGGCATGCACTGTGCGACCTGCGAGACGTTTTTGGAATCGACGGTTACTGCCCGCGAAGGAATCGGTGCGGTTGCTGCGAGCTATGCGACCGATACGCTGAAAGTCCACTACGATCCCGAACTGCTCGAGGCCCAATCACTCGCCGATATCGTCTCGGGGTATGGCTATACTGCTACTGAACGCTCACTCGAGGAGGACTCCGAGCCAGCCGGCGACGTTGCGGTCGTCAAGTTCCTCATCGGCGGTGGGTTGTTTGGGATGATGACGATGCTGTGGTACATCCTGTTTTTGTACCCGACTTACTTCGGCTACGGGTCGCTGGTTGATCTCGGCGGCTTTGATGGGCTCTATCTGTACACTCAGATCTGGCTTTTGACCTCACTCGTGCTGTTTTATACGGGGTATCCCATTCTCCGAGGTGCGTACGTCAGCCTGCGGGCGCGCCAACCAAATATGGATCTGCTGGTTGCTGTCGCCGCAGTCGGTTCGTACGCCTACAGCACGCTGGCGATGGGGATCGGCCGAACGGATCTGTACTTTGATGTCACTGTTGCCATTGTGCTTGTGGTCACGCTTGGCAACTACTACGAATCGAAAATCAAACAGCGCGCCGCTGGGCTCCTGTCAGATCTAACGGCGATCCAAGTTACCGAAGCACATCGCCCGGACGGCTCGACGGTCGACGTTGCAGCCATTGAGCCTGGTGACAGGCTTCTGGTTAGACCTGGCGAACGAATCCCGGTCGACGGCGAAGTCGAATCGGGGGTTGCGGCAGTCGACGAGGCGCTCGTCACCGGCGAGTCCGTTCCACGAACGAAACGTGCGGGCGATCCGGTTCGAGGCGGGACGGTTGTCACCGACCAGCCGCTGACGATTCGAGCCGGTGAGGAGGCCGACAGCACGCTTGATCGCATCGTCGAGTTACTCTGGGAGATCCAAAGCACCTCGCCGGGTGTCCAGCGATTTGCCGATAAACTGGCGACGGTGTTCGTCCCGCTTGTCCTGCTTATTTCGGTGGTTGCCACTGCGGGTGTGCTCGCGACTGGTGGCTCGCTCACTGCCGCGCTGTTGGTCGGACTGACAGTCATCATCGTCTCGTGTCCCTGTGCGCTTGGTCTGGCGACGCCGCTGGCAGTCGCTCAGGGCACCCAGACGGCCGCAAAAAACGGGCTAGTCGTCGCCTCGTCGTCGGTCTTCGAGACCCCCGAGGTCGACATTATCGCCCTGGATAAAACGGGAACACTAACCAGCGGTGAAATGAAAGTCACAGAGACTGTGGGCCAAGGAGTGCTGTCTACTGCTGCAGCACTCGAGCGTGCTTCGGCCCACCCGATTGCAGATGCCATCGTTGCTGCGGCCGCACCCACCGTCTCGACCGATGGTGAGATGGCCACCGACGGCGGCACACTGACAGCAACGGATGAAAGCACACTCACGGCCGACGATGTCGAAACCTTAGAACGGGGTGTTCGTGGGCGCGTTGGCACGCGGGATGTACTGGTTGGCCACCCCTCGCTGTTCGAATCGTGGGCTGACCCCGAGGACTGTCGGGCAACTGCCAAGACGATCACCGCCCGCGGCGAAGTTGCGGTCGTTGTCGGCTGGAACGAGACGATCCAAGGTGTAATCGCTGTCGGCGACGAACCGAAAGCCGATTGGGAGGCCGTTGTTGACACACTGGCTGACGGCACACGCGAAATCGTCGTGTTGACCGGTGATGATACTGAAGCCACCCGGACGTTCAAGGCCCATCCCGCAGTTGATCACGTGTTTGCGGAGGTACCGCCCCAGGCGAAAGCCGAGACGATCCGCCGACTCCAGGCCGACAGCAGAGTGGCGATGATCGGCGACGGCAGCAACGATGCGCCTGCACTTGCGGCCGCAGATCTGGGAATCGCCCTGGCAACAGGGACGAAACTCGCTACCGACGCCGGTGATGTGATCGTCGTTGAGGGCGATCTCAGTGTGGTTCCGACGATGTTTTCGATTGCCACAACCACGAAACGGCGTATTCGACAGAATCTCGGATGGGCGTTTTTCTACAACGCAGTAGCGATCCCACTGGCGGTCTTTGGCCTGTTGAATCCGCTGTTTGCGGCCCTCGCGATGGGTGCCAGCAGCCTGCTTGTAGTCGCCAACTCGACGCTGCGGTCGCTGAAGTAATTATTTCGCCCGTGAGAGAATCGCCTCTTGGAGTTTGTCGGGATCGTTGACCACGACATCGGCCGCCGAGAGGTTCGTCTCTGCGTTCGGTTCGGTTCGGTAGGCGATCACGAACATCCCGGCGCGTTTGGCTGCTTTGATGCCGTTTTTCGAATCTTCAATAACGAGGCACGCTTCGGGAGGTTGCCCAATGATTTCGGCAGCCTTCTCGTAGATATCCGGTTCGGGTTTCCCGTCGGCCTCGAGATTTTCGGCGGTGATGACATCCGTAACGTCGATCGCGAACCGCTCGAGGACGATGTCGTGCCACGCCGACGGCGAGGAGGTGACGATCGCGACTGGAACGCCACGACTGGCCAACGTCTCGCGGGTTTCATCAAAGCCATCTAAGAGTTCGACACGGTTGTGATAGATGTCTTCGGCAACCGCATCGAATATCTCGACAAACTCGTCTTTGCTGATCGTTGTCTCGTATTCCTCCTCGAGGTAGTCGTAGATCTCTTTGTAGTACATTCCAGTCGTCTCCTCGAGATCCGGATGCTCTCCTCGGAGTGTCGCCGGAAAGATCCGGTCTGGTTGTTCGTCGTGCCAGTAGCGTTCCGAATCAACGATAACGCCGTCCATATCGAACAGTACGGCCGTGATCTCTGTTTCAGATGCCATACTGTCTGATTGCCGGCTTCGACTAAAGGCTCTCGGGGCTAGCTTTAGAAGCCAAAACGCAGCACTGTCGTCAATGTCCGATCAGACCCGGATTCTTACCGGCGACTGTACTGTCCGTTTCGAAGGAACACGCGACCGTATCCAGCGTGGCTATGTCGTCATTATCGTCAAACCGGATCGCACGGTGTTGGTTCACGATGCGGATGGCTACCAACCTGTTGCGTGGCTCACTCGCCCCGATGGCGTTACCATCGAACACGACGCCGAAGGGTTCAGTCTCCGAGCCCACACTGACAGCCAAGAACTGCTTGTCACCTCGAATCGCTCTACTGACCTGCGGTCTTACGACGTCTCGGAGGCCGGTATTCCGGTTGGAGCCTGCCAAGACTGCGGGGGCCCGCTGGTTAGAACACGCCGGGCCGTTCAGTGTCTCGAGTGTGACCAACGGTACGGACTTCCTGCTGGGGCGCGCGTAGTTGATTCGACCTGCGGCGACTGTGGGCTACCAAAAATCCAGGTCGACCGCGGCGAGCGATTCGAGTTGTGTGTCGACTACCGGTGTGAGTCGCTCTCAAAAGCGGTTCGCAAGCGGTTCGACCGACTGTGGGACTGTCCCGACTGTGGGTCGCCGCTACGGATTCGTAGCCCTAACGGTCGTATTTTTCTCGGCTGTGAGGAGTATCCGACCTGTGAGGCTTCATTTTCGTTCCCGGCCGGGCTCGTGGTCGACGAATGTGGTTGTGGGCTGCCGCGATTCGAGACGGCCTCCGGCGAGCGGTGTCTCGACGGTGAGTGTCAACAGCCAGCCCGTTCGGATGCGCAGTCGCAACTTCCATCCAAGCCGACGAACTCGGGTTCAGAGTCGACTGCCGGCTGACTTCTGGGCGACCTAGGGCTTGACGAGTACTTTGATCGCCTCGCGGTCGTCCATTGCCTGGTATCCTTCGGGAACGTCCTCGAGGTCGACCGTCTTCGTGAAAATCGGTGCGGGATCGAGCGTTCCCTGGAGTACGTCAGCCATTAGCTCCTCGGCGTATGCTCGTACGGGCGCGACCCCGCCGTTGAGCGTGATGTTGTCCCTGAAAAACGGCGACAGATCCAGCCCCTCGCCCATCCCATGGGGAACGCCCACGTAGCCAACTGTCCCGCCAGGCCGACAGACTCCGTGGGCAGTCTCCATCGAGGAGGTCGCACCTACACACTCGAGAACGTGGTTAACACCGCCGTTTGTCACTGCTTTGACTTCCTCGATGGCTGTCTCACCTCGTTCGCTGACGGTGTGGGTCGCCCCGAACGATTCGGCGATCGCGAGTCGATCCTCATGGTGGCCAACGGCGACGATCTGTTCGGCTCCCAGCCGTCGGGCGGCCAACACACCACACAGCCCAACTGCGCCGTCGCCGACGACCACGCAACTCGAGGCTGCTTCGACGCCCGCAGAGACCGCAGCGTGGTGACCCGTCGACATCACGTCAGTCAACGGCAGCAACGACCGGAGTGTGTCTTCGTCATCAGCGTGGCGATCCGGGACTCGAATCAGGGTGCCGTCGGCTTCGGGACACCGGACGTACTCGCCTTGAGCACCGCCATTGTCGCCGTTCCAGCTATCGCTGTGTACACACGATGTATGGAGTCCTTTACGACAGTACTCACAGCGGCCACAGCTAATAAAAAACGGCCCAAACACGCGGTCGCCGACGTCGACCGAGACGACGCTGTCGCCGACTTCTTCGACGATGCCCATCGGTTCGTGGCCCACACGCGAGGGTGATTCGCGGTCGCTTTGGCCGCGATAAAACCAGAGATCAGAGCCACAGACGGCGGTGTGGGTTACTCGGATAAGTGCCCCGTTTGGCGATTCGAGTTCTGGTTTGTCGGCCGATTCGACGCGGATATCACCCGGGCCGTGGAAGATGGCTGCCTGCATACCGAATAGCCGCCGCGGTGAATCAAAAACCCATCCTTTGAGTAAATCGCTCGTTTTACGGATTGTATGTTCGTATTATTTTATATGATATTTTTTGCTGACTGTCTCGAGTAGGGGGTTGTTTCCCAGAATATGAAAATCGGCTCTGGTATATATGTCGGTAGTAGCCGTCGGCGTAACTGGAGCAATCACAATGGCAACTAACACAGAAACCAAGTACGGTGGCTCGGTTGCTGGACTCACTTTGGAGGGCGAAGCGCACACACTGTCGGGACTGTTTGCGGTTCTCCTCCGATTGATGATCGGCGGGATGATGTTGTTTGCCGGTCTCGGCAAGTTCGCCGCGATTAGCGGCGAGGCGTTCGATGCCAGCGGTTATCTTGCAAACGTCGACGCTGCCAGTCCGGTTAGTGGACTGTACGGCGCGATGGCAGCCTCGCCGACGTTCGTCGAGATGGCTAACGTTGTCGTGCCGTGGACCCAGGTACTGATCGGCATTGCACTGATCGTCGGCGGCTTCGTACGACTGGCTGCATTCGGTGGCGCACTACAGATGATGATGTTCTACCTCGGCGGTTGGGAGGGAGACATCTTGGCGGCCTTCGACTCGACGCTCATCTACGCGGTCGTCTTCCTGACGGTCGCCGCCTTCGGTGCGGGTCGAATCCTCGGGGCAGACCGATACATCGAACAACTGCAAGTCGACGGCCAACCACTTATCGAGCGGTTCCCACCACTTCGATACCTCTTGGGCTAACGACGCCTTGGGCTGTTTTCCCCGTTTTTCACCCGTCGAACAAAAAAATTTATTGTAGGATAAAATAATGTGTCTCAAACACTTCTATAGTTTACCATAATAGACATTTTATTTTGCTTTGGAAAATCCTATTATGCTGATTCTCAACAATCGATGTATGGACGGTTCCAACCAAAGCTGGAAGCCGAACGCGCTGAACTTAGACCCGCTTGATCAGAACGCTCAAAACGTCGGGCCGTACGAAGACGATTTTGACTACGCTGAAGCCTTCGAATCGCTTGATTTCGAACAGCTCAAAGCGGATATCGAAGAGGTACTGACAACCTCTCAGGAGTGGTGGCCAGCCGATTACGGCCACTATGGGCCGCTTATCATCCGAATGGCCTGGCACAGCGCGGGCACATACCGCACCGGTGACGGCCGAGGCGGTGCCGCAGGCGGCACCCAGCGGTTCGAACCACTCAACAGTTGGCCTGACAACGCGAATCTCGATAAGGCACGCCGACTGCTGTGGCCGGTCAAACAGAAGTACGGCCGAAATCTGTCGTGGGCAGATCTGCTTGTGCTGTCGGGTAACGTCGCTATGGAGTCGATGGGATTCAAAACGTTCGGCTTCGGTGGAGGCCGCGAAGATGCGTTCGCACCTGACGAAGGCGTTGACTGGGGTCCCGAAGAAGAGATGATGGAGGACAAACGCCACGACGAGGAGGGCAACCTCATCGGCGATCTCGCTGCCGACCACATGGGACTAATCTACGTTAACCCAGAAGGTCCAGGCGGCGAGCCAGATCCACTCGAGTCGGCAAAGTATGTCCGGCAGTCGTTCGACCGCATGGCGATGAACGACGAAGAGACCGTGGCGCTCTGTGCTGGCGGCCACACCTTCGGCAAAGTCCACGGCGCAAGCTCTGATGACCATCTCGGTGCCGAGCCCGAATCAGCCGGTATCGAACAGCAGGGACTCGGCTGGGACAACGAGTACGGCTCGGGCAAGGGCGCTGATACGATCACAAGCGGGATCGAAGGGCCATGGACTCAGTCGCCAACCAGCTGGGATATGGAGTACGTTGACAACCTGCTCGATTACGAGTGGGAACCACACAAAGGCCCCGGCGGTGCCTGGCAGTGGCGACCGAAAGACGGCGAGCTGAGTGGCTCCGCAGAACACGCCCACGACGACTCGGACAGCGCAACACCGATGATGCTCACGACCGACGTCGCACTGAAGCGCGATCCGGACTACCGTGAGATTCTCGAACGCTTCCAGGAAAACCCAATGGCGTTCGGCATGGCGTTTTCGAAAGCTTGGTACAAACTCATCCACCGCGATATGGGTCCGAAGGAACGACTGCTCGGTCCGGAAGTCCCAGACGAGGACATGCTCTGGCAAGACCCTATCCCCGAGGCCGACTACGATCTCGTTGGCGACGACGAAACCGCAGAACTCAAAGCCGAACTGCTGGAGTCGGAGCTGTCGATCTCACAGCTTGTCAAAACAGCCTGGGCCTCGGCCTCGACGTACCGCGACAGCGACAAACGCGGCGGCGCGAACGGCGCGCGAATCCGTCTCGAGCCACAGCGAAACTGGGAACTCAACGAACCAACGGAACTCGAAGCCACTCTCGAGGTTCTCGAACAGATCAAAGATGAGTTCAACAGCTCCCGATCCGACGACGTCCGTATCTCGCTTGCGGATCTGATCGTTCTCGGAGGTAATACAGCAGTCGAACAGGCGGCGGCCGACGCCGGATACGACGTTGAGATTCCGTTCGAACCCGGCCGCACAGACGCCAGTCAAGAACAGACCGATATCGAGGCCTTCCAGGCATTGAAACCTGACGCCGACGGCTTCCGTAACTACTACACCGAAGGCGATGTCATGAACCGCTCTCCTGAAGAGCTACTGGTGGACAAAGCAGATCTGTTGACACTTTCGGCCTCCGAGATGACCGCACTGGTTGGTGGGCTTCGTACACTCGATGTCACCTATCAGGACTCGAAACTCGGCGTGTTCACTGACGAGCCGGAGACACTGAACAACGACTTCTTCGAGACCGTCTTGGACATGCGCTATGAGTGGGAGGCGACTGACGAGGACAACCTGCAGTTCGACATTCGCGACCGCGAGACCGGCGAAACCGAGTACACCGGCTCACGTGTTGACCTCATTTTCGGTTCGAACTCTCGACTTCGTGCCATCGCAGAGGTCTATGGTGCTGCGGATGGTGAAGCAGCATTCGTCGAAGACTTCGTCGCAACCTGGAGTAAGGTTATGAAGCTCGATCGCTTCGATCTAGAATAATTCCAGCACGAAAACTGTATTATAACCACTCTTCG
>LKML01000027.1 GCA_001563795.1 Haloferacaceae archaeon B1-Br10_E2g22 | reverse complement strand
TGTGTCGAGACACCGCTTTTGACCAGCCACTCGTAGACTTTTTTCGTACCGTACTCGTCGTCAAGCCGTGACAGTACCTGAAAGGAGGCGTCGAACGATCCGCTAGCGGTCGAGAGTGCCTGAAACTCGATGAATCTGGAAATAGCGACCAGCAGTAGCGTTTCTTTGTTCGATTCGGGTAGCCACGAACGGTACATTCGATCTCATCGAGACCGGTCAACACGTCTGGAAACGAACCAGTTTCGATCTGTTTGGTGCCAGTTCGGTACCGATCCGTGTTGATTAGCAGAAACGACCGCTTGAGTTCGTTCCACGGCGATGTTGCGATAATCTCACCGTCGTCGACGAGACAGACGAGATTATTTTCTCCCTCAGGTAGTGTTTTGGTTACCACCTCGACAGTCTCTGAGTCGAACACTCGCTTTAGCAGCCGCAGTGTCGGTTACGTTCAGCAAGACCGGCGTTTTCGACGACGGCTCTATTTCCTCGAGTAGCTCTGACAGCGCGGTACGTTCGGACATCGTGGTGTTGCTGTGAGGTCTTAGAGACACATCTTCAGTGTGGTGCCTAGCTGCGTCGAGTGTCTTACTTCTATCTTTCCTCAAAGCGAGAATCCCGCCGTTTACCGCGAGGAGGATGTCACTCTGCGTCAAGCAGCTGATTGACCAGTTGTTCGGGCTCGAACGGCTCGATATCGTCGTAACCTTGGCCGGTTCCCAAAAAGAGAATCGGCTTGCCGGTGACATAGGAAATCGAGATCGCCGCACCGCCCGAGGAATCCGCATCCGCTTTTGTGAGGACGCTGCCGTCGATTTCGGCGGCGTCGTTGAACTCTTGGGCGCGCATGACGGCATCTTGGCCCGCGACAGCCTCGTCGACAAATAGTGTCAGATCGGGTTCGACAACTCGGTGGATCTTGGCTAACTGCGACATTAAATCGTCGCTCGTGTGTAGCCGCCCTGCCGTATCGCCCAGAACGACATCGACGTTGTTGGCCTCGGCGTACTCGACGGCGTCGTAGATCACCGCAGCAGGGTCGCCGCCTTGCTCGTGGGTGATGATCTTACGGTCGACGTTTTCGGCGTGTTTTTGCAACTGTTCGTTTGCACCCGCCCGATACGTATCGCCGTTGGCCAACACTGACGTGTAGCCGCGGTCACCGAGATACTCTGAGAGTTTGGCAATCGAGGTGGTTTTGCCGACACCGTTGACACCGGTAAAGACGATGGTGATTGGTTTGTCAGCTTCGGCGAGTCGCGTCTCGAAATCGAACTGCCCGACACTAATGACCTCAACGAGCGCATCGTGCAATGCGAGTTCGACGAGTTCGCCGGTCGTCTCGACTTGTTTTCTGGTCTCGCCGATCATCTTCTCGCGGACGGTCTCGAGAATCTCTTCGGCGACGCTCATCTCGACATCGCTTTCGAGCAGAGCCATCTCCAACTCCCAGAGGGGGTCTTCGAGATCTTCTTGCTCGATGATGATTTTACCCGTCGCAAACGCTGCGACGCGTTTGAGCGTGCCCGGCCCCGAGTCCTCGTCGTCCGAACTCTCGGTGGTCTCGTCTGCATTCTCAACCGTTTGTTGGCTCTTGGATTCGTCGGCAGGTTCGGCTTCATCGGCAGGTTCGGCTTCATCGGCAGGCTCAGCGTCGGCTGTCTCGGTCACACCGCTTTCGGGTGGCGATTCGTCGTCCGGTGTTGACTGAGCGTCGTCCGCTGGCTCGGTGTCGGTCGTCTCAGAGCCCTCGTCGCCGTCGGTTTCGGCTTCAGCTTTCTCCTCTGCGGTCTCTTCGACATCGGAGCGGAACTTGCTCAGTTTGTCTTTTAGTCCATCAAACACGGCTGGAAAATTCTGGGAGTAGTTACTCGTCGTCGCCTTGCTGCATCGCCTGCATCTGTTGCATCTGTTGTTGCTGGAGGCGCTGTTGGATCGCCTGGGCTTGATCTTCGAGGGTGTCGGCTTCCTCGTCGAGTTCGTCGATCTCGCTTTCGAGGGCGTCGATTTCCTCATCGAGAGCTTCCTGTTTGAGCTCGAGGGAATCAACAGCGGTCGTCTGGTCTTGTTCGGCCGCATAGCCGCCGCCAAGACTGACGATTACTTCGTCAATATCCTGAATCTCCGCACGGAGATAGGCATCACCGCCAAGCGGCACTTGGACGGTCGAGCCACTCTCGAGCGTCTCGACGGCCTCGATTGCCCCGTCGATTTCGGCGCGTTCGGCGGTGAGTTCCTCGACATCGCCTTCGAGTTCCTCGATCTCTGCGTCGAGTGCCTGCAGCTGTTGTTGGAGCTGCTGAAGCTGCTGGCCGCCACCGCCACTGCTTCCCATCATGCTGCGACAACCTCGTCGATGCTGATTTGGGTTCGTTTGAGACCGTGTTCGCTACCGAACTGCGAGAGAATGTGCTCGCGGGCGACTGCTTCGTTTACTGCTTCGATTTCTTTGGTGAACGACCGAGGGCCTTCTCGACCGTCGAACTGACCGCGAATCGTAAATTGGCTCATACCCACATCGTGGGCCCGCGACCCGGAAGTATCTTCCTACTCAGTGATGCCACCGCACGGATACTTATACTCGAACGTTGGCGGCCTCTGGGCTCTTAGACGACTGTATTCGACAGTATCGTCGTATACACTCTCGCACAAAACAGTGGCCGGCTCACTCGAGATAGCCGAGTGTGTCTTCGATTCGGCCCAACTCCGGGCCAGTCGTCTCTTCGCCGACGATGTACGTCTCGTCGTTGGCGACTAACCCCGAGCCAAGCAGCGGTGTGCCGTAGTTGACCGTACCGAGATCCGCATACACGTCGAGATGGTCTTCGAGGGTCTCGAGTTCTGATTCGGTCGCTTTCGGATGGCAGAGCACGCCCGTATTGTTGGCGACGGCTGCAGTGCCGACGGTGTTTCGCTCGCCGAGCGTTCCGCGCAAGACGGGAACGTCTAATGCCTCTTTGATCGCCTGGACGCCCGCACGTGAGATATCCGGATGGACGTACGCACCGTAATCATTGGCGAGGACAACGTTGCCGGCAGCGTTGATTCTGCCGGGGAGTTCGACAACTGGCCCCGAGACGGCCTTGTTAAGTCGCTCAGTTTCACGTTCGGTAATCCGGTTTGAGACGACCAGCCCGTTTTCGTTGCCGGTGGCTAACGAGCCGACCGTTCCAGAACCACCGACTGTGGTCTGGACACACTCGACACCCAACTCGTCGGCCATCGACTCGGCGAGTTCGTCGTCGATATCGCGCCGAACTAACAGACAGTCAGGAGTGACGCGCCCAAAGACGCCGATATACGACGACCCAGCGACAGAAACACGAAGCACGTCTTAGGCGGCTTCGGCTTCGACGATGGCCTCGCCCTCTTCGACGAAGCGGGCCGCACGAACTCGAAGCTTCGATGGTGGGTTCTGTCGACCGCGTTCCCAGACTTGTTCGTTGACTGAAGGATCAAGTCGGACGTCTTCGCCCTCAACGTTGAAATGCTGGGCGAGATGCTCACGAATGAGCTTCATCGCACGGTCGGCGCGTTTCTGGACGGCGACCTTGCGGACATCTCGAAGCGGGACTGTGATGACGCGTTCTTCGAAATCACTCGTACTCATTGTTATTCGTCCGTGCTGCTACGCCGCCAGTTGCGACGTTTTGGGTTTCGGGTGACTTGCATATCCGTTTTCATCATAACCCACGTCGGAACACGTCGGTTCTGCCGTTCGAGTTTGGCCAGTCGTTTCTTCTGTGCCTTAGATTTCTTCCCCATAGTAGCCTACAGTCCTGCCTCACCGCTTAAAATCCTGTCCATCCCGCACGGCACCTAGCAGCCACTGACGGCTCAGAACTTCCCTAACAGCGATTCATAAAAGCTCGCGTCGCTGGCCTCGCCAGCGAGTTTCTCGACGATCAATTCTGGCGTCGATCGCGCCAGATGATCTTTAACCGGAGAGCGATTGACCTGTAGTTCTCCGTTTTCTAATCCGGTTGCCTGAATCCCGTCGACGGCGACCGACACCTCGGAGGCTGCCCGAATCTGGTCGGCCAGATGCGAGACGAACACCGCGGTTGCGCCCTGTGTGTCGAGGGCTTCGAGAATCCCGGCGATGATTTTCGCACTTGCGCCTGGTTCGGTGATCGATTCCAACTCATCTACAAGGACGAGCCGCCCCTCAGCACCTGAGATCAACTCGCCGAACTCTCTGAGTGTGGTCTCGAAGGCTCCAGCATCCAACGTCCCTTGTGATTTGGCATAGTAGTGTAGTTCGGTAAACCGCTCGAGGCGCACTGACTCGGCAGGAACGGGCAGGCCCATCTGTGCCAAAATGAGTATCAATCCCACCAGATCGAGCAGCGAGGTTTTGCCCCCTGAGTTGACGCCCGAAAGCAGGGTCACGCCCTTGAGGCTGTAATCGACCGGCTCAACGTCTGCAAAATCGACATCCAACAGTGGCGAGCGTCCGCCCTTGATTTCGAAGCCCGTCTCGACGAACTCCGGGCGTACACAGTCAAAATCGGCGGCAAACCGCGCGATTGCGAGTTCGACATCGAGCTCGAGGGCGTTGCGAACGAGTTGATCGACAGCCGCTCGAAGGTCGGCCAGATCGGCTGCCAGTTCGGTTTTGAGTTGGGCTGCTCTGCGGTCGCGTTCGGCGGTGAGTTCGGCTCTGAGCCGCGAGACTGCCTCTTTGCGCCGCGAAATTGGAAACGTCGGCTCGCCGTCGAAGATCCGGTCGGCCAACTCGGCTTCTTCGGGCGCAAGCGAGAGGCTTTCTGTGAGGTGACGGTGGGCCTTCTCGAGGGCTGTCTCGAAGTCTTCGTCGAGTTCCCGCGCCAGCAGAGCATCGACGCGTGCGCCCTGTTCGACCAACGACAGAAAGTCTTGGCCTTCGATGGTAACGTTTCGTTCTTTAATCGCTTCCCGCAGGTGGTCGTTGGCGACTGACTCGGCGGTTCCGACCGCAGCATCCAGGTCGTCGACGGCAACCTCGAGCCGTCGGAGTTCCGCATCACCAACGATGGTGCCATCATCGTCAACTCGCGAAAGGCCCGCTTCGAGCGTCTCGAGGTCACAGGGTGGTTCTATGTCGGCGAGCCGGTGAACCTCACAGGCAGCCAAAATCTCTGGGCGGTTCGTCGCAAAAAACGAAAGCAGGCGTTCTGGCACGACGATTTCGGGCTCTGAGAGTCCCTCTGGTCGGATTCGAACGTCGCCCGAGACATCGATTCCCGCAAACGATTCATCGAGGACGAACACCGTCGCATACGAACGGGCCAACTCGTCGATATCGCGGGCGTCTTCGACGGTTTCGGCCGACAGTTCGGGAACCTTGCTTCGTGCTTTGGCGTACTGTTCGGCATCAGCGGTCGCCAGACACCGATCCCGAACGCGGAGCCCCGCGGGCTCTTCGAGCGGGCTGAGGCCACCAAGTGCGTCAGTGACTGCAGCGTTTATTTCACGTTCGAGCGCGCGGTCGACCAACTTCTGTACTTCGGTGATCCGAGAGGCTCGCGCGCTGGGATACAGTGTCTCGAGTCGTTTCGTTGCATACGTCGTGACTGCACGCTCTTGTAGCAGCGACAGTGCGTCGTCGTACAGCGATTTGGCACGGTCGTTCGCCAGAAAGCCACCGGGGTCGTTGTGTCGGCGCTGGATTGCTCCGCGGGCGATGGCCGCCGCTCGGCCCTCGGTAATTCCGGGAGCCGCCGCAAGCCCTAAGACATCACCGGCTTCGAGAGCGGCCGCAGGCTCCTCGAGTTCGGCTAGCGCGGCGGCGGTTTTCTCGCCGACACCCGGAATCGATTCGAACTCCATCGGCTGGGCGTCTCTCTGGCAGTGACAAAAGGTTGCGGGTACCAAAAGCGGGTAGGGGGAGTGACGCCCGCCCCACGGGCGTCCCCGCACTGAGATGGAGTGTGGGTAGCAACGGCCTGTAGTTGGTGGTCAGCCACACAGCGCTCTGATACAGTGGCCGCGGTGGTCCAGACGGCACCTGCATCAGATACTGTTGGTTTGCTGTCACCACCCAACTGCGGAAACGCTCTCAGATACAATCACTGTTGTGGCCGACTACTGGCAGTCTGGACACTGTGTTCTGTACTTACTGGCAGTCTGAACAACGTGTTTTTGACTCCCCGAACCCACGTGCGGTTATGTCATCATCAGCGAAGGCAGCAGCCCTTCAACAAGACCTCGCCGCCGAAGACGGCGTCCTCGTGGCGTTTTCGGGTGGCGTCGACTCGGCGGTCGTCGCCGCACTCGCCGTTGCCGCCCTCGGCGAGCAGGCGGTCGCCTGTACGGCTAAAAGCGAGACACTGCCGGCGGCCGAACTCGAGGATGCCAGACGGGTCGCCGACGAAATTGGGATTCGTCACGAAGTCGTTACGTTTTCCGAACTGGATAATCCCGACTTCGTTGAGAACGACGGCCAGCGCTGTTATCATTGCCGAACAATGCGACTCGGCAAAATGTATAAAACTGCCCGCGAGCTTGGTATCGAGACTGTCTGTGATGGCACTAACGCCTCTGATCCCGGCGAGGGACACCGCCCGGGCTTGCAGGCTGTCGAGGAGTTGTCGGTTCGCTCGCCGCTTTTAGATCACGGCATTACCAAAGACGAGGTTCGAGAAATCGCAGCCAACCGTGGGCTTTCGGTGGCATCCAAGCCCTCGATGGCCTGTCTGTCTTCGCGTATTCCGACCGGCCTTGAGGTCACCGAGGCCAAACTCACGCGGGTCGAAAAAGCTGAACGTCTCCTCCGAGAGTGGGGCTTCGAGCAGTTCCGCGTGCGAGACCATGATGGATTGGCTCGTATCGAAGTCGCACCCGAAGAACTCGAGGCTGCCCTTGATCAAGCGTTCGCCGAGGCGGCCCGTCGGCATCTCTCGGATCTCGGCTTCGAGCACGTTACGCTCGATTTACATGGCTACCGTACGGGGAGTGTGAGCCCTGGTGAGACTAGCGAGGCAACGACCGCCGACTCAGCAGTGTTCTCCCAGCAGTACCCAACTGACTAACTGGCCGTTGGCTTGGCAAGCGGCTCTCGGTTGGCTATCAGATGTGATAGTTCAGGGAGTACACATTTATGTATGTGTTCTCTCATATACGTATGGCGAAGCCTGTTTCCAGTCCCGAATCTATCGATGACGATGAGATTACTGATGATGTCTCTTCGTCGCTCCAGGAACTCCAGGATGCTTCCGAAGAGATTGCTCGCCGAACCGACGGCATCGCCCAGATGGCCGACGAGCAAAACCAGGGAATGAATCAGGTTCGCAGCGAAGTCTCGAATCTCTCGGCGGCCGTCGAAGAGGTTGCTTCTTCGTCCGAAGAGGTCGCCTCGGAGTCAAAATCCGTCAACGACCAGGCACACCGCGGCCATCAGGCTGTCCGGCAGGTCAGCGAAGCAATGGACTCTATCGAAGACTCCTCGGAGACAGTCGATACCCGTGTTCGAACAATCGACAGCCGGGTTGATGAGATCGACTCGCTGGTTGAAGTGATAAACGACATCGCCAACCAGACCAACCTGTTGGCACTGAATGCCTCGATTGAGGCCGCACGAGCAGGCGAAGCCGGCGCGGGCTTTTCGGTTGTCGCCGAAGAAATCAAAGACCTCGCCGAACAGTCCCAACGCCGAGCCAACGAGATCGAAGACGTCGTCGAAGGCATCAAAACAGAAACTGACCGCGCAGTGGGTGCCCTCGAGCAAAGCGATGAGACGGTCGAACGCGGCTCCCGGGAGGTGGATAACGCCTTGGAGAACCTCGAGGCGATCGGCAATTCGGTCGAAGAACTCGATGCCGGCGTCAGCGAAGTCGCCACTGCAACCGACGAACAGGCAGCCAGCACCGAAGAGATCGCCGCGATGGTCGATCAGACCGCAACCAACGCCACCGAAATCACTGACGAAACACAGGATATCAGCATGGCGGTTCGACAACAGAACCAGATGATTGCTGAGCTTGCTGACAGCGTCGAGTTGCTGTTGGAGACTGACGACGTGATGGATGAGTAGCTGACGAGGGATCGACGAGTAGCCGTCCGTAGGTCTAAATACTAGTCGGTCACACAGCGACAGTGATTCGAATAATGCTCGACGACAGCGAGCGGTCAGTCGCCGAACAGCTCCGGCAGTTCCGGAAAAACCGGTTTTTTGACGGCAAACTCATGACCGCACGGGATATGCAGACCGAGCAACGCTACCACGCCGAGCGCCTCGAGACGCTTGTGCGTCATCTGTGTGGGTCGGGTGTACTCTGTGGCCTCGAGATCACTGCGGTCAGGACGAACGAAGATCACCTCGAGGTTACACTGGATGCTGGCATTGCAATCGATCCGATGGGTCGGCCAATCGTTGTCGAGACGCCAACAACGAAATCGATCTCGGAGCCCGAGGGCCAACAGTGTCATCTGTTCGTGCAACTCGAGGAGGTAGAAACCGACCCAGTGGCTGTTGCAGACGCCGACAGCCGCCACCCACCTGCCGAAGCCGGCCGAGTGGTCGAATCCTTCGAGTTGACTGCTCGGGAGTCGCCGCCCGACGGAGAGTTTCCCTCCGTGGATCTCTCTGGGTATATCGACGCCGAGTCGGTACCCGACGATGTGGCCGACCGAATTGCCGCCGCCTTCGATCAGAACCACTCACCACAGGCGTCTGATCCTGCGGTGTATCTCGGTGGCTTCGAACGCACTGCAGACCGCAGGTGGAGCCAAATCGACGCCGCCGTACCGCAGTATGTCTATGACAATCAGTTGCTGTACGCAGTGTTGATAGATCACATTACAGATACTAACAATCCACACCGGACTGACACTGAACCCGCCAACCCCACCGAGCCGACTCCCGAGGAACTCGACAGCATCCACGAGCGCGTCGAGTATC
Organism: Haloferacaceae archaeon B1-Br10_E2g22; assembly: GCA_001563795.1. Taxonomy (GTDB): domain Archaea; phylum Halobacteriota; class Halobacteria; order Halobacteriales; family Haloferacaceae; genus Halohasta. The sequence continues at coordinate 15,413 of LKML01000027.1, read as the reverse complement.
TGCACGCCGAACTATCCGCGCTCAAAGCCCGCCAGGAAACAACGACAACCCATCTGTTAGGAAAAACGCTGTCGTCGGCCGGCCGGCTGTTTGGAACTGTCGCCGATCGGTTTGCTGAGCACCATCCTACAGTCGGTAAACTCGCCCGCGAGATCGCCAGCCAACTCGCCGCAGCAAGCCACTCGGCGGCCGCTGACGACCCCGATCAGTTTTGTGTGCTCGCCCGAACGCTCCAGTCGTCGCTCGTTGCGTTGGGCGAGCACCTCGAGGGGACTGCCCACCACGGCACTGCCAGTCGGTATCTCGAGGCTCTCGAGACGCTTCAGTCGACTCTCGAGGCCGACGAGTCTGCAGTCGAGACCGCAATTGCTCTCGACGGCGTCGCCGAAGCCGCCGTCGGTCTCGAGGTCGCGTATCCGGCAGCCGCCGAGCGATAGTGCGAAGACTGGTTTGTCGGGTCTCTCGAGGATGAAAACACACCCCTACTGGCTGTATTTGCGTTTGTCTGTGCTACCACACCGTATCTATAAATACCAAAACGGAGCCCAGTGACCCCGTACCGCTGTAGGAAAAATACTGCAGTGGCCTCAAACCAATGCCAGAGTACCAATCACCAGGCGTGTACGTAGAGGAAGTAGACACCGGAACCAAATCGGTCGAAGGAGCCTCAACGAGCACCGCAGGCTTCCTTGGCGAGACCGAACGCGGTCCGGTTGAACCAACACTGATTACGAGTTTTGGGGAGTTCAAACGCACGTTTGGCTCCTCGCCGGCGTCTTCGGATCTGGATGCGGCCGTCGACGGCTATTTCAAAAACGGTGGCAGCCGATGTTATATCGGCCGTGTGACCGCTGCCGACTACGACGACCGCGCGAGTGCGACTATCGCCGACCAGAACGGCACCGATCTGTTCGAACTGTCGGCCAATGGCCCCGGTGCGTGGGGCTCGAGTGTCGCCGCCATCGTCTCGGACGGTCGTGGTGAGTTTTTCGATCTCACCGTTCGCTACTGGTCGTGTGATATCGAACGAGTCGGCCAGCCCGCCGCAGCCGAACCGTCGCCGGCTCCGGATTTCGAACACACGTATGAAGAACTCTCGAGTGATCCCCACTCGAGTCAGTTCTATGAGGCCCAACTCGCCGGCTCGGTGCTCGTCGAAGCCGAATATCTCGCCGACGGCCAGCCAACTGAGGGCCTGACGTGGCTTTCGTTGTCGTCGGCCCAACAGACGGCTGCTGACGGCGGGCCCACCCAGCAGGCGCTTTCGATCCCCGAAGATCTCGAAGACAAAAAGAAAGCCGAACTACAGGAACTCGGCGAGCCACTCGGCCTCGACAACAGTCAGAACAAAGCCGACCTCAAAGCCGAACTCGCTGCAATCCGCGACGGCGAGAAAACAGTCGATGTCGAAGTTGCGTCGGATCTGTCGGAAAAACCCGAAACCGATGCGGTCTCACTTTCGGACTACGAGGGACTCGACCAACCCGGCAAGCGCACCGGCCTGGCTGGGTTCAAACAGCACGACGACATCTCGTTGGTCTGTGTGCCCGACGAAAACGATATCAACGGGCTGACTGATGCGGTCGTCGCTCACTGTGAGAACAGAGGCGACCGGTTTGCAATCTTGCAGGCCCCACAACTCGCCGGTGCGGTCTCTGATATGGAAACACCCGTCGATTCGTCGTATGCAGGCTACTACTACCCCTGGATCTCCGTTTCGGATCCACACACTAACCGCAACAAACTCGTGCCGCCAGGCGGCCACGTCGCCGGGATTATCGCCCGGAGTGACGCAACGTACGGCGTTCATGCTGCGCCTGCAAACGAGCCCGTTCGCGGCGCACTCGAGTTGCAACACGACATCACCAAAGACGAACAGGATCTTCTCAATCCGAAAGGGATCAACTGTCTTCGGAGCTTCCAGGGCCGAGGCATCCAACTGTGGGGTGCCCGAACTACCTCGAGTGATCCCTCTTGGAAGTACATCAACGTCCGCCGACTGTTTTTATATATCGAACAATCTATCGAGGACGGAACGGAGTGGGCGGTCTTCGAATCCAACGACAAGGATCTGTGGGCCCGCGTTCGTCAGTCGGTTGAGAACTTTCTGACGACCGTCTGGCGCGACGGTGGCCTACAGGGATCGACCGCCGACGAGGCGTTCTACGTCAAATGTGGCGACGAAACAATGACTCAGGACGATATCGACAACGGACGACTCATCGTCGAGATCGGCATCTCGCCGGTCAAACCCGCTGAGTTCGTCGTGTTCCGAATCGGCCAGTGGACTGCTGAGGCCTAATATCCATGCCAGACAGACACGGACCGCTCCGCGCAAACCGGTTTCGGGTCGAACTCGACGGCATCCAGATCGGTGGCTTCCGCCGCGTCGAGATTCCGACCGCTCGCACCGAACAGGTCGAGTATCGTGAAGGAAACGATCCCACCCACGAGCGCGCACTCGCCGGAAAAACGGTGTACGACGACCTCATCCTCGAGCGCGGCTCGAAAGAAGAAAACGACGAGATCTTCGAGTGGCGACAGACCGTCGTCGACGGCAATCTCGATGAAGCTCGCAAGGAGATTGCGGTCATTCTCGAAGACGAACAGGGCGAATCCCACCTTCGGTGGAACTTCACCGAAGCCTGGCCCAAAGAGTATCAGCCACCATCGCTCAACTCGGCGGCCGGCGGCGGCGACAACGTTGCCACCGAGACGTACATCATCACTTTCGACGAAATGGAGCGGAAAAACGTATGACAGACCCACATGCCGGCGCTATGTATACGGTCTCACCACATCAGTTGGGTCTTGAGGCCCCCCTCGACAGCGAGGGCTATCTCCAAGTGGGCGGTAGCCAACGACAGCCCGAGGCTGTGCGTGTCTCTGTCGAGACTACGGGAGTGACTCAATGACGAACCAGCCGCTGCAGACCGAACATACGTTTAGCCTTCCGCAAGGATATGTCGACGACGAGGGCACGCTTCACAAGGAGGGTCGCATGCGGCTGGCGACGGCCGCCGACGAGATCAAACCGCTCAAAGACCCACGGGTACAGTCGAACTCCTCGTACCTTACTATCGTCCTCCTCTCACGGGTCGTCACCGAACTTGGCGACCTGGAGACGGTCGATCCCGATGTCATCGAATCGCTGTTCGTCACCGACCTCGAGTATCTGCAAGGTCTGTACGAACAGATCAACAGCCCCGACGACCCAGAGGCTGCGGTTCCAGCGCCCGACGGCGGCTTCGAGCCAACCGGCCTGGATGCCGTCACCAACGACAACGAGGCTGAGACGGGAAAGTCGAACTAGCGCTGTACGATCCCGCGGAACTCTACGAGGAGGTCGCGTTCGTGGCCTACCATTTCGGCTGGAGCCACGCCGAGATCCTCGAGATGCCCCACTGGGAACGTCACCGATGGTGCAATGAGATCAGCGACATCAACGAACAACGCAATCGTGAGACTGCCAGCCCATCCCACAGCAACAGCCCAACCAACGGCGGCATCGAGTTCATCAATCCCGACTTCGAGGGGTGAGTGTTGATGCCTGCTGAGAATCCCTACTCGCAGTACAACTTCGAACTCGAGATCGACGGCACCCCGGTGGCCGGCTTTTCGGCGGTTTCGGGCCTGACAATGGAACTCGAGACGGTCGCTTACCGAGAAGGAGGGGTTAACGATCACGTCCACCAACTGCCTGGTCAGTTTGCGCATGCAAATCTCGTCTTACAGCGCGGGTTGACCAAAGAAACCTCCTTTTGGAACTGGATCCACAAGGTCATGAGCGGGACGATCGAAAAACGAACCGTCATCCTGAAACTCAAAAGCGGCTACAAGGGCGAAAGCGCCTGGGGATGGGAGTTTACCAACGCCTACCCCACCAAATGGAGCGGCCCTGATCTCACTGGTGGTGCCAACGGGATGGCGATCGAAGCCATCGAACTCACCTACGAGCGGTTTACGACGCTGTCGGGGATGCCCGAGTAGCCGGCTGGGTATAGTTGTCGTCCACGTTACTTTTATCTATTTGATAGTGAGATGACTGTATTTGTAAGGTTATATTGGCATAAATTGTGCGTTTGTCGGCCGGAGTAGCCTGATGGGCACCTATTAGTCGTTGCCGGCCCACCTCCATGTATGAGCAGTTACGCCGATATCCTCTCGAGGGACGCCCCGTTAGATCTCCGACTCTCGGAGTCGGAACTCGAAGCAACCCATGAGCATCTCGTCTCGTTTATCAAACAGACCGTCGAAGATGCGGGTGCTGAGGGTGCGACGCTCGGTATTTCGGGTGGGATCGACTCGACGACGACCGCACATCTCGCCGTAGAGGCCCTCGGTGTTGACGGCCTCCACGGGCTGGTGATGCCCAGCGAGGTCAACGACCCAGAGATCATGAGCGATGCCGAGCGGGTCGCCGAAGACCTTGGTATCGACTACGATGTCATCGAGATCCAGCCCATCGCCGAGCAGTTTTTCGAGGCAGTTCCCGAGGCCACAGCAAGCCAGATGGCGACCGGCAACGTCTATGTCCGGACTCGAGCCGTCCTCAATTACTTTGTCGCCAACGCCGAAAACCGGATTGTCTTGGGGACGGGGAACCGTGCCGAAGCGATGACTGGATACTTCACCAAATACGGCGACCAGGCCGTCGACTGCAACCCGATCGGCGGACTGTACAAACAGCAAGTTCGCCAGCTGGCAGCGTATATGGGCGTCGATCACGATCTGGTGATGCAGACACCAACTGCCGGGATGTGGAGCGGCCAGACCGACGAAGACGAACTGGGCCTGAGCTACGATCAGTTGGACGCGATTTTGGCACTCCATATCGACGGCCCGCTGTCGACGGCTGCGACTGTTCGGTTGCTTGAGGGTGTCGATCAGCCAGCCATATCGCGTGTCAAGAAACTGGTGGCGGCCAGCGAGCACAAGCGGTCGATGCCGCCGGCACCTGAACCACTGGATCTGTAGTCTGTCTTCGACCGTGAGCTGTTGGTCGTTTCCAAAGGTCTTTGTCTGCTGCGATTCTATCAAGAATAGATGGATACTGCCGCGCGGGCTCGAGCTTCAGCACAGGAGGTGGTCGGCGATATTGAGCCCAAGCAGCTCCGCGAGGTGCTTTTCGACCGACTTGCAGAGGCCTCGATGGCACCGGGCGTACTCGTTTTTCTGAGTGCTCAAGCAGGCCAGCCGACCGTTGAGTTGGCTGCACTCGACAGACGGGCTGCAGGCGTCCAGCTTATTTATGAGGGCCTACGGCTCACCCGCCGTATTGCCCACGACGAGCCATGGGCCGACACTGATGCGGAGGTAATTGATGCGGACGTCGATATTTTAGCTGCCGACGTGTTCGTCTCTCGCGGTTTTTATCTGCTGGCACGAACGGAAGCCTCAACGGCCGCCGTCGAAACCGTCCAGTCGTTCGGCCGCGATCAGACGCTAGGCCGCCGAGCTGACGCCGACACCGCGGCGCTTGATCGAAATCTCGAGGCCGATATCTTTGCACTCGCAGTCCAGGCCGGTGTGAGTGCCGTCGATGTCGTTCCGTCTCCAGAGCTCCTCTCGTTTGCCGCCGACCTCGCACCAAATGAGCAACGAGAGCTCCCAGCGGCCGACAACATGCTTTCGAAGTCGGCTGTCAGACGGCTCACCGAGCTTTCGAACGGGATCGACGGGCGCGTGCGGTCGTCGGCGAGCGAGCGATAAACAAATCGCCCGGCGGCGTGGTCGAATCGAAACGCGTAAAAGCATATCCAGCCAACGACTGATTGCGTGCCTGGGTAGCTTAGCCTGGTAAAGCGCGTCCTTGGTAAGGACGAGAGCCCGGATTCGAATTCCGGCCTAGGCTTTCTGTTGGATCAGTGTGTTCGACAGCCGTAGGTGTTGTTTATACTCCAGTCAATCACGGCTCGAGGCTGCCGTTCGACCGCCAGAACCATATCGTTGTCACTCACAAAATCGGCATGGGATTTCATACGTTCGATCCAGACAACGCCGACCGCCTCGAAGACGCCAGTCGGTTTCGGTTTTGTTCCCGCGAGGAACTGCTCGGTGTGCTCGGCGATAGCCAGCATCTTGTCGATCTCGGCAGCGGGACTGGTTTCTATACTCGCGAGCTGGCCCCGTTTTTCCCCCGTCTCTCGGCGGTCGATATCCAGCCGGAGATGCACGAGCTATTCGGTGAGCGCGGTGTTCCTGACTCTGTCGAGCTTGTTACGGCCTCGAGCGACGACCTTCCGTTTGGCCCTGGGTCGGCTGATGCTGCAGTCTCGACAATGACGATTCACGAACTCCCGCTGGCAGAGACGCTGGCCGAACTCCAGGGAGTACTGCAGCCCGAAAGCCCGGTGGTTTTGGTCGACTGGTCGGCAGACGGTCGCGGTGAGGCAGGCCCACCGCTCGCCGAACGACACCCGCTTTCGACGGTTACACAGGCACTCGAGAATGCAGGGTTCACCGTTTGTCGTGCGGTCGATCGCTCCGAGACGTTTTTCATTACTGCGACGCGCTAAGGCCGACCGATACCTCATCAGCACTACTAGTTGACCACTTCGAACTCATAGTCTACCGTGTTCGACTGTCGGTAGCCTCTGGGTCTCAGTGCATTCGGTCGGCTTGTTTGTGGTCGATTATTAGTAGCTGGTGGCCTGTTTGTAGTGTATGATCACTGCAGAGCGCATGGCGGCCGTTGATGCCAACGCTGCCGCCCTCGGTATCCCGCGAAAACAGCTCATGGAGTCCAGCGGTAACGCCATTGGCCGTGCTGTCCGCGCTGAAGTCGACCCCGGCAGCCGCGTCGTGTTGGTCTGTGGGCGGGGAAACAACGGCGGCGACGCCTTCGTTGCGGCGCGCTTTCTCCGCGAATATGCTGTCGAAACCGTCCTGTTGGGCAAACCTGAGACGATCAGCACCTCGATTGCTCGAGACAACTGGGCGGCCCTGCAGGCGGCCACTCTTCAGACCACGACGCTTACCGACACCAGCCAACTCGATGACATCGAACTCGAAACAGCCGACTGCATCGTTGATGCAATGCTCGGCACAGGTGTTACCGGCGCGCTCAGAGAGCCCGAAGCGACGCTTGCTGGGGCAATCAATGCAACCGACACTCCTGTTGTCTCGGTGGACGTTCCGTCGGGAATCGATGCGGATACCGGCGAGGCTGACGGTATCGCCGTCGACGCTGACTGTGTCGTTACCTTTCATGACACCAAACCGGGTCTCGCTTCTCTCGACATCCCGATTACTGTCGCTGATATCGGCATTCCGGCGGCTGCCGAGCGGTTTGTCGGCCCCGGTGACCTCCGGGGTTTCGACCGTGAGCCCTCGAGTCATAAGGGCGACCACGGCGAACTGCTGGTTGTCGGCGGCGGTCCGTACACCGGCGCGCCCGCACTTGCCGGCCAGGCTGCCTTGCGGGCTGGTGGGGATCTCGTCCACATCGCCTGTCCGGCCTCGGTCGCTGAGACTATCCAGGGATACAGCGAGAACGTGATCGTCCATCCGCTTGAGGGCGAACGACTGACGCCCGACTCTCTCGAGGCTGTTGTCGAACTCGCAGACGAGGTAGATGTTGTCGTCTGTGGGCCCGGTCTCGGGAGCCACGACGAGACGCTTGCGGCCGTCGCGTCGTTTTTCAACTCCTATGAGGGCCGGGCGGTCGTTGATGCTGATGCGCTGGCAGTTGTCCCCGACCTCGAGACGGATGCCACGTTGGTCTGTACGCCACACCAGGGCGAACTGGTCAGCATGGGCGGCCAAACCCACGACGACTGCCAACAGCGTGCTGAGATCGTCGCTGACTACGCTGCCGAAATCAGCCAGACACTGCTAGTCAAAGGAGCCTACGACGTTATCACCGACGGCGAAGCAACCCAAATCAACCGCACGGGCAACCCAGGAATGACAGTCGGTGGCACCGGAGATGTGTTAGCCGGTGTTGTCGGCTCACTGTTGGCTACCCGTGAGCCGCGGGAGGCCGCTGCCGTCGGCGCATATATCACCGGTCGTGCTGGAGATTTGGCCTTCGAGGAGGTCGCCGAGAGCCTGGTAGCGACGGATCTAATCGGCTGGCTCCCCGAGGCGATTACAACCAATGAGTAAAGAGTCCACAGCCAAGGATCTAACACACACTGACGACGAGGGGTCGGTTCAGATGGTCGACGTTGGCACTAAACCCGATACGAACCGTCGGGCGGTCGCCGCAGGAACGATCCGCCTGCAGGAATCGACCATTGCGGCCATCGAGGCCGACCAACTCGGCAAAGGCGATGTGCTTGCCACTGCACGGGTCGGTGCAATTCAAGCCGTCAAACACACCTGGGAGACGATCCCGATGTGTCACCAGATTCCGATCACTAACGTTGAGACGGCCTTTTCGGTTGGCGACGACCACATCGAACTCACTGTTGCCGTCGAGACAACCGGCAAAACCGGCTGTGAGATGGAGGCACTACAGGGTGTAACCACCGGACTCAACGTCATCTGGGATATGTGTAAGGCCGTCGAAAAGAACGACAACGGCCAGTATCCCGAAACAGCACTCGAGGACATCCACGTACTCGACAAACAGAAACAAACCCTCTCTCGGTAGTACTAACGGCGTTAGGATGATTCGACGGCGTTGATTGCGGCTGCTTTCGAGCGGGCCTGTTCGATAACTGCTGGTCTCGCATCGAACTCCAAAAGCACCTGGTCGGCCTCATACGACTCGGTCTGGACGTGAGCATGGTCGTGAATCCATGACACCAAACTCATCGTTTCGTCAGCGTTCGGCACGAGCAAGCGTTCGTGATCCCAGGTCGGAAGTTCGGCTTCGACTCGACGGCGAAGCGTCTCGATTCCCTCGCCGGTTTTGCCTGAGACCGCAATCGGATTCGGGGCGATCCCGGAAAGTCCAGCGCGTTTTTCCTCGAGTTCGTCGGTGTCAAGCAGGTCGGCCTTGTTGAATACGGTCAAAATTGGTGCCTCGTTGCGCTCATGTAGCGTGTCGTGAGACGTCACTAGCTTTTCGCGCATTGCTTTGATCGGCTCGCTGGCATCGACGACCAACAACACGAGATCCGCCCGGTAGACTGACTCGAGTGTCGACTGGAACGACTCAACCAGCCAGTGAGGCAGCTCGGAAATAAAGCCAACCGTATCGGTCAAAAGCACCTCGCGGTGGTCTAACTCCGCTCGGCGAGTGGTGGTTCCAAGCGTCGTAAACAGCATATCCTGAGACTCTGCGACCGCATCGAGATCCGGATGTTTGTTGACGTTTTCGTCGACGTCTAACTCCGCTGCAAGCTGCCGGAGGAGCGTTGATTTGCCGGCGTTCGTATAGCCTGCCAGCGCGACGAGGTCGAATCCCGATTCGCGGCGTTCGGCCCGGCGGTCGGCTTCCTTGTTGGCAATGGCGTCCAACTCGGCTTTGATGTTCGAAATCTGGGCTTTGATATCCTGCTCGCGGCTCTCGTCGTACTCGCCGAGACCCATAAATCCGGGCCGTTCGTCGCGTTTGGCGAGGCTGGCTTTCGCCGAGGCTCGTGGCAGTTCGTATCGGAGTTCAGCCAACTCAACTTGGAGTTGTGCCTTTCGTGTCTGGGCGCGCTGGCCGAAAATATCGAGAATGAGCCGAAAGCGGTCCAGCACTTTGGTTTCTGCGGGCAGCGCCTGGCCGATGTTAAACATCTGAAACGGGCCGACCTCGTTGTCGATAATGACGGTCTCGGCTTTGAGTTCGGCTACGCGTGCGGCGAGTTCCTTGATTTTTCCTTCGCCGAAACAGTAAGCAGGGTCTTCGGTTCGGGTCTGGCTGAGTTCATCGACCACTGTGTAACCGGCGGCCGTCGCGAGCTCTCGAAGCTCAGAGAGATCAGCCGAGCCGCTGTCGACGCGTTTGGCAACGATTACTCTCATCGTGAGTCCTCGCAGTCGGCATGGCGGTTAGCGATCAGTCGAGACCACGTCCATACGCGCGGTTGGCGCGCCAGCCTCAAGAACATCTCGGCGGTCGGGCGATTCATCTGCTCATCGGGTTTTGAGGTCGTCTTTGTCCTTGATGATCCGGGTTTCGCCCTCGCCGCTTGTTTCTTCGGCGACCAGGTCGTAAAACTCGTTTTGGAGTCCCGCAGGGAACGTAATAACGCCGACCCACGAGCCGTCGGCCTGCCATTCTTCGCGCTCGAGTTCCCCGAACTGCCGGATTTTCGCCTGGGCACTACCGGCGTACTCGGCGGGCAGTTGGGCCGCAATCGTCACCTCATCGAAGCGGATCGGAATCACTGGCCGCAGGGCCTCGAGAGCCTCATCAACCTGTGCGGAGACAGGTTCCATCGGATCAATGCGGAAGCCGGCTTCCTCGAGGGCGCGTTCGATCCGTTCTGGAGGATGCGGTGCGTTGTCCATCTGGGGGTTGACCGCGTTGCGCGTAATTCGGGTGACAAGCTGTTTGTGTTTCTGCTCTTTCATCTCGCGGCGCTGGTCGGCCGTTATCTGGATTTCGCCGCGTGTGATGACCTCGGGGATGATCTCCATCGGATCGGTCGTCTCGAAGACCGTCTCGAGGTCGGTTTCGGCCGGGCGATCACCACGGGAGGCATCCTCGAAGACGTCTTCGGCGGCGATGACGTCTTGGAGTTCGCCGTCGAACTCATCGCGTTTGATAGCCAATGCGGCATCCGGATCGACAAGCACCTCAAAGCGCGCGCCGTGGGATTCTAACCGAGCGGTGACTGCATCCTCAAGCGATATCATATCATACTCTACCATCGCCGCCGATAAAAACTCTCGGCGACAGCACTGTCGCTGGGGCCCAAACCGCAGCCAAAACACTCGAGGCCGTCAGACGAAGTAGTCGGCTCTGCAGTCGTCGTCACAGAAATGCAGATGAACCGCCGTGCCGTCTTCGATAGACGAGACCACGCGGTGGGTCGGCAGCTGGACGATTGGTTGCTCGCAAGTCTCACAGACAGGTGCGTCTTCCTCAGTGACATCCTCGCCGAGATCGGACGTTGGATCGACCATACTCCACACAGAACGGTCTCGGTATGTTAAGGTGTCTACTCGTCGCCGCCGGCTGGCACCACAGCTACTCGCAGGTCGTTGACGTTCGTCCCAGTCGGGCCGGTTCGAATCAGCCCCTCGAGGGACTCGAGTAGTCGATAACAGTCGTTTTCGGCCAACGCATCTTCGGCGCGGTCGCTCTCGAGACACCCCTCAACAATGCCACCGGCCGCGTCGGTCGGCCCGTCGATGCCATCAGTATCGACAGCCGCGATGACGAGGTCGGGTTGGTCGGTCACAGCACCACCAGCGACGGCAAACTCCTGGTTCGGCCCACCCTGGCCGTCGCCCTCGACGGTGACGGTCGTTTCGCCACCTGAGACGATGACAGCCGGCGGGGCAACCGGCTGGCTGCTGGCTCGGATCTCTTCGGCGATCGCCGCCTGCATCGTGGCTGCAGCCCTCGAGTCGCCACGAATCCGCGAGGAGAGCACAAGCGGGTTGTAGCCTGCAGTTTCGGCCGCTTCGGCAGCCGCCTGAACCGCAACCAGACTGTCGCCAAGCAACGTTGTCGAGACCCGCTCGAAGACCGCATCGCCCTGTTGTGGTGTCTCCGGCACTTCGCCGTCGATTCCCGCTTGGAGCCGACGCTCGAGGCCCGCGGGCCCGTCCACCTCATACCGCTCGAGTACTGCCTGGGCCTCCCGGTACGTTGATTCATCTGCCACGAACGGCCCGCTGGCAATCGTCGAGAAGTCGTTGCCGACCACGTCGCTCAACACGAGTCCACACACCCGTGCGGGAGCGGCCGCAGCGGCCAACTGGCCGCCTTTGATCGCCGAACAATGCTTGCGGACTGTGTTAATTTCTGTAATGCTCGCGCCGCTTTCGAGCAGCGAGTGGGTGGTTGACTGTAGCTCCGCCAGCGTGAGTCCTGCCGCCGGTGCCGTCATGAGTGCGCTGCCGCCGCCGGTGACTACCGCCACCAACAGGGTATCTTCGCCGGCGTCTTCGGCAACTGCCAACAGCCGGCGGGTGCTTTCGACCCCCTTTTGACTTGGTACCGGATGGTCAGCCGCCAGCAACTCAATGCGGTCGGTCGCAACCGGGTTGTTGGTGACTACGACGCCGCCGTCGAGCCGGTCGCCAAAAATCGCCTCGAGTTCGGCGGCGACGACGCCGGCTGCCTTTCCGCCGCCGACCACACGAACCTCCGAATAATCGCCGAGCGAGACGGTCGAATCACCAATTTGTAGCGTCTCGCCGTCGAGGCTTACTCGCCTGCGTGTCAGTCGGGCCGGATCGGCAGCTTCGATCCCCGCTGCCAGCGCCTCGAGGGCGACCGCATGGCGCGCCGATTGTTCTAGCTGCTCGCGGTTGTCGATCATACTGCCAGCTCAACGGCCAGTCACAAAACCGTCACTCCGTGTTGGCCGCCGGGTGGCTAATTCGGTGTGTTGTCTCGCTGGCAGGCGACACAACTGTCTGTTCGCGGCCATCCGGCCACCGAACGGTCACCGACCGTGGCTCGTGCCGGCTTGTCGTCTCGCCACCGAGGCCAAAATGTGCGACCGGTTCGGACTGACATAGATAGCCGCTGGCGGCGTCGATAACGCGCTGTTGTCGTCCGCAAGAGGTCTCGAGGGTGACGACTGCCCCGCGGGCGGGCGCGCCGTACTGGGTTGTTGGGGCGATCCGAAGCCAGCCGTTTTCGCTACGGGCCGTATACAACGACAGCGGTTGGGCCTCGCGCTCGCCGTGGACGACCAACAGCTCGAGGCGGCCGTCGTCGTCGAGATCAGCCACCACCGCACCGGTTCCACAGCCGTCGGCTTCCAGTGCGTCGCCAACGTCCAGTTGCTGCCAGTGGCCGTCTTTGCGGCCGAACAGCCGGTTGGGCTCCTCGAGGCTGTTGACGAACAGCTCTTGGCGGCCGTCGTTGTCGAAATCCGCCGCCAGCAGCGTTCTTGCTGTGGTTGGTTCGGTGAACGACTTCGGAGCGACATCTACGAACAGGCCGTTGTTTCGGCTGAAAATACGGTTTGGACTCTCCCAGCCGACCGTCGCAATTCCCAGGTTCTCGCCGTCGTCGAAGACCACTGCCCCGCGGCACTCACAGCCTGTATCAGCGATGCCGTATTCGTCTGCGAGCTCAACGAAATGGCCATCGTCGTTTCGAAACAATCTGTTTGGGCCGTCGTCAGTGCCGACAAACAGATCCATCGAATCCGAGACCAACGGCGCGGCGACAAGCGACCGGCAGTAACAGTCGCACTCGAGACTCACTACTTCAGCCATATCGGTGATCTCACGGTCGTCGCCGAGTTCGTAGTACCGGAGGGCCGCCCCGTAGCTGGCAACCGCCATCCCGTAGCGTCCGGTTCCCAGCCGGTCGATAGCGGCCACCGACCGGCCGGCATACTGGTTGCCACGGTCGATGTTCGGAGCCTCTCCGAAGATATCACACCAGACCGTCCGGCCTTCGTGATCGATGCGATCCAACAACAGATCCGTTGTTTCGGTCTCGCCGTCGTATGCGTCGGTGTTGTGAACGTACACCTCCTCGAGCCCGTCGGCGTCCATATCCGCTGCGGCGATACCGATTGCCTGGCGGCTCGTGTCGGCGAGTATGCCACACGACCGATCGACTAGATGGTCGTCTTCCCACCGAAGCAAACGGTTGGCCTCGCCGTGGCCGGTGACGAACACGAGTGGGCCGTCCCGACCAGGGGTGACCGCCGCGCCATACCCCATGAACGGGCCGTTGTCGGCGAGTCGGTCGGTACGGTCTGAAAACATAAAGAGGGATACAGCGGTGTGTTAGTCGTCTGCAGTCTGTTCGCCGCGGTCGGCGACGACATCGATATCAGCCGGCTGGCGTGCACTGTAGGCTGCGACGAGCGTATCGAGTCGCTCGGGGTCGTCGATTCCCGGCAGTGGTTCGGTTTCGGTCGTTGATTTGCCGCCGACACCTAAGACCTCATCGACGTGGTCGGCGACCGCCTCGGCCATCATGCGGTAGGTCGTCAGTTTGCCGCCAACAACGCTGGCGAAGTTCTCGACGCCGTCGTCGGCGTGATCCAACAAGAAAAACCCACGCGAAATGCCGCGCTCGTCGCCTTTCCCGGAGTCTTTGCTGCCGCGGCCCGACTCGTCGGGCGCATACAGCGGCCGGACACCCCAGTAGGTGCGAGCAACCTCGCGGCCCTCGAGGGCAGGCATCATTTTCTCACACTCTTCGAACATTTTTTCGATTTCCCACTGTTCTTCTTCATATTCGTCCGGATCGTCGACGCCGACGCTTGTCGTTCCGAGTACGACCTGGCTTGCATGCGGGATGATAATATCGCCGTCGTCTGGCACTCGACACCGGTTGATGACGGGCTCGAGCCCCTCGTAGTCGACGCCAACCATCACACCTTTGGTGGGTTTCATCTCGACATCAACGCCGGCCATCGCCGCACACTCACCGGCCCACGCGCCTGTGGCGTTGACGACGTAGTCGGCTTCGATGGTCGCATTGAGCTGTCCGCCGACCTCGACGGCTGCAATCGCTCCATCGCTGACTGTTATGCCCTCGACTGGAGCGTGCGTAAAGATTTCCGCGCCGTGGTCTTCGGCACTGGCGGCGTTGGCTGCAACAAGCCGAGAGGGGTAGATCACACCGTCAGGGACGACCATCGCCCGGACGACATCTTCGGACAGCTCGGGGACGCGCTCGCGGGCTTCGTCGCCGTCGATTACCTCGGCTGGAATGCCGTGTTCTTCGCAGCCGGCGAGTTTCGCATCAAAGTATTCGGGGTCGTCCTCGGCGAGTTGGACGAAAATCCCGCCGCTGTCGCCGATACACTCACCAGATATCTCTCGGAGGATTTGGTTTTCTTCGATACACTCTGCGGCTCCCTCGGGGTCGGATTCCGCATACCGCGCGCCGCTGTGCAACAGCCCATGCGAGCGGCCTGTCGTACCGCCGGCCAGTCCATCCCGCTCGACGAGCGTTACGTCGACGCCACGCATTGTAAGATCGCGGGCTGTTCCGACGCCGGTGCCGCCGCCGCCAATAACGAGTACGGTTGTGTGGTGTGTCATATGTTGGCTCTCCGTAGACCGGCGGACACTCGATGCTGTACAGTGGTCGGTCTAACAGTACGGAGAGATACTCTATATACGGGCTCGACAGGCAAAAACCCAATTCTTTTTTCGCTGAACTACCGCATTGACATCCTCCCGCGCCTGAAGACGCCCCCAGAGATCGGAGATTTCTGGTGTGCGAACGAGACCGAAGGTCTCGTCAACGCGGGAATCCCACGGCACCGCACCGCTGGGTTGGGATATTACGGTTTGCAGTCTACCACTTGTGCCTGCGGTTGGAATCCGCTGGACAAGTCGTAAAGGTAGACTCCGGGCTGTGCCAACCAGCC
>LKML01000026.1 GCA_001563795.1 Haloferacaceae archaeon B1-Br10_E2g22 | reverse complement strand
GTTGCTCAAACACAATATGCGTACAGTCGTTTTTGAGGGCTTCCGCAACGAGTTCGTTCGAGATCATGTGAAGCATCTGCTCGAAACGCCCGGTTTGCTTGCGACCGACTCGCTGGACGTTCTCGTGCGCCCACCGAGTTCCGGTCTGTTGGAGGGAGCCACGACGCTTCTCGTATTCCCTGTGCCAGTGGTTGAGTTCGCCACCGCTCCAGAAGCGTCCGGTTGAGGTGGTTGCGATGTTTGTGATACCGAGGTCAACACCAAGGACGGAGACGTGCTTGGCATCGCCTGTGTCAGCATCATCGTTCTCCACGGCGGGCTTTGTCCGAACATGGAGGTAGAAACAGCCCTCAACCTCGTCGTAGTGGAGCGTAGCTCCTTTCACCTCGTAGTCATCGTTGAACAGATACGCCGAGTGCGGCGTCTCACGTTGTTCGTTGGGGAGGACGAACTCGGCGGTCACTCGCCCGTCGATGGTGGCAAGGGTGGCGTGGTCGGGATTGACCGTGACGGTTCGTGTGTCGTAGCTGGCGAACCGTGATGTGAAGCGTGGTTTCGAGGCTTTCTTGCCGTCCTTCCACCGTTTGACACAGCCTTTGACGGCTTCTGCGGCGCGGTTTCGTGCTGCTTGCACGAGGTTGGCCGGGAGCGGTGAGTCGTCTCGGATGTCGTAGTACGTGAGATGGTGAAGTTTTTGTTTACTGGTGATTTTCCAGTCTGGTTTCCACGCTACGTCCACGACGTGGTTGGCGGCGTCGAGGAAGTGATCAGTCGTCTGGTGGAGGAGGTCAGCGGCACTCTCGCCCACATCGAGCTTGATGGGCACGGTTCGAGTGCGTGAGTCGTCCACCATCTGTACTTCATATGTAGGGGCCTGTATTTATTATAATTTGGATTGGCGTGGGGGAGTCAGCCTGTTATCGAACGTGGGTTGTGTCAGTGTTGTCGGCTTCCTCCCGCGCCTAAAGACGCGGGTTTCCGCCTTGCATTCATTATGAGGCATTCCATGGTCAGAATCCCACACTCCGTGGTGGGATGGCTGCCGCCTGGGAAATGAAAGCCGAACTCGCCGTCTGGGCTGTGATCTCAGCGGTCGTCGGCGTCGTCCTCCGGTCGATCGAACGCTCGGATTCCGCGCTTTCGCGGATTATTGCGGGAATCTTCGCGCTCGGCTGGACGATCACGACGTTTTTAATTATTCCGGTGATTGTCTTCGAGGACGGTTCGATCAAAGAGATGTTCTCGAAGAGCGCCGGAACGTTTCGGGACACCTGGGGTGAGACCTTCTCGTCGACGCTTGACATTGGGCTGATCCAGTTCGCACTGTGGATCGTCGGGATGGCACTCGTCTTCGCCGGTGGTGGTCTGTTATTTACGGTTCTGCCGGGGGTCGGCACCACCAGCGTTATCGTTGGAGCTATTGGCCTGACCGTCAGTGTATATCTGGTCGGCCAGACTGTCCAGGGAATCGCCAAAACAGCCCTCTACGTGTACGCAGCCGAAGGGCAGGTTCCCTCGGAGTTCGAGGACTTCGAGTTCGAGACGCTGGGTGGTCGAACCCGCAGCTCAAAAACAGCCGACAGTCCACCGAGGAACGCTGGTAACTAACCAACCGCTGGTTTGGCGGGTGCCACACGGCTCGAGAGGCCGCTTCGGTGTGGTTACTGTTGTGGTTTTGGTTCGGTTGTGATTCCCGGTTCGTTGCTGGCAATGATGATCACCTGGTCGGTGATATCCTCCATTGTGTTGGCGAGTTCGTCGAACAAGATCGCAAACTCACGGTACATCAGCGGCTGGTCGATCTCCTCGTCAGCAAACGCCGTCGAGATCACGGTGTTGCGAAGTTCGTCACATGCCGATTCCATCACGCGAACGGCCTCGATATCCTCGGTGAGGTCGGCCGACTCGTCGGTGCGGCTCATAGCGTGGACGAAATCGACAACGACGGTTTCGAGCGCCTCGAGTCCGTCTGCGATCTCATAGCCCATTTCGTGGAGTCCTTCGAAACAGGCATTGTCGTGGGGCGGCCGCATCATCAACAGCTCTTGGGCGATACGTTCGGTGTGGTTGGCGATCACATCAAGGGTGCCGTAGAAACCGATCAACTCCGAGGCGTTGAAATGCACACGGCTGTTGAGCAGACCGATATCGTCAGGGCCCGCGTTCGTAATCGTGCCGTTGATCTCGCGGTTGAGTCGGTCACACTCGCTTTCGATTGCGCCGATTTCTTCGAACGTTGATTCGTATGCACCGTCGGTGGCATACGCATCGAGTACTTCGGGCAACAACGACACACAGTCTGTCAAGCGATCCAGATACGTCTCGGTTTGGGCGTCGAGTTCGTCGCCAAATGTAGGGCCTCCAGGCATAGTTTCTACCTACTCTGATGTGTGTCCGAACTTAATATGTGTCGTTGGCTGTAGGGCCGCTTAGATGACGTCCATTGCATCCAGCCGCTCGGGCAGATACGTTTCGGTCACGAAATCCAACCCGCGGGCTGCAAGCGCCTGCTGTTCGGCCTTTTTGCCAATCTCGAGTTGGAGTTCGATCTGTTCGGTCCAGTAGTCGGTCTGATAGCGTGGGTCTGTGAGTTCGGACTCAAGGGCGTTGATGTCCGAATCCGCAAGCGGGTCAGTCGGTAGGTCGTATTCGACAATGTCGCTGGGCTGAATCCCGATATACTCGGCCTCGGGCGTCGCCAGGTACTCCGAGAGATGAGCGGATTTAATCGATCCATACGCAACCGACCCATAGATCCGATACGACCACGGATCGCCGTCACAGAAGACGGTGACCGGCAACTCGAGTTCGTCGTGGAGGCGCTTGATAATCCGTCGTGTCGCGCGGGCAGGTTGGCCCTTGAGATGAACCACGAGACAGTTGTACTGTTCGTCGAAGCCGTTTTCGATCAGCCGATCTCGCATCCCGCCCGTTTCGACACACAGAACAAAGTCGATCTCAGCCTCAAGAAACTCGATGGTATCGGGGTTGTTCGGGATCTGATAGCCGCCCTCGCCGACATCCTCTTGACAGTGTATCTCACGTTCGCCACGGCGAGTCTGTTCTCGGAGCAACAACGGCCCCATCAGCGTTGCACCTGATTCTTCGGGCCGCATGTGGAAATCTTCACGAGTAACTTGGGAGACGATCTCCAAATCCTCGATCAACTGGTTTGATTCGTCTTGATCCGAAAAGTGAGCCTCCTTGTTGTCCCACGATTCGGACAAATAGTACAACTCACGAAGCGTCGAAGAGCGGTCTTCCTCGAGTTGGTTGGCGAGAAATTCGATGGTGTAGACGGCCTTGAGGAGTTTACGCGCTCCGCGCACGGAGTTCGCCGACCGCTTGGAGGTACGGTCGCCGTAGACCCACACTCCAGAGTTTTTGTCGTACTCGATGTTGCTTTTTGTCCGGGTCGGCAGTGTCATCTCGGGAATCTGGCCGCCGGCAAACTGGTCGTAAAACTCCGCTGCAAGGTCGATGAGCTGTTCTCTGGCTCGTTGTTCGTCGGTTTGTGTGCTCATTGTGGCTCCGTTCAGGCGTTCAGCGTTAGTTTCTCATTTTCGATTCCCTCGACAGTAATCGCAAAGTCGGCCTCGTCATCGACGGCGTAGGTGAGTTCAGCCTCCT
This sequence comes from Haloferacaceae archaeon B1-Br10_E2g22, assembly GCA_001563795.1. Taxonomy (GTDB): domain Archaea; phylum Halobacteriota; class Halobacteria; order Halobacteriales; family Haloferacaceae; genus Halohasta. Next base: position 20,817 of record LKML01000026.1, on the reverse strand, counting down.
CGCCGGCCGAAACGTCTGGTGACCACTGAATATACCACTCACCGTCGAGATCGATCACGCTCGCTTGACCGTTGAGCTCCTGTGGTTCAACGCTAACGATTTCGGTGATCTCGGGTGTCTCACTACGGTCGGAGTAGTTTTCGACCGTCAACGTCACTGTCCCGCCGCTGACCTCGCGGTCGATACAGAGGTTGTTCATAATTCGGCCCATCGCTCCGTCGATGTTGGGTCGCTTTCTACCTGTGACCTCGGCGACTTTGTCGGCCATCTCGGGAAGGATTCGGCTCAGTACGTCCTGTTTTTCCTGTCGTTTCTGCAGCGAGCGTCGCTTGTTGAGATAGGATTTGAGTTCGCGGGCGGCCTCACGGATTGCCAACTCGATTTCGTCTTCGATCGCCGGAATGTTTGCCAGAGCGTCTTTCGATTCGCTGGTAAACGGCACGTTCGTCGAGGCGACGTGTACCATGAGGACGGCCGGCCCGTTGGGAATTCCGCTGCCGCCTGGTTGGTCGAGCCGGTAGTTTCGCCAGCCGATTGATTTGACGACATCTGTAATCGCACACGCACCCTGCTGGTAGACTAGTGGGACACGGTTGGCAAAGCGCAACAGATCAACGCTGCCTTCGGCTGTTAGTTCCCCCCCGTAGGCGATTCCGGCTTCAACAATGAACGGATCGCCGCCGTGAACGTCTGCATCGCGCGTGGCTGCGGCATAAAAGTCAGCCTCATACTCCTTGCGAAGCCCGGCTTCGACGAGTTCGGCGGTGATCGGCGACAGACAATCGGTGGGTGGTGCGAGGATGTTTGTCTCGCGCATTGCCTCGAGCAGTTCGCTGGCCGTATCACGGCTGTCGGCGATCTCCCGCACCTTGGGTGGGTCGTCGGGGACAGTTCGAGCACTCGCCCAGAGTGCCTCGAGAATATTTTCGCGTGCGGTCTCACCGACAGTCACATTATCGTACTCGACGGTGGCGTCTGCGGCGTCGTCGACCAACGCTTGCAGTTCTTTGTGTGTAACCCGGAACGTCGATCCCTCACGGTTGGCGAGCCGTCGCGTAATGCGTTCGGCCAAGGCCTGGACAGTAGCGTCGTCTTTGCGGGTGCTTGTCGCTTCGTCGACCAACGCATAGGTCGCTGGGGTGAGTCGGTCTTGTCCATCGCCGTCCATGTCAAATGCGGTGAGTTCGCCCCAAGCGGCTCCAACGGCCTTCTTTCGGACAGTCGAGCCGAACGTCCGGCCCGTCTCGGCTTCGACGCTGTCGGCGATGTTGTCGACGATCTCGACTAACTCCGAGTGAGCCGTTCGTTCGCGGTTGGTGAGTACCGACTGGATCTCGGAGGCAAACGACTCGGTGGCGTCGGCTCCTTTGTTCGAGACGGCTGCGGTGACCGCAGCCTCGAGATCGGCGTTGAGCGTTGGCGTCGGCCACGACAGTCCCCGACCGTAGTGTCGGTCTCGGAAGTTGTCGATGACCTTGCTGGCCGTTTTTTTCCCGACACGAGTAAACTCCTCTTGCAGAAAGCCCGAGACGGAGTAGGATTCGGTTGCGGCCAGCATCTTCAACAGCGTCCCGAGTTCAACGCCGTGGGGGTGCGGACGAATCTCGTTAGTTTCGGCGGGAAGCTGGTCAGTACCGCGTTCGAACTTCAGCGGTGCGTCTAAGCCGGGCTCGATGAGTTCGATACGAGCGTGTGGGTTGACGACAGCGGTGTGTTTGATGTAGTCGTGGAGCTGTTGGCGTGCCCGCATGTTAGCTTCCATCTCCAGTTCGATTCGGGTGCCGTGGGTTCGATCCCAGGTAGTTGACTTCGAGTCTCGAATCTCAGGTTCGTTGGTGTCGGTGTCGATAATCAACTCGAAGTATTCGGCCTGGTCGGCCTCCTGGGTTCGGCTCGTGATTTTAGCGGGTTTGCCGCTAGTGAGCTGCGAGTATAATACGGCCGCCGAGATGCCGATTCCCTGTTGGCCACGACTCTGTTCGCGGGCGTGGAACCGCGAGCCGTACAGCAGCTTCCCGAAGACTTTCGGAAGCTGTTCTTTGGTGATTCCCGGCCCGTTGTCCTCGATGATTAGCCGATAGTAGTCGCCGACTTCCGTGATCTCGACGTAGATATCGGGTCGAAAGCCCGCTTCTTCGGTCGCATCAAGGGCGTTATCGACGGCCTCTTTAATCGCGGTCACAAGCCCGCGTGCGCCCGAATCGAAGCCGAGCATGTGTTTGTTTTTCTCGAAGAACTCGGCGATAGAGATCTCTCGTTGGCCTTTGGCCAACTCTTCGGCGATCCCTTCGTCCGCACCGAGTTCCGCCTGGAATGACGTCATTCTATGCGATATCTTTTCGACGGCGGCGTTAAAACCTGTTCGGCACCCGACGGACTCGAGGCCCGAACCCAAGACTGCCGGGTAGGTTGGGACAACGGAACTACGATTGGCCTAACGAGAAGATTTCTTGGCGTAGCAGGAATACTTAGACGTCATCACCCGCGCGCGTGCGAGGGCTTTATCCCGAGGGAACGACTAGACAAACCAAGTTCTATGTCAGGCGAAAATGAATACGGGGCCGGACAGATTCAGGTCTTAGAAGGCCTCGAGGCCGTCCGGAAGCGGCCGGCGATGTATATCGGCTCGACGGATGGCCGCGGCCTCCACCATCTCGTCTACGAGGTCGTTGACAACTCGATTGACGAGGCACTGGCGGGGTACTGCGATCATATCGAGGTGACGATTCATGACGATGGTTCGGTGTCTGTCTCCGACGACGGCCGTGGCATCCCGGTTGATACTCACGAGCAGTACGACCGACCCGCCCTCGAAGTGATTATGACCGTCTTGCACGCAGGCGGGAAGTTCGACAACAAATCCTATCAGGTCTCAGGTGGGCTCCACGGCGTCGGCGTCTCGGTGGTCAACGCGCTGTCGAGATCACTCGAGGTCGAAGTCAAACGTGACGGTCACGTCTGGGCCCATCGGTTCGACCATGGTGAACCCGAAGCCGGAGCCTTCCAGAAGGTTCGACCAATGGAGGCGAACGAAGAAACCGGCACCACGATCCGGTTTTGGCCCGACAGTGAGATTTTCGAGACGACTGCGTTCGCTTACTCGACACTAGCCAACCGGCTCCGCGAACTCGCCTTTTTGAACTCTGGGGTCGCTATCGGCCTCGAGGACGAACGCTCCGGTGACAGCGAGCAGTTCCGCTATGAGGGTGGCATCCGGGAGTTCGTTACGTATCTTAACGAAACAAAAAGTCCGATTCACGAGCAAGTCATCTACTTCGAGGACGCCGAAGACGATATCCACGTTGAGATCGCCATTCAGGCGACTGACGAACTCCAGGGGTCGATTCACGCGTTTGCCAACAACATCAACACGCGCGAGGGCGGAACCCATCTAACCGGGTTTAAAACAGCCCTGACGCGTGTTGTCAACGATTATGCCAACGAACACGGGTTAACCGACGACTTGGATGAAAACCTCAAAGGCGAAGACGTCAGAGAGGGCCTCACAGCAGTTATTTCGGTCAAACACCCTGATCCGCAGTTCGAAGGCCAGACCAAGACGAAACTCGGCAACAGCGAAGTTCGCGGAATCGTCGAAAGTGCAACCCACCAGCATTTCCGAACCTATCTCGAAGAAAACCCCGAGGCCGGCAAAGCCGTCGTCAGCAAGGCCGCTGAGGCGGCTCGAGCCCGCAAAGCCGCCAAAAAGGCCGAAGAGCTGACCCGCCGAAAAAGTGCCTTGGAGTCGACGGCGCTTCCTGGCAAACTCGCGGACTGTCAGACGAGGGATCCAGCCGACAGCGAGTTGTTCGTCGTTGAGGGTGATTCCGCAGGCGGCAGTGCCAAACAGGGACGAGACCGGCACAATCAGGCGATTTTACCAATTAAGGGTAAAATCCTCAACGTCGAGAAACACCGGCTGGATCGGATTCTCGAAAACACCGAGATCCGCGCGCTCATCACGGCGATTGGGGCGGGAATCGGCGAAGAGTTCGACATCGAGGAGGCTCGGTATCACAAGATCATCATCATGACTGATGCTGACGTCGACGGTGCACACATCCGAACCCTGCTTTTGACCCTACTGTATCGGCACATGAAGCCGCTGATCGAATCCGGCTACGTGTATGCGGCCCAGCCGCCGCTCTACCGGGTTCGATACCGCGGCGAGACCTATGATGTGATGACAGACGAAGAACGCGACCAGATCGTCGAAGAAAAATGTAACGGCAACCCGACGCAGGTTCAGCGATTCAAGGGACTGGGTGAGATGAACCCCGACCAGCTGTGGGAAACCACGATGGATCCCGAAAACCGAATTCTCAAACGCATTACCATTGAGGATGCCGCAGCGGCCGACCGGATGTTTTCGGTGCTAATGGGCGATGCGGTCGAACCGCGGAAACAGTTTATCAAAGACCACGCGACTGAGGCCGAATGGGTCGACATCTAACGAACTATGAGCGCAGATTTACCTGATAATCCAGACATCGACGCCGCACGTATCGAGACCGCCCGGATCGAAGACGAAATGGAACAGTCGTATATCGACTACGCCATGTCAGTGATCGCCGGACGCGCACTTCCTGACGTTCGGGACGGGCTCAAACCGGTTCACCGCCGAATCCTGTATGCGATGGACGAAGCCGGCGTCTCATCCGGGTCGGCCCACCGAAAGAGTTCTTCGATCGTCGGCGAGACGATGGGTGATTACCACCCCCACGGCGACAGCGCGATCTACGATACGCTCGCGCGGATGGCCCAAGACTTCTCGATGCGGTATCCGCTTGTCGACGGCCAGGGTAACTTCGGGTCGGTCGATGGCGATCCACCGGCCGCCATGCGGTATACGGAGGCCCGAATGGCTCCGATTGCCGAAGAGTTGCTCGAGGACATTGACAAAGACACCGTTGAGTTCACCGCAAACTACGACGACCGACTCACCGAGCCCGAAGTCCTCCCGTCGGCGTTTCCGAACCTGCTTGTCAACGGCTCTTCAGGGATTGCAGTCGGGATGTCGACCAACATTCCGCCGCACAACCTCGGGGAAGTAATCGACGCCACGGTTCATTTGATCAACAATCCTGAAGCGAGTATCGAAGACCTCATGGGTCATGTGAAAGGCCCGGATTTCCCAACCGGTGCGAATATCGTCGGGCGAGCGGGCGTCCACAGTGCATACAAAACAGGCCGCGGTCGGATTCGGGTTCGTGCAGAGTTCGAAACCGACGAAGAAAACGGTCGGATCGTCATCACCGAACTCCCCTTCCAAGAGAACAAATCCCGACTCGTCGAACGCATTGCTGATGATGTCAACGAGGGCAAACTCGAGGGAATCCGTGATCTCCGCGATGAGTCCGACCGCGACGGCATCCGGATCGTCATCGAACTCAAGCGGGATGCGATGGTTGAGGTGGTCAAAAACCAGCTCTTAGAGAGCCACCTCGAACGCACGTTTGGTGTTATTAACCTCGCTTTGGTTGATGGCTCACCACAGGTGCTCACCCTCCGTGAGACGATCCAGCACTATCTCGAGCACCGCCGTGAGGTCGTTCGCCGACGTTCCCAGTACGAACTGGACGAAGCCGAAGACCGTGCCCATATTCTCGAAGGGCGACTCACCGCACTCAACAACGTCGACAGTGTCGTCGAGACGATCCAGGATGCCGAAAACCGAGACGAAGCGAAAGCCGACCTCCGCGAGCAGTTCGAGTTTTCCGAACCGCAGGTCGAACACATCGTTGCCATGCAGTTGGGCTCGCTGACCTCAATGGAAGCCCAAGAGATCGAAGACGAATACGAAGACGTCCAGGCCCGTATCGAACGGCTTACCGAAATCCTCACCAACGAATCCGAGCTCCTCGGTGTGATTGAGTCCGAACTCCTCGAGATTAAAGCCGAATACGACGACGAGCGCCGAACGTCATTTATTGAGGATACGGGCTCGGTTGCTCACGAAGATCTGATTCCCGAAGAGGATTCGGTCGTCGTCATGTCCGAAGACGACTACATCAAACGTGTGCCGCTTTCGACGTTTTCGGCCCAAAACCGTGGTGGCAAAGGGATCATCGGAACCGATCTCAAAGAGGACGATTTGGTCTCTTCTGTATTTGTGGCCAACAGCCACGACTATCTGTTGTGCTTTACGAATCACGGCCAGATCTACACACTGCGTGGCTTTCAGATCCCTGAGATGAGCCGGACGGCCCGCGGCAAATCGGCGGTTAATCTGCTGGATCTCGACAGCGACGAGCAGCTCACCGCGGTCGTTAACATGGATGACATCGCAACCGACGAGATCGACGGCTCTCGGTTCTTGACAATGGTCACCCGCGATGGCTACATCAAACGTACTTCGGTCGAAGAGTTCCAAAACATTCGTTCGACGGGAATTCGTGCGCTACGACTCGAGGACGGCGACAAACTGGTTGATGTCGAAGTCACCGACGGCGACCGCACGCTCGTCATCGGGACAGCCAACGGGATGGCGATTCGCTTCGACGAAAGCGACGTTCGAGCGATGGGCCGAACCGCTCGCGGTGTTCGGGGTATCAATCTTCAGGGCGACGATACAGTCGCGGGCGTTGCCGGTGTCGACACAGACCGACACAGTTGGGTGCTGACCGTCACAGAAAACGGCTACGGCAAGCGTTCGGATATTGAAGACTACCGAGTCCAGTCACGAAACGGCAAAGGGCTGATCGATATCAAAACTGGAAGCCGAAACGGGTCAGTCTGTGCGACCGAAACGGTTGGACCCGGCGACCACCTGCTAGTGATGAGCAGCGAGGGCCAGATCATGCGTACGCCTGTCGAGGGACTCTCAATTGTCGGCCGAAACACGATGGGTGTAATCGTGATGGAACTCGACAACGGTGATTCAGTCGCCTGTCTCGACGTAATTCCACGCGAGATGGTGACTGACGAATCCGAACACGACGTTGCAATCAACGAGCAACCAACTGAAGCCGCTGGCGAGTGACTACGACCGATCAAGCCGAATGAGTTCGTTGGCTCGTCCGGCAAATGCGACCGCATCGGGGCCGAACGAATCCGCATACCGCACGAGCAACGTAAGGACGGTTTCCGGATTGTCGACGGCGTACTGCTCGGAACGATCAAGCAAGCCGGCGTCTTCTAACTCACTGGCATAGTTGCTTACTGTCGCCCGCGAGACCTCAAGTCGGTTAGCAAGCGCACTGCCGGTGTCGGCAGGTGAGTCTAACAGCTCGATCAACAGTTTTCTGGGTGTTTCTCGTCGGAGATAGCCCAATGCGATCTGTTCGAACTCGCTGAACTGTTCGGCGGGGAAAAAGCGGCGATACTCGCCATCACGCCGAGACTCAATCTCGCCTGCCTCGGTGAGTGCACGCAGGTGGTGTTGGGTCTCGCCCGTCCCGAGTTTCAGGTCGTCTCTAAGTTTCGAAAAGTGCGCACCGGGTGTCCTCGAGAGATATCCTCGAATCGCCGCCGGCACCTCGCTTCGAGCGTCCGTACTCGAGTTGCCGCTGGCGACGCCGACAAACGGTGTCGCCGCTCCAAGTGCGGCGAACCGACGGAGTGTCGTCCGCTTTCGTTCGTCGACTGAATCGCCCATCTATCAGATGGTACCGTCAACAGGATATAAAAGTACATCGACCCAAATAGACTAAGATGGGTGGTTAGAGGCCACTTACTGCCAGAATAGTAGCTATTAGCGTCCAGTAGTTCTGATATACTATCTGACTACTGTTCGGTTTCAGTCAGCGGTTCTTTTTCGTCGGCTTCATCAATTACTTCATTCGGGCTTTTAATCGATCCCTCGCCAGTTTTGACTTGCTCGGCTTCCTGTTCGAGCTGTTCGATATCCATCTCGGCGGCCTGGTCGATCTCGCCGAGAATCTCATCAATATCGTCGAGCCCAAGCATCTTGCGGGTCTCATCATCGAACTCTTTGCCCTCGAGGCCTTCGCTTTCTTGGATGTCGCTGCCGGTCAGTTGCTTGCCGTAGCGACCCACCAGCGAGGTGAGTTCTTGCGGCAGGATGAACGTCGAGGATTCACCCTGGCCGATGCGCTCGAGGCTTTCCATGCCGCGTTCGATGATGGCACGTTCGCCCATCGCCTCGGCGGATTTTGCGCGGAGAACCGTCGAGATTGCATCACCCTGGGCCTCGAGAATCTGACTCTGTTTTTCACCTTGGGCCCGGATGATGTCACTCTGTTTGTCACCCTCGGCTTTTTCGACCGCACTGCGGCGTTCACCCTGGGCTTCTAAGATCATCGCACGGCGGCGGCGCTCCGCAGAAGTCTGTTGTTCCATCGCCTGCTGGACTTCTTTGGATGGGTTGACTTCACGAACCTCGACGCTTTCGACACGGATACCCCACTCGTCGGTTGGTTCATCCAGTTCGGTACGGATTTTGGCGTTGATCTCCTGGCGTTTGTTCAACGTATCGTCGAGTTCCATATCCCCAAGTACAGCCCGGAGTGTCGTCTGGGCAAGATTAGAGACTGCCTTTTTGTAGTCGTCGACCTCCAAAAAGGCCTTTTTGGCGTCCATGACCTTGATGTAGACAACTGCATCAGCGGTCACCGGCGAGTTGTCGCGAGTGATCGCTTCCTGACGTGGTACATCCAGTGTTTGTGTTCGCATATCGAACGCATAGGTTCGAGAGACGAACGGCGGAATAATGTTGAAACCCGGCTCGAGTAGCTTCCGATACTCACCGAAGACAGTCAGGGCTTTCTTCTCGTAGGCGTCGACGATTTCGACAGTCTGCCAGATCGTGACGACGACTAACAAGATGAACAACAGCCCGACGGCACTAAATGTGAGCGCTCCAAATGCACCTTGTAAGGCGAGTACGTCCATACCCGGTTTTTGTACTGACAAGGTGATAAGGGTTGCCTTCATTACATCATATAGACATATTTTGAGCAGGTAAAACAGACGGTAGGAAGCTATTACTGTTCGAATTCGGGGTCTGTTTCGGCCTTGTGTTTCAGGTACTCGGCCGCTGCGGTTTCGTCCTGTTCAGGAGGATCAGTAGCATCCTCGCTCGAGTCGGCCGAACGACCTTTGGCTAGCTCGCGGTCGATGTCGTCTTCGATAATAGCAAGCGATTCGACGGTGACGACGTTGCCGCCGCCGGGATCGACAACCATCACATCAGTTCCTTCTGGAATTTCGGTATCCAACGAGCGCGCCGAGTAGAAGGGGTTAAACCCGCCGCCCTGTAGTTTGACCTCGCCGCCAGATGGCGTTACGCGTTCGGTGACACGACCAGTTTTGCCCCGCAAGGCGTTCGAATCGCTGGTTTGGGCCTGGCCTTTTCCACCGTAGAAATCGAACTCGTTGTACAAATAAAACCCAATCGAGCCGAACACAAGCACTAATATCCCGAGTATAAACGGACTGAGTGCGATCAACGGGCTCAACAGCAACCCGGTGAGTCCGGCTCCAAGCAGCCCGATGCCGACAACGATGAAGTTCGCACCTGGCGCAAGCGCTTCGGCCAGTGAGATCAACAATCCTGCTGTTATCAACAACAGCGGAAGCGTCTCAGGCGAGATGAGATCCAACTGCAACGGAAAGATCATAGCTGTAGTCGGTCTTCGAAGTGCTTAGTTTGCATGTTCAGTGACCAATCGCCTACAGTGCGGTTGCCATAATACCCAGTGCCAACAACACACCAAGGCCAACGAACACCGCGTGCTCGAGCGAAATCGGTTCGGCTTCGATTGGCTCGGGCTCTGGCACCTCGGGTTCGGCCTCCGGGCCGACATCGTCGACGCTAAAACGCCACTCGTGGTCGCCATCGTCGGCGTCCGACTGCGAGCGCTGTGTCATACCGACACAACGGTCGCTGGCCACATAGGCCTACCGTCTGGGTGTCCGAAGGACGTTACCGGTGAACACAACGCCGCGTTCGGCGTCAATACTGACCGTCTCGCCGTCGGCGACCGACTCGTCAATAGCTGCACCACTGACCATCGGAATGCCAACCTCTCGAGCGATCACGGCAGGATAGCCAGTCATCCCCTCGTTGGCCTCGATAATGCCGCCGATCTTTTCGATATCACCCGTAAACTCACTGTCGAAGCCAGCCGGCAGCGAGACGATTGCTCCGTCAGGCACCTCCGAGAGATCACCATCTGGCAGTCGGACGAGCGGGCCGGCCACGCGGCCGCCGACGATTGCTTTGCCGCTGGCTATCTTTTCGGCTGCAACGTGGACTTTGAGCATGTTCGTTGTTTGTGACCCTTCGAGACTCGTCATCATCCCAGAGACCGCAACGACCGTATCGCCGCTTTCGGCGGCCTTCGAATCGAGTGCAGCCTGGACACTGCCTTCGAGAATGGTCTCGACGTTCTGTTGATACTCGAGTTGTCGTGGGATTACACCCCACACCAACGCGAGTTGTCGGCGAACACGGTCGTTCGGGGTTGTGGCAACAATCGGAACCTGCGGGCGGAACTTGGCGGTTTTGCGGGCCGTATAGCCGGATTCGCTGGCGGCGACGACAGCCTCTGCACCGATATCCCGCGCAAGATAGCGAGCCGAGCGGGCGAGTGCTTCGGTTCGGGACTTGTCTGTGGCGGCTGGAACGCGCTGTTCGACGCTTTCGGCGTACTCCTCGCTTGCTTCGACGCCGTTGACGATGTCGGCCATCGTCTCGACAACTCGAACTGGATGATCACCAATTGCGGTCTCACCCGACAGCATCACTGCATCGGTGCCATCAAGCACGGCGTTGGCAACGTCGGAGGCCTCCGCGCGCGTTGGTCGGCGGGTGTGGATCATCGAATCCAGCATCTCGGTGGCAGTGATCACGGGAACACCGGCGTTGAGACACTTCTTGATCGTGCGTTTTTGGATTACCGGAACGTCCTCGAGTGGGCATTCAACACCCAGATCGCCACGAGCAACCATCACGCCGTCGGCCGCACTGATAATGCCATCGAGGTTTTCGACCGCGCCTGCCCGCTCGATTTTGGCGATCACTGGAATATCACCACCGCCGTAGGCCTCGAGTTGGTCGACAATCTTGTAGACGTCTTCGGCGTCGCGAACGAAACTGGCGGCGACGAAATCCGCGTCTTTGTCGGCCGCAAGCTGGAGTTCCTTTTTATCACCCTCAGTAATGAGTTCGATATCGAGATCAACACCAGGAATGTTGACGCCTTTCCGACTCTGGAGTTTGCCGCCGGAGATAATCTCGGCGATGACCTCTCGGCCCTCGACGCGGAGCACCCGGGCTTCAATTCGGCCGTCGTCCAGCAGAATGATATCGTCGGGCTCACACTCGGTGATCGAGACTGTCAGGCCGACAAACTCTGGTGTCGAGGTGTCGCCGGCAGCGAACGTGACTTCCGAGCCGGCCTCAAGCATCACCGGCTCGTCGATTTCGGCGGTTCGAACCTCTGGGCCTTTGAGATCGACCATTACTGCAACCGGGTCAGTTAGTTCGGCGTCTACGTTCCGGACGCGGTCGATAACGGTTCCACGGTGGTCGGTCGAACCGTGGCTGGCATTGAGCCGAGCGACGGACATGCCGGCTTCTGCTAACGACCGGATCGTCTCCTGGTCGCTCGAGGCCGGGCCAAGTGTACAGACGATTTTCGCGTTTCTCATAGCGAAAGATTGGTGTGACCAGTTAAAAAAGCCCCACGATACGGCTGGTGATTAGTCATGATTTGTATATATGACCGGCTGGGTGGGTGGCTTTTTTAGCAACAGCCGCATACATCGGCCATGCGAACAGTTGCGTTCGACGGACAGATGGGTGCCAGCGGTGATATGATTCTTGGCGCACTCGTTGGGTTGGGTGCCGACCCGGCCGTCCTCGAGCCAGTCGAATCCGCACTCGGCGTCCGGTACGTCATCGACTCGACAGTCACGAACGGAATCGAAGCAACCACTGTCGATGTGCTACTGGCCGACGAACACGATCAAACCGACACGCAGGATCAGCGTCATACTCACGACGACCACGACCACAGCCATACTCACGACGACCACGACCCGGCACACCTAGAGGGTCATGACCATACCCACGCAGAGGGCCACGGTCCGCACCGAAGTTACACCGAGGTGCTCGAGATTCTCGAGTCGATACCGCTTTCGGAATCGGTTCGCGAAACCGCCCGTGGTGCATTTCGGCGACTTGGCGAAGCCGAAGCAGCAGTCCACGGTCGTTCTCTCGAGGCCATCCAGTTTCACGAGGTCGGGGCAGATGATGCGATAGCCGACATTGTCGGTGCAGCACTTCTTTTCGAGGAATTGGCACTCGAGCGAATCGTCACGACCCCGCTTTCGGTCGGCGGCGGCGACTGCGAGATGAGCCACGGCACCTACCCAGTTCCTGGCCCGGCGGTGCTCGAGATTGCCGAAGACGCCGAGTGGTCGATCAGTGGCGGGCCGGTTGCTGCCGAACTGTTGACGCCGACTGGTGCGGCGCTCATGGCACAGGTTGCCGAAGGCCTCGAGACACTTCCGGCGCTGTCGGTCGAGACCGTCGGCTACGGAGCGGGTACGGCCAGTTTCGAAAACCGCCCCAACGTGCTTCGGGCAACGCTCGGCGACGGTAGTCGTCGGCTTGCTCGCGATTCGATTACGGTTCTCGAGACGAATCTGGATGATGCCGCTCCCGAGGTGCTTGGGGGACTCCAAGAGACACTGACTGCTGCCGGAGCCAGAGACGTCTCGATTCTACCGGTCACGATGAAAAAATCCCGACCGGGCCATCTCGTGAAGGTGATCTGCAAACCCAAAGATGCCGAACGTATTGCCCACCGGTTGGCTCTCGAGACCGGAACGCTCGGCATCCGCGAACACGGCGCAGGCCATCGCTGGACGGCACATCGGCGCTTCGAAACCGTTGTACTCGAGATCGGCGACGAAACACATGCTGTGACGGTCAAAATCGCCAGCACAACCGATGGCGAAATATACGATATCAGCACCGAGTACGACGATGCCGCCGCAGTCGCCCGCGAGACAGGCAAACCGATTGTCTGGATTATGCACCAGGCCGAAACTCTAGTCGAAGCCGAATGTGGTGAAAAAGAACCCTAAGATGCATTAGGAACGTGTCAACAACAGTGCGAGTAGGGCTGCGACACCCAGCGACCCAAACAGCCCGAGGGCGGCGATTTCGGCTGCTGGCGGCTGGATCTGTGGCACAGCCATGCGGTACAACAGCCATGCACCGAGTGCTCCGGCCGAACAGTACAACAGACTGCCAGCAGTGTGAACCGTTTCTGCGCGCAGTGTGGGCGGCCGGCCGGGAAGCTCCGTTCTGAGTGTGGCTCCGAACTCTCCGACATCCCACACACAGAGTGCGGCCGCCGTAACCCCAACGCCGACCAGCGGGATATCAACGACGACAGCTGCCAGCGCGACACCGAACAGTCCGATACTGGCGAGTGCGGTGCTGCCGGCGTTGGCTGGCAGGACGATAAGCGTAGCAAACAGCCCCAGGGCGGTGAGCGTCCATACACACAGACCCAACAAGACGACAGCGACAACCGCACCGGCTACGAAAGACGGCACTGTCTGCAGAAACTCCAGCAGCTCTGGAGGCGTATTTGCCGGGGCTGCCTGGATGAGTACGTCGATCGCTCCAACGGCGCTGGCCAGGATGCCAAACGGAATCGAAGCGACAATACCACCAACCAACGGCGCGGCGAGTTTGGCAATTGTCCAGGCCAGCCCACGACGAAGCGCCCCCAACAGCCGGCCGGCCAACAGCACGCCGATAGACCCGCCCGCAACTGCGTACAGTCCAGCCCGAATCGGTTGTGAGCCGACAACGCCAACAAGTAGCTCGCCGAGCGGCTCGGGTGCGACGACAAGCAACTGGTCGGTTCGCAGCAGTTGGGTGTACTCCAAGAGCCAAGCAGTATCCTCCTCAGGCGGCACCGTGGCGTTCAGCATGAGCCCGATTCCGGTGACCATTGCGACGACCAGGCTGGCGCGAACCAGTGTCATTCGCCAGCGTTGGATCCACTGGATGGCCGCGACAGCAGTCGATCGCCGGTCAGCCGGCAACAGTCGCTCGAGCGGTATCCGCACGACGATGCGGCCGACAAAAAACAACGCTGCGGCCACCAACAGGAAAAACGTCGCCAGCGCATGCGAAGGGTCAACTGACAGCGCACTCGAGACGACTGTTTGGCCGGTCGCAACGCCCGCTGCTGTCGCCTGCTGTCTGAGTTCGGCCCGCGGAAGCACCAAGGCGACACCGAGACCAAACACACCAACGATTCCCACCGTTACCATCAGTATACTGCGGGCGATCGCCAGCCGGGAGAGCGATCGAACCGGCCCGAGAAACGCCCCGGTACTCGCAAGCACTAACGAAAACAGCCCGACGCCTGCAAACAGCCCCGAAAATCCGGTCTGCAACAGAATGTACAACACAAAGGCAACAATCGCAGCCGCCAGCCCACCGGTTAGCATCCCAACGGCAACACCGAGACTGCTTACAAGTGGGTTCGAACTGTTTGTCATCACGAGCGTCAATGCAAGCGAAAGTCCACCGCCAACCGCAAGCAACGCACCACTCGAGCCCGCAAACGCTGTTCCGGCAACCACCACCACGCCAAGGGTAAGAACAATGCTGAACCAATCGCCGAACCGAAGGCTGTAAAATCGGGCTTGGAGTTTTGTCACTATCGAGGAGACAACAGACACGAGGCCTGCTCGAAGCTGCTCAACAGTGCTTGCAGACTCTTTGGACTGTTGGGACGGATACTCGAGGCTCATTGTTTCCACCGCCGTTGGAGCCGCTGAAGTTCAGCCAACAGTGGCTCACGGAGGTTCCAGTCAGCAACCGCCGTGTTGTGTCCGCGAAGGCGCGTGATTCGTCGCTGTCGGCGAAGCCGACCTACGCGGTTGCCCATCGAGAGACTCTCGACACCGAGTCCGGTGGTCATATCCGGCGACAGCACGCTCACCGCATGGCCGTAACTCGAGCACTGTTCGGCATACTCGACGATCGTATCATCAACCAGCGGGCTACAGAGAACAACCTGTCCGTTTGCAGGCAACCGATGCAACAGCTCCATGCCGCCGTCTGCCGCAACCGTATCCGTACTGTCGTCTGCGGCTGGTTCGTCGGACCCCGTCGGATTGAGGAACATCTCTGTGGTCGGTTCGGCCGTCTCGATAACGTTGTTAAGCAGACTGCGTGTGTGGTCGTCTACGCCCGGATCGACCCACTGACCGCTGAGCGTTGCGATCCCCGTCTCGTTGCCGTCTTCCAGTGAGGTGACCATGCCACGGGCTGCTGCATACAGTGTGAGATCAAAGGAGTTCGGCCCACCACCGATGGAAGCGACGTGGCCTGCGGCCCGATCATCGATAATGAACACGACAGTGACCGCACGCTCGAGGCGGTATTCGACTGTCGAGAGCGTCCCCGACCGGGCGTACTGATTCCAGTCAATACGGTTGAGTGGATCACCAGGTCGGTACTCTCTGGTCGAAAAGAACTCAACGCCGGCCCCGCCGTTGTTTGTTGGCGTCTCGCCGACAAACTGGATCGTCTGTTGGCGAAGCGGCAGGCTGTCGATAAGCGTCTCGCAGGTGAACTCTGTTGTTCCTTCGGGTGTGACGAAATCAGCGACACCCAGCGTTGCCGCAAGGTTTCGGCGACGAACTTTCAGATCTCCAAAAGCGAACTCTCCGCGTGGAGCACTGATCTCATAGCTGTGTGTCGTCTCGCCGCCCGGCGGCACAGCCGTTCCAACCGTGCTGCTTCCGGAGACGACTGTGAGACTCTCTGGGAGGTCTTCGGTAATCCGGAGATCTGGGAGCATTCGTCGGCTCTCGTTTGTGATCCGAAGTGTGACCGTCACAGGCTCTCCAGGGTTTGGCCGAGTGTTGCTCAACGCCCGTGTGATACGGTAGGCATCCGAGGGCGGCAGTGAGGCTTTGGCGAGTCCAACCACCACGAGTGCGACAAGCGCGATTAATAACAGATCATTCGCGCCAATCAGCACGCCGAGTACGGTCAGCAGAATACCACCGATTAGCGCACCGTGCCACCGCGAGAGTTGTTTCACTGTGGACCCTCCTCAGAGGCACTCTCGAGCGCAGCCAGTGTGTGATCGACGCTGTTGACGTATGGATCTCGCCCGACAAGGAGATCCCAAACCCACAGTCCTAAAGGAATTGATGGCCCTGTGTCGTCGGCCAACAGCCCTGCGGCACGTTTGTTTGTCGTCCACTCGCCAGTCTCTACGGCGGCCTCGGCCGTCTCGTGGTCACACCCCGTTGTCTGACAGTACAGGCCTGTGGCCAGCGAGCGTAGTTCCTCGACCGTCCGTGTTCTGGCGGTCTCGCGGTTGGATCGATCCGTCGAACCGTAGTCGGTTGCGGTCTCAAAGTCGGTATCGAAGTCACCGCCGAGTTGCCGCTGGATGGTTCCGGCTCCTGCAAACAATGACTGTGAGCTTTCGGTTCGGCTCGCCGTGTTTTCGACCGTTCGGCTACTGCTGAACAGTTTGGCCCGCAACACCATCGCCGCGGCTGCGAGCCCGAGGATGCCGACGGCAGAAAGCAAAAACACGATGGGATTGATCTCGGTGATGACGGCCTCGAGATCAGGAACCGCTTGCAGTAGTACCTCCGAACGGAGATACAACACCACGACACCGCCGAGAACACCACTGCCGATGACAATCGGCATCGCTCGACGAATTCGGCTCATTTGGGCTCCTCCTGACTGTCGGCTGAGTGGTCTGGTTGTTGTGCCGGTGTCTCATCATCCGTGCTGTCTATGCTTTCGGCGACCCTGGTTAGTTCGGTGGCTGCTGACACAGCAGGCTCTGCGCGATCTGTAGGGTCTTTGGCCCCGTACTCAACATCCCGGAACAACCCTACCAGCGTCGAAAGCGGCGGTTCTGGGAGTCCCCGGTCGATCGCCTGTTGTTTAATTTCTCCAGGCGTTCGCCGACGGTACCGCTTTTCAGCGACAGCATCAATAACTGCTCGCCACGCCTCGCGGATCTGTTGGCGTTCGTTCGGTAGTTGTTCGAGACCGCTGGCATCAACCGTCGGCTGCCCCCGGTTGAACAGCGACCGAACCGATGCGGAAATCTCGCGGACAGACTGGATGAGCCCCGCAACGAACAACCCTGGAAGTTCGAACACAGACGAGGCCGTACGAATACCTCGAGCGACCCGCTCGACAACTGCTGTGATACCGAATACGAACCGTGCGACTGCACCGACCAACAGCGTTGGAATAGACAGTACAATCCCTAGTAGGCTCCGGCCAGTCCGGTATGCGAACCATCCGGCAGCCAGAGCAACGAGACCGCCGAGAACAAGCCCAACAGTTAGCAGATCAACCCGCTCGAGAAGTGACCCTGGGCCGTCTCCGCTACTGTCGGTGTCGCTGCCGGCAGCCTCGTCGTCCGAGCTATCTTCTGACTCGTCGTCTTCGGTCTGTTCATCGGTTTCGGACTCATCGTCTTGTAATTCGTCGTCCCGTGATTCGTTATCTTGTGGTTCGTCGTCGCTTATTTGGTCGTCACTCTCGTCGTCTTCCTCGGTTTCTGTCTCGTCGTGGGCCTCGTCTTCGAGGTCACTTTCATCGAGTGCTGTCGAGTCTCCGAGTGCGCCCTCGAGCCCATCAGCACCGAATAACACCGAAAGTACTCCTGTAAGCTCACTCATCGTCTCACCGAGTTCGCCGCCAGCTAGCGAAGCAAAATCTTCATGCAGTAATCCGTCGGCAGTCTCGCCATCGGCATCTTGAGCGTCTTCGACAGCCTCGAGTTCGTCGGAATCAACATCAGTCTCACCGATGTCGGGGCCACTTTCTGGGCCGAATGCCTCCAGTGGCGTATGGCCGGATAACAGAGGGACGGCCGCCGCAGCAAGGACGACCGACAGCACAACTAACAGTGCGACAAAGCCACTTGTTCGGACGCCACCCACCATTGGTATGTATCTCAACTACTATACTCGTTTCAGAGAACATATAACCAATGGATAAGGTACTTTTCGGACGAACCCGCAACGAGGTTACTCGTCTCGGACAGTACCGCCAATCCCGAGTGCCGCACCGATGATGACGAGGTTTTTAATGATGTACTGGCCCTCTACGGTCAGTCCGTACGGGAAACTCGTAAAGACGACTTCCGGCAGCAACACAATCGGCAAGAACGTGCCGGGCAACTGCAGGAACAACAGGAAAATCCCCAGCCGAATCAACGGTCGGTACAGCAAACAGATGCCGATCACGACCTCCCAAATGCCCAAAATCGGCACGAATGTCGCTGGATCGACGATGTAGACTGTCGAGGCAACGAGTTCGCCTGCTGGACTGATCCCGAATACTTTCAGCGCACCGAACCAGATGAACACGACTGCGATTGCGACCCGTAAAACGGGGATGCTCCAGCGATCCATCTGGGCTGCAATCATATCGTCAAGCTCATCGAACTGTTCTCGGTACGAGGCGACACTGGTACGAAGTGAATCAGTTGACATGATCTTTGTCTACCGCTGGCCGCTATCCAGTGTACGGTCTTCAGCATAAAGGGGGTTTTGGTGTGGATTACAGCACGTTTCGTTCTGTGCCATTCAATGCTGACCCCATGTATCTGATTCGGCTGACAGCGTTCGGTTAGGGCGACGGGTCGGTTGGCTCGCCGAGTTCGGCCATTCGAGCGGTTCGTTCGTCTTCGGTCATTGCTCCCCAGTTGATGATATCTTCGATCGTTCGGTTGCACGCAGTGCAGACGCCATCTTCGAGGGTACAGACGTTGATACAAGGACTACGAACCATCTGAAAGCAGCTACGGCCTCGAGTGACTTTGCTACTGTGGTCTCGGCGGGCTCACAGCGGCAATACCAACCAACAACCCCACTCAGGCAGTCTGTGAGTAGTGGGCCGGCGGCGCACAGACTTCCCTCTCGGTTGTGTCGTCCAACGAAAGCACCATCTCCAGGCCATACTCGCCGTCGACGATCTCGAATCCGAGGCGTTCGTAGACGGCAATAGCCGCACGGTTTTTCTGCTCGACGTGGAGCATGAGTTTCTCACAGTCGGCCTCGAGTGCTGCGGCGGCTGCCTGCTTGCAGAGTTCGGTTCCAATACCGCGGTTGTGATACTCGGGATGAACGAATACAGCCAACTCCGGCTGAGGGTCATCCGCCGCAGTAAAAACGACGTGGCCGACAAGACGGGTTTGTCCTTCGGCGACGATGTTGTAGCCCTCCGCAAACAGCGTCTCGAGCCATGACCGACAGCGGTGGTCGGCCGCCGGTGGAATTCCTTGAGCCCGGTCGGCCGAATCGAACGCGCTGTACATCTCGAGGAGTGGTTCGATATCATCCGTCGTAGCGACGCGAAACGTCCAGGTTCCGCCCGCTTTATCGATAAATCGTGGACAGCGTGGCTGGCAGTACTCTGTACCCTGACACCCGGAGTTGTCCCAGCCACCACAGTGCTCCGCGGAGGTATTGCCCATACAGTCTCTTTGTGCTGAATGGATTTAGCTCACTGGTTGTGTCTCACTCGATGAGAATTAGACGGACGAACAGTTAGTCGAACTCTCCGAGCGACGACTGACCTCGGCGTCGGGTCTCAGCTGACTCGACTGACTCGTCGTCAGTCCAGTCGGTGATCCGGCCGCCGTGGCCGAGGCTCTTGATATTGGTGTCGGTGGATGGCTCTTGTTGATCGTTCGTCACCGAGCGGTCGGACAAGTCGGTGGTCTCAAACCCATCAAGTCGCGCTTGGTCTTGCTCGCCAAAGACCAGATTCGAGACTCGAACGCCGAGCTTTCGAACCCGCGTGTCGTCGAACTCTTCTAACAGCTCGAGAGCAACCCGTTCGACCAACTCCGGTTCATCAACCGGTCCGGACAGCGACGAAGCCCGCGTGTTAATATCAAACGGTGGGGTGACAACCTTGATACCGATTGTTCGATACATCGCCTCCCGACTTCGCGCACGGGCGGCGACATCCGCTGCTAAGGCAGTGATTTTTTTCTGTTTGGCTTCCGTCTCGGCAGTTGCCTCGGTAAACGCCGATTCTCGGGACAGGCTTTTCGGGCGGCCTGTTGGCGTTACCTCACGGTCGTCATCGCCGCGGGCCCGCGCGTACAGTTCACGGCCGCGCTGGCCGAAACGAGTGACCAACGCCGTAGGATCTGCCGCGGCTAACTCGCCGGCAGTCTCGATATCCATTGCTCGCAGTTCGCGGGCTGTAACAGGGCCAACGCCATGGAGTTCGTCGACCGCGAGCGGCTCAAGAAAGGCCGTAACCTCTCTTGGCGGGACGACCGTTAGCCCATCCGGTTTATCGAAATCGCTGGCAATCTTTGCCGCAGACATGTTTGGGGCGATGCCCACACTGGCTGGGACGCCGACCTGGCGGGCGATCTGCTGTTTGATATGCCGACCATACCCTTCGGCAATCGTGCGTTCGCCACCGTCTATGGCCTTCCAACTCGTCCGGTCGGTTACATCCAGATACGCCTCATCAATGCTCACTTCGCGGACGACTTCGGCATGTTCGTGAAGAATTGCTTTGACCTCTGCCGCAACCTGCTTATAAAAATCGAGATCAACCGGCCGGTAGTAACCGACCGGCCCGTCGTGGTCGTCGCCTGTGTCCACAGCACGTGGCAGTCTCTCGAGTGCGTAGCTGATCGCTTGGGCACTCTTGAGGCCATGTTCGCGGGCCTCATAGCTGGCGGTCGCAACCGCACCGTGGGTCTGGCCAGCCTCATAGCCCATACCGACAACGAGTGGTTCGCCTTCGAGAGCAGGCTCGCGCAGCCGCTCACAGGAGGCATAAAAGCAGTCCAT
>LKML01000091.1 GCA_001563795.1 Haloferacaceae archaeon B1-Br10_E2g22 | reverse complement strand
GAGGTGGTGAAAATCTGGCCGCAGTTGCCGCCAAAGGCGAGTTGGCGGTCGACGGCGTTGCGAATATCGCTGTATTCGGGCGTCGACGTATCCGACGAGACGCGCGAGCCCGAGATCGAAACGTGTGCACCGACGTTCATACTCGGTGGTAGGTCGACAGGCTTCAAAGCGACTTCGATCTTTTTTGTTCCGGGTCGGGTACTCTCACGCAGAGAAGAAGCAACAATAATAAGTGAGAAGTCTACTCTCTATGAGTAGCCACAGCTTAATCAAAACATATGACATCAAATTACTGTTGTAAGGTTGGTCGTATTATAGCTAAATATGAGCTGTCAACGCATGTCGTGTCGGATGACATCAATACAGTACTGAGAGACAAATGGCTTGGCGAGGGGATGCAACCGAATACGGCTCTTCGACCGCTCACAGAGTGGGTTAACCAGAAATTACTGCAGTCGGTATACACTGAACACAACAGAAAAGCGATTGAACCACAGCTCCAAGCGGAGTACGACGCTATTGTTGGCGATGATGCAGACCGTCGACGGCTTATTCTCGAAGATCTCGAACAGGATGGTATTGACGCATCGACGGTGGAAGCTGATCTGATATCTACGTCGTCACTGTATCGCCACCTCACAGAGTGTTTAGCGGTTACGAAAGAAACCAAGCGGGGAAGTAGCGACACTGAGTGGGAAAAAGATAAAATAACATATACAAAACAGCGAGCAAAAAATCGTACCGAAGAGGTACTTAAAACGTGGGAGAACAAGGGCGAACTCCCGAATGCGACGGAGGCGACAGTCTCAGTCGACATATATATCGAATGTCCGGTTTGTGCAAAGAGAACAACTGTTATGCAATCTCACAATCGGGGATATATTTGTGAGGACCATCTGCCCACTGAGACACGTACTGAAACCGAAACTCGGTGAGCGGTGTTACGCTAAAAGGAGTGTGGAACTGAATAGAATAAAACACGTTTTCTGCAGTCACTACGCGGGAGGATACAGTCTCAAACAACAGCGTATTTTATCATGCTTGAACGCTGAGTTGTGTTCGTTATGATGTCGTTTACGATCGAAAACATAGCTGGCATACGATCCGGTTCAGCAGTCGTCGAGCCAGGGTTGAATATTGTCCAGGCCTCGAACTTTCAGGGGAAATCGAGTTTCATGTCAGCTATTCAGGCCGCGATGGGGTCGACCGGCCACTACACACCGCATCCGTTGACAGAGGGCGAAGACTCCGGTACAGTCACAGTACAGGTGGAAGACGAATCATACAGTGTGAATATAACGCGAGAACACACCAACACGGTCCGATCCGGGAACCCGTATTTGTCGGATGAAACTGACCAACTGTGTGCTCGACTGTTCGCATTCCTTGGTGAAGACAACCCGATCCGAACGGCAGTCAGAAACGGCGCAGACCTCACAGCGTATCTGCAAGCGCCGCTTGATATCGAAGATATCGACGCCCAGATTCGGGCACTGAAACAGGAGTTAGCAACCGTCGAAACGCAGATCAGCGACGCACAGGAGGCGGCGGCCGAACTTCCGTCCGTTCAAAAAGAGGTTACGCAGCTAGAAAACGAGCTTGCGGAACTCCGAGAGCACCGCAATGAGCTACAGAACGAAACGGTCGAGAGCACACAGCGGGAGGATACGCTTAGCGACCAACTCAGTTCCGCGAGGAGCAATCTCCAAACCGTCACCAACACAATTAGCCAGTTGGAAAATCAGATCGAGAGAAAACACAACCAGGTAGAGGACAAACAGTCGACGCTTGATGAACTCGACGTCCCATCCGAAATCTCCGAATCAGTAAATGTTGAAGAGAAACAACAGAGGATTACTGAACTACACACTCATATTCAGCTTATCGAGGACCTCTACCACGCGAATCGGAACATCCTCGAAGACGGCGATCTCGATCTCATGACAGATGTCAGCCGGACTGTTTCTGGTGACGAGATCGCCTGTTGGATCTGTGATGGAAAATCGATGAAGGCCGAAATGGAGGCCAACATCGAGCAGCTTCAGGACACCGTCAGCAAACTACGAACTGAGAAAACAGCGCTTACGGACGAGATCGCCGAGTTCGAAGAAACGAAACGAGAGATCAAACAGAAACGAGAACAGAAAGAACGACTTGAGCAGGAAATCAAACAGCTCAACGCAGCGATTCAGGACCTGAAAAGTGAACTCCAGCACAACAGCTCGAAAAAGGAGGAATTGGAGCAAGCGGTCTCCACGCTTGTCGACAAAATAGCTGAAACCGAGAGCCAGCACAACGAAGCGCTGACCGATGTGAAGACGGAGATTCGAACGAAAGAGTCCCAGCTCGAACAGAAGCGTACCAAACTCCAACAACTCGACGAACAAAAAGCCGATCTCGAAGCGTTCCGTGAACGCAAATCCGAGTACCGAGATGATATCGAATCGTTACGGAACCGAAAAATCAACACGCAGTACGAACTCAAAGACGAGTTCGATACTGCGATGACAGAGATCATTGACCGGTTTGCCCCCGGGTTCGATCATGCTCACTTTGATATCAAAACCGACGTTCAAGGGGAGGTCGAAGGGTTCGAACTCAACATCGCACGGGGAGGCCAGACGACAACCGTTGATGCCCTCAGTGAAGGCGAAGTCGAACTTATCGGTGTTGCTGTCGCGCTTGCAGGCTACCGTGTGTACGATGTGGATGACCGTGTCCCGATTATCTTGATCGACGGGATTAGTCAACTTGCCTCACAACATCTCCGAAGCCTCACCGAATATCTCGAAGATACGTCGGAGATACTCGTTACGACCGCCTACCCCGAAGCTGGCGAGTTTGATGCAACTATTATTTCACCCACTGACTGGGATGTCGTCTCAGACAACAAACAAACAGCCACCTAACCATCCGAGAGTAACGGCAGATTTGAAACAAAGTACTCTGTTTCATAGAGGCACGATTTGTCCGGTCCGATCAACGAATGGCTGAAACAGCGAACCCTGTTTCACCAGCCCAACGAAACGTTCGTTCATAGCGAACAGCTGTGGTTGCTGTCCGACTGGGCTATTGTTGGTGGCCATTTCCTCTACAATCAAAACGAAGTTTGCAGCGTGTTAGCGAACTGAGTCAAGTAGGAGCTTCTGTTCGACACGTTTGACTTCGTGTTGGACATCCCGAACGGCATCGATGTTGGCACTCACCGAGCTAATTCCCTTCTCGACGAGGAACTTCACCATTGCTGGCTTCGAGGCGGCTTGCCCACAGATACTCGTCTCAACGTCGAGTTCGCGGCAGGATTCGATAGTCGACCCGATCAGCTTTAGCACACTGGGGTGGAGCTCGTCGAACCGCGCTGCGACGTGTTCGTTGTTCCGGTCGACCGCGAGCGTATACTGGGTGAGATCGTTGGTGCCGAACGAGACGAAGTCGACGCCAGTGGCAGCGATCTCTTCGATGAGCAGCGCGCTGGCAGGCGTTTCGATCATCACACCCCACCGAGCCTTCTCGGGGTCGATACCGACTTCTTCCATGAGCCGCGTAGTCCGTTCGATATCTTCGGCGTCGTTGACCAGCGGGAGCATGAGCTCGACGTTGTCGTACCCCATCTCGAACAGCCGACTGAACGCACGGAGCTCACAACGGAACGGATCGGGGGTGTCGAGACTCCGGCGAATCCCCCGGTAGCCCAACATCGGATTGTGTTCGTGTGGCTCGGCCCCGCCGCCGTCGAGCTCGCGGAACTCGTCAGTTGGGGCGTCGAGCGTCCGCGCGCGAACCGGTCGCGGATAGAACGCTTCGGCGACCGCCCGAATCCCGGCAACGAGCTCGTCGATGTAGGCCGCCTCTCCGTGGTCGTCGATATACCGCCCTGGGGTCTTGCCGAGTGAGATCACCATGTGTTCGATTCGCAGCAGGCCAACACCGTCGGCACCTGTTGCGGCTGCCCGTTCGGCGGCTTCAGGAATCGAGAGATTGACTTTGACTTCGGTGGCAGTCATCGGCTTGACTGGTGTCTGGGGTCGCACCGCTTCGATCGGGTCCGGCTGGATTGTCGACTCATCGCCGTCAGTACCACCCTCACGCACGATTCCCATCGCTCCGTCGACGGTAACGAGCTGCCCGTTTTCGAGCCGCTGTGTGGCGTTCTGGGTGCCGACAACCGCCGGGACGCCCATCTCTCGGGAGACGATCGAGGCGTGGGAAGTCATTCCGCCCTCGTCGGTAATGATCGCTCCGGCGCGCTTCATCGCCGGCACCATATCCGGCATCGTCATCTTGCTGACGATGATATCGCCCTCCGTGACCTGATCTAACTGATCGAGCTTTGTGACGATCCGAACGGCCCCTGAGCCGGTGCCGGGGCTTGCGCTCACGCCACGGACGATCACGTCGTCGGCTCCGTCCGTTGCCGCGGCGTGCTCGGGTTCGTCCGTCCCACTGATCGTCGTAATCGGCCGCGACTGTAGCATGAACACCTCGCCATCGCCGGACTGCGGCTGGCTGCCAGATGAGCTCTGCTCGTCGCTGTCGACGATGGCCCACTCGACGTCCTGTGGCGCGTCGTAATGGGCCTCGACACGCTGGCCGAGTTCGACGAGTCGTTCGATCTCCGTGTCGGAAAGCACACGAGCCGTCCGGTTGGCCTCCGGAACCGGCTGAATCGCTGTTTCGCCCGTGTCTGGGTCTTTGACCAGCTGCTGTTTCTTTTCGGCAATCGTCGACTCGACGACGGTCGCCGTCTCCGGATCGATGACGTAGTGGTCCGGTGATACTGTGCCCGAGACGACAGCCTCGCCGAGCCCCCAGGCGGCCTCGACGATCATCTGTCGGTCGCCCGTCGAGGGGTGGCGAGTAAACAGCACACCCGATTTCTCGGCGTCGACCATCTGCTGGACGACGACCGCGATGTCGACGGCGTTGTGGTCGAACCCGTTGTTGTTGCGGTAGTGAACCGCGCGTTCGGAAAACAGCGACGCCCAACACGCAGTGATTCGTGTGATGAGCTGCTCGTCGGTAACGTTGAGATAGGTGCCGTGCTGACCGGCAAACGAGGCGTCCGGCAGGTCCTCTGCGGTTGCCGACGAACGAACAGCAACGAACGGCTCGCGGTGGGGGGGATCGTCACCGCCAGCGAGCGACCGGTAGGCTGTGAGAACCTCCTGTCGAACTGACTCCGGGAGTGGTGTCTCGGTGAGCAGGTCCCGGGCCCGCGAGGCCGCCTCCGCGACGCCGTCGGCACTGTCGAGCGCTCTGAACAGTTCCGCGTCGATTGCCGTGCGCTCGAGGAACGCTCGGTAGGTGTCTGCGGTGATGACAAACCCCGGCGGAACAGGGAGCCCAGCCGCAGTGAGCTCTCCCAACGAGGCTGCTTTGCCACCGACCGTATCGATATCAGTCGACCGTACGTCGTCGAGCCACTGGATACTCATTGACTGTATGACTCCTGTTCTGTGGCGGGGTTATGAATCTATGGTTAACAATAATGTTGGACGAAAAGACACTCAGAACCGAGTGCTGTGACAGGGTTGTCGACAGTGGCTGCAGAAAGCGGTACGGTCGTCTCGTTCACCGGTTCGCTGTTGACGAATCCATACGCAGTTCTGGGTAGTAATCCACGACTGTTGGGACAAAAAAGAGCAGTTTGTGTGGGCTATCGGTAGCCGCTCAAACGGTAATATCAGTATATAAACTCACGCATACGCAACGTATGAGGCAGTATCTGAACGCATCTGTAGAATACAGCTGTAAATGATTGTAGTAATTCTCCGTGGATGATGTGTAATTAGTTTAGACATGACATGTAATCAGCGTATGGCAGAGAGAGCTTTGGACTGGGATGGAAACGTCCGCCGAGAGAATACAACTATGGCGAAGGTTCGCCAGCAACGAACACTACCCGTTGTGAGCGAGCCCGAGTGTCGTTTTTGACCAAACAACAGTTTCTCTCCGTTTTTCGCGAACGAACAGCTACAGAGCAGAGTTATTACTTATTGTTCATTATAGTTCTTCCGGCAGGGAAGACAGCGTGCTGGCGGATTGTATCGCTCTTGATCGATCGACGAGACGGTGGTGCCGATCTCCAGAGAACGTTTCTGTCACAGGTAGCACGCTGTTCGCTGTCGACGAACAACGCTGCGGAACCGGCAGCTGCCAGCTCACGGTCAGTCGACGCAGGCCACACCAGTACAGCCGGTCGCGGTCCACACGCTGGTGTCACGTGTCGAGACTGGTGCCCGGTTTGGGGACGTGGGTGTCGGTGCCCGCTTGTCGCGTGAGGGTATCGTTTCAGTTGTTATGTATGGTGCCGCTGGCCGCTTTTCGAAAAGGACGACTTACTCTATATCGCGTCCCATAACCGTAACAACGGGTCGATCTGCCCCAAGCAAGACCTGTTGTGTCGTACTTCCGAACAGTGCCTTCCCAACTGGTGACCGCTTTTGGCCGCCGATCACGGTGTACCGAGCGTCGGTGTCGTCGACGTACTCCAGAATTTCGGCTGCAGGTTGTCCGATGAGACCGACTGGAACAGTCGGCCTCTCGACGCCAGCAGCCGCCGCGGCGGCAACAGCCTCAGTCTGCTGTTTGACGGTTTGCTTCGTGGTGGCGGCCTGTTTTTTGTCCGAAAGCGAGTCGTACGACTGCACGTGGACCACGTGCAGCTCGTCATCAAACGCGTCTGCAAGTGCGACTGCTTCCGAAAGGATCTGTTCATCAACGTCCGCGTCACTGATTGCTGCGAGTACGACCATACATCTCTCCGTTGTGGTGTACTGGAATAAGTGTATATGTCGACTGTACTGTTAGGAGTACGCAATGTTCAGTTCGAGCTCGTTTGCCGTGCCAAGCAGTAGATCGATCATCTCGTCGTGGATTCGTTCGGCTTTCATCCGGTGTCTCGGCCCGGAGATACTGAACGCGCCGACCGGCACGCCATCCGGTTTCATCACTGGAACGCCAACCGACCAGAGTCCGCTGATCGACTCTGCTTTGTTCTGGCTGTAGCCACGCTCGCGGATCGCTTCGAGGTCCTCGAACAGCGATTCACGCGTTGTATGTGTGTTGTCCGTCTCCCGTGGCAGCCCCCACTGCTCGATGATCGCCTCGATTCGCGCTTCGGGCAGCTGTGCCAAAATCGCTTTCCCACCCGCACTCGAGTGGAGATACCGCCGTTTCCCGACGCGGCGGTCGGCTTGCACAGCGTGTTCGCCCTGTTTCGTATGAATGTAGATTGCACGTCCATGTTCTTGGGCGAAAAACTGGGCTCGTTCACCGGTTTTCTCCGCAAGCTCTTCGACTAGCGGCTCGGCCAGTTTGTACGCGGGCTTGCGCGTGCGAACGTACTCGCCGAGATCCAGGAACTTGAGCCCAACCTGATACTGCGTGCCCTCCTGGACGACGTACCCCAACTCGCGGAGTGCAGAAAGCTGCTGATGGACAGTACTTTTTGCCAGCTCCAGCTCTGCAGCGAGATCAGTCAGGCGTGCCCCGTCGCTGGCTTCGAGCGCCTCGATAATACGAAACGTCGTCCGTGTCGACTTCACCGATCGATTCTTCGTGTTGTCGTTCATCAGTTGTTCGTTGTAAGCGAACAAATAAAAAGGATGCTCCGATCTGTGGATCGACGTGAGCTACGGACGGAGCAGACCGACGAGCTCATCGGCGCTCCCGTCGGCTTCCAGCGAGTCGATAACAGCAGCCAGCTGGGCGGTCTCGTCGTCGCTCAGCACAGTCAGCACACATTCATCGAACTTCGCCTGCAGCCGGTCCTCGCTGACTGGGTTGTTCGGGCTGCCCGGATGGTGTTTGACTTCCGTGACGAGCGTCTCGCCGGCTGCTGTTTCGACAGTGACGCGAGCCCCGTAGCTCGCGTAGTGGGCGTCGAAGAGGTTCTCCTCGAACGAGCGGTCGATCTTGGCGATAACCTCCTTCGTCTCGGGCTGGGTGACGTAGTCGTCGGTGAACTCGTGGATGCCCGCCTTTCGCTCGCGAAGAATCGCCGCCAGGCAGAACTCGATGGAGAACTTGGCCTGAAGCGCGTCGCCCGGATCGGCGTGATGGAGCATCTCGGAGGCCGCATCGTCGAGTGCGACCGTGATGCCGTCGACCGAGTCGGGCGTGAGATCGTGGTCGATCACGAGCGTTCGGAGCCCATCCATCGCGGCGTGGGTGATAACGCCTGATGGGTGGGGTTTGAAGCCGAGATCCATCACTGCCCAGTTCTCGCCGAGCCCCTCGGTGATCTCGGCTGGATCGTACGAGCCGTCGGTGGTCATCACTTCGCCGTAGCCGATTTTGCCCTCCAAAATGGCGTCGTCCGACGTAAAGCCTTCAGCCGCCAGAAGTGCCGACCGAACACCGATTTCGGCCGCGTGGCCCGCGTGCAGGGGTTTGGTCATCGTCCCGAAGTTCTTTTTCAGGGCCGACGAACCGGAGGCGACGATGCCGAAGGCGGCGACCGTCTCCGCTACCGAAAGATCGAGCAGATGGGCTGCGGATGCGGTCGCCCCGAACGAGCCAGCCGTTCCGGTGCTGTGCCAGCCGTTCTGGTAGTGGTTCGGATACTGGCTGTGGCCGACACGGAACGCTGCCTCACAGCCGACCGTGTAGGCAGTGATCAGGTCTTTGCCATCCGCGTCGGCAACCTCGCCCGCTGCGAGCGTCGCGCCGAACACCGGCGAGCTCGGATGGATGACGATTGATTCGAACGTGTCGTCGTAATCGATGGCGTGACCGAACGCCCCGTTGGCGAGTGCTGCCCCCGTCGGACTCGCCGTTCCCCGGCCGATTACGGTCGACTCCTCGCCGCTCATACAGCGGTCGACGTAGCCCATGATCTGGTCGCCAACCTCGTGGTGCGAGCCGTAGACGGCGACGCCAAGGTAATCTCGAATCCCCGTTTTCGCGTAGTCGACGGTTTCTGGTGGAATGTCTTCGTATTCGGTGCTAACGGTGTACGCTGCAAGCGCTTCTGTCTCACCCATACAGCTACTCTACGTGGAGACGTACATAAATATACGTGTACGACTGTGAAAGTATAAAACGAATGTCGTGAAAAATGGATTATCGCAGGACAACAATGAGCAGGCCGCCGGCAGCAAGCACACAGACGATCAGCCCGAAGGCGACGACAAACCCGAAGACATCGGACAGATAGCCGATAACCACCGGGGCGACGCCGCCGATTGCGGTCATCCCTGTTCTGACGATTCCCAGCGTCCCGCCGCCGATTTCGGGCGGGATGAGATCCATGAGGTAGGAGTCACGTACTGGCCGAAAGCCGTGAAAGCCGATCCCCGTGACCACCGTCAGTCCGAGAATAAGGACGACCGAATCCGTGATCAGCAGGGCGACCAGCCCGCCGATCATGACGCCGAACAAAAGCAGCGAGATGGCGAGTTTGCCGACCCTGTCGCTCGCGCCGCCGGTCACCGTCTGGCTCACGCTAGCTGCGAACAGGAGACTGTAGGCGATGCCCGCAATGCCCGGCGACAGCCCCTTTTCGTCGGCCAAAAACAGCGGAAAGAACGCCGACAGCCCGTTCCACGAAAAGGTAAACAGCATGGTGACCGCCAGAAACAACAGCAGCTTCCGATCCGCGAAGATCGTCATATAGGAGTGGTCGGTTCCTTCGTCGGTGTCGGATTCAGTGGCTTCGACGGTGTCGACTTCGGTTGCCTCAGAAGCGTCGACTTCGGTAGATTCGACGGTGTCGACTTCGGT
>LKML01000025.1 GCA_001563795.1 Haloferacaceae archaeon B1-Br10_E2g22 | reverse complement strand
TACCACTCTATCAGTTTGCCGGCGGTCAATACCACTCCATCAGTTGGTCGACCCCCAACAGTTTCACCGACTGGGCTGCCGAAACCACTCAACATTTACTCTTGCCGTAGTATGTATGAGTCGTGAAAAACGTCACCGACCGCACGAGTAATCCGTTTGGGATGGAACCCGCCTGCGAGCGGTTCGTCCCCGGCTACGGCGACGCCAATGCCGCATTTCACGTTATTGGGGATCATCCGGGCGTCCACGGTGGTACCGAAAGTGGTGTTCCGTTTACCGAACTGCCTGCTGTAGAGCGCCTGCAGTCAGTACTACAGTCGGCGGGGTTGCTCCAATCGACAGGCGAACAGCCAGTTGTCAACCGGACGTTTCTGTCGTATCTCCACATGTGTGTGCCGAACCCTCACGAAACGCCAACTGACGCCGAGTACCTCGATATGGAGCGTTTTTTTGACGCCGAGTTGCGTGCGATTGCAGCCCACGTCCTGTTTCCGGTCGGCGAACGTGCGACCCGTCACGTCCTTGAGACCTACACTGCCCAGGCCTGGAAGACGACAATCGACATGGATCGGCTCCATGGCACCGAAATCCGCGGTAGCGGCTTTCTGGTACTGCCGATCAAAGAGCCTACAACCTGGAGTGATGACGACGAGTGCCGACTCGAGAATGCGATCGGCAAACTTCGCTCGACTGATTTCCGTCGCGAGACAGATTTAGGACGGTTTATCGCCGGTAGCGACCCCTACTATGTCCGGTGATTCGGCTGCTGGGGGCCTCGCTGACGTCCTGTATACAGACGAACGTCCGATAATGCGTATTCGAATAGAAGAAACGTCGAAATATTCTACACATAGACGATATCTAACCAATATCAGTCGCCACAATGGTCGAATTTAGTCCAACACAAGGCTTTTTACTGACATACGTCCACGATTCTGGTGGCGCGCTGGCGCGGCTACGTCAGAAGCGCCGATACGCTGTGGACTAGTGCTCCCACAGTGGCTTGGTCAGTCACGCGGCCCGCAGTCGTCGGCCCGTTTTGTGGTCCCGGCGGGGTTCTCCCCCGCATGCCCCATCAGGGGCGGTCGACTGCGGCTGTTGACTGCAGACAGTTCGTTTACTAACTGGCTGGACAACACATTCAGTCGGTGGTAGTTGGATTTACTCACAGACGAATAACTCTTTTATCGTTGGCTGCGTACTCCTGTGCAATGAAAGCGATTGCTGTCAGAGACGGCGCTGGTGAGGCCGAGTTGCTGGAACTGCCTCAACCTGAGCCTGCGGCGGGCGAGGCACTGGTTCGGACGCTCCGGGTCGGCGTCGACGGCACCGACCATGAAGTAATCGCCGGCAGCCACGGCGGCTCGCCCGAGGGCGAAGACTACCTCGTTCTCGGCCATGAGGCAGTCGGCGTCGTCGAAGACGCACATGATACCACCCTCGAGAAGGGTGATGTGGTCGTCCCAACTGTCAGACGACCACCAAACGGAACAAACCGCTATTTCGAGAACGACGAGCCGGATATGGCTCCCGACGGTCAGTACCACGAACGCGGCATTGTCGGTGCCCACGGCTTTATGGCCGAATACTTCACCAGCCCCGAATCAGCCCTGATCAAGCTTAATCCGTCACTCGCCGAGTATGGTTTTCTCGTCGAACCGATCTCGATTACTGAAAAGGCACTCGAGCATGCCGAGGCCAGCCGCTCGGCCTTCGAGTGGGCTCCCGAATCCGCACTCGTATTGGGCAACGGCAGTCTGGGCTTGCTCACGCTGGCGATGTTCGAACACCGTTTCGAACGAACCTACTGTCTGGGCCGACGCGACCGACCTGACCCCACAATCGACATTATCGAATCGCTCGGCAGTACGTATATCAACAGCAACGATACGCCCGTCTCGGAGATTCCCGAAACCTATGAGGCTCCCGACCTCATCTATGAGGCGACAGGATACGCCAAACATCCTTTCGAGTCAATCAACGCGCTCGCGCCCAACGGCGTGCTCGCAGCACTGGGTGTGCCGAACGACTGGACGTTCGAGATCAACGGCGGGGC
The DNA here is from genome assembly GCA_001563795.1 of Haloferacaceae archaeon B1-Br10_E2g22. GTDB lineage: Archaea > Halobacteriota > Halobacteria > Halobacteriales > Haloferacaceae > Halohasta. The sequence continues at coordinate 22,545 of LKML01000025.1, read as the reverse complement.
GCTCCACCGTGAACTCGTCTTGCACAACAAGGCTATCGTCGGCAGTGTCAACTCAAACCGCCGGCAGTTCGAGGCCGCTGTCGAGTCGCTGAATTCGCTTTCGAAGCCGTATTTGGCGTCGCTTGTGACCGGCGTGTACGACCTCGAGTCCTTCGAGAAGGCGTTTGCGAACGACGACACCACTATAAAAAACGCCGTCCAATTCAGCACGTATGAAAAACGTTGATACGCTCATCGAGAGCGCCGCCGAGTTGGCCGAACGCGGACTCTCGAAGGGAGAAATTGCCGACGAACTGAACGTTTCTCGAGAGACCGCAAGCTGGCTTGTCGAACGCAGCGGTACTGACAGCGACCTAGCGCCTCGGGCCCGCGAGACTACTAGCCCACAGGATATCCACGTCGACTGGAACGCCATCGGCAGGGACAGCGCGCGGCTGACCCATGTCAGCAAAGCGATGGCCGACCTGCTTTCGAAAGAGGGCGAAGACGTTGATTTAACAGTCGGAATCGAAAAGGCGGGCGTCCCCCTGGCGACGATTGTCGCCCGTGAGTTGGATACCGACCTCAGCGCGTATGCGCCGGCCAAACACCAGTGGGACGAAGGCGACATCGACGAACTCGGCGGAGGATTTTCGCGGAACTTTTCGCCAATCGAGAACGAAGCCTGTTACATCGTCGACGATACGATCACCTCGGGAACGACGCTCACCGAAACCGTCGAGGCGATTCGCGCTCGCGGCGGCAAGCCGGTGGCGTGTGTCGTGCTCGTGGACAAACAGGGTCTCGACGCCGTCGAGGGTGTGCCGGTCTATTCGTTGATCAACGTCGTCAGCGTCGGCCACGACGAGTAACCACGACCCGTTACAATCGGACGCAATACCTTTCAGAGAGAGCCGTCAAACAGTAGTATGTCATTTCAACCCGACAGCGGGGCCGACCCGGACGTAATCAAACAACAAGTAGACGAGGCCATTGAATCTAACGACGTCGTCCTCTTTATGAAAGGAAACCAGTTGATGCCACAGTGTGGGTACTCCTCGAAAGCCCTCGAGCTCATTGGCACACACGTCGAGAGCTTCGAGACCGTCGACGTTTTGCCCGCACTTGCGGAGTACCGTGCTGCACTCAGCGAACACAGCGGCTGGGAGACGATACCCCAGACGTTTGTCGACGGCGAGTTCATCGGTGGCAGCGATATTCTCGAGGAACTCGAAGAACGCGGCGAACTCGAGGCCGAACTCTCGGTGTAAGTGCGGCCGGTTTAGCCTAACAAATCCGTTATGTAGCCCACGCGTCCACCGCGGGCGAACTAGTACGGTTTTCTCACCAGATATAAATAATCACCGCCCCAATTAGGGGTAGGTATCGGCCCTGCCGCGGAGAACTACTCGTGCATTCAATTCCAACATGACAGGTCGCGTATTCCGTCTCCACTCGACGCTTGAACTGCCACTCGAAGACGTCCATTCGTATTTCGATTCGAATCCAGATCTCCCCGAGGAGATCGAGGACGTTGAGATCAATCGACGCAACAACACGCTGATTCTCAAGGCGGTGGCAACAGACGAAAGTCTCAGCAAGTATACACCAACTGCCCAACTAAAAGCCAGCGTCAGCGAGACGCGCGTCTACGAAGAAGAACCACCTCGTGCTGGCGGCCCACGCTGGGGCGACGAAGAAGAAGAAGAAATTCCCTCGGAACTCGTCGAGTTCGCCTGTTTTAAGGGAGACCGCGAGACGGTCTTGCAGAACACGGCCGTCCAGTATCCGATGTTTTTGGTGCTCAAAGAAATCGCTCTGCTTTCCGAAAAGGGAACGCTGACAGCGATTACTGAAGCCGACGACGACCTGGAAGCCACCCGCATCGTCGAGGGCGAAGAACGCTCGGCAACCGTCGAAGTCGTCGAAAATCCACGGAAAAACAACTCCGGGAAAACGGGCGTCGATTGGCGAGACAACGAGTTCATCTCGGACTGATCGGGGCTAACGTTTCAGTTCGCAGTCTACTACGCAGTTGGACGAATGATTTAGCAACAGCTTTTGGGGTTGTGTTGTTGGCTCTACGCGGCACAATAGTGAGCTAACGGTATACTAAACATCCACGGCGGTTTCGTATTGTGTGGTCACCCTACTTGGTGAGACTTTTACCAGTGGGTGCAGCTACCATATGGTATGAAATTACACAACCGGGGCGTTCGTCAGGACGTCCGTGAACTCGGTGCGTTGCTCGGGGACGTACTCAAAGAACAGACGTCAACACAGTCGTTCGAGACTGTCGAACAACTTCGACAGGATGCGATCGCCTACCGTGATGGTGACCTCGAGTCACGCAAAGCGCTTCGGTCTACAATCGAACAGCTCTCGCCGAGCGACGAAGGTGATGTCGCCCGGGCGTTTGCGACCTACTTCGAGTTGATCAACCTCGCCGAAGAACGCGAGCGTGTCCGTTCAGTCCGCAGAGGCTCCCAAGAAGGCACACTCGAAGACAGCCTCGATGACACCGTCAAAACGCTCTCAGAGGCTGGTGCGGACACCGAGACCGTCCGATCTGTGCTCGAAGACGTACTTATCGAGCCAACATTTACAGCCCACCCGACCGAAGCCCGACGAGGCACGGTCAAAGCCAAACTCCGGTCGATTGCCGGGCATCTCGAGACGCTCGACAGTCAGAATCTGACCGACCGGGAGGCCGAATCCGTCTGGCGAGATATCGACGCCGAAGTAACAAGCCTCTGGCAGACCCGCCAGGTTCGACAGCGCCCACCCGAGCCACAGGACGAAGCCCGCAACGTTCAGTGGTATCTCGAAAACACCCTGTTCGACGTTGTTGGCGAAGTCTACAGCGAGTTTGAAGATATTGTCACCGACGAGTACCCCGATATCGATCTTCCCAAACTGTTCGAGTTCCGTTCGTGGGCCGGCAGTGATCGCGATGGCAACCCATACGTGACTGTTGATGTCACCCAAGATACTCTCGAACGCCAGCGCGAGATTGTCCTCGAGCGCTACCGGACACAACTCAAGCGGCTGTCGGCGATCCTGAGCCAAGACGGCGACCGCTATCCGACGACCGGCGCGTTTAGTGCGTCGCTTGATGCGGACTTCGAGGCGTTCCCAATGATCACCGAGGAGGCCGAAGAGCGCTATCCTGACGAACCGTACCGCCAGAAACTCCGATTGATGCGCGAGCGGCTCAACCGTATCGGTGATGTCCGACCTGGTGGCTACGAAAACGAAGACCAACTCCTCGAGGACTTAGAAACCGTCGATGCCAGCCTTCGGGCCTACGGCGGAACCGATATTGCCGAAGCTTTTGTCGAACCGCTGCTTCGGCAGGTTTCGACGTTTGGCTTTTCGCTGGCGAGTCTCGACCTGCGAGACCACCGGATTCAGCACACCAAAGCGATTGACGAAGCACTCGCCGAGGAAGGCATCGAGTACCGCGAACTCGACGAAGACGAACGCGTTGAGTTGCTGACCGATGCCATTCTGCAGGACGAGCCAATCATTGACCCACAGAACCCCGGTGATGTTTCGGAAGTCGCCGAGAAAGTACTCACACGGTTTGCCGCGCTGGGCGATTGGCAAGACGAGTTTGGCGTTGAGGCCATCGATACGTACTGTATCTCGATGACCGAAGAGCCGAGCCACGTCCTCGAGGTGCTGTTCCTCGCAGACCAGGTTGGTGCGGTCGCATTGCCAGATCACGCTGGGCTGGATGTGGTGCCACTGCTCGAGACCGAATCTGCACTCAACGGTGCCGACCGAATTATGGGCACGCTGTTCGAAAACGAGGCCTACAAACAGGTACTCGAGGCCCGCAACAACACCCAGGAGATCATGCTGGGGTATTCGGACTCAAACAAGGAAAACGGCTTTCTTGCTGCCAACTGGGATCTGTACAAAAACCAAAAGCGCCTTGCAGAGATCACCAACAACTACGATGTGACGATGCGGCTGTTCCACGGTCGCGGCGGCTCGATCTCCCGTGGTGGTGGCCCGATGAACAAGGCACTGTTGGCGTTGCCGAACGAGACGGTCACAGGTCAAGTCAAGTTCACCGAACAGGGCGAAGCGATCGCCGAAAAGTACGGCAACAGACGCATCGCCGAGCGCAACCTCGAGCAGATGCTCGATGCACAGATTCGCGCGCGTCACAACGCTCTCGAAGAGCCAATCGAGGAAGTCCCCGAGGAGTGGGTCGACGCAATGGATACGATGGCCACAGCCGCGCGGTCGGCCTACCGCGGGCTGCTCGAGACTGATGGGTTCGTCTCGTACTTCGAGCAGGCGACCCCGATTACGGTCATCGAGGATCTCAACCTTGGCTCGCGGCCAGCCTCTCGGTCTGAAGATCGATCCGTCGAGGATCTGCGGGCGATTCCGTGGGTCTTTTCGTGGACCCAGACACGGTGTATTTTGCCCGGATGGTTCTCGCTTGCATCCGGCGTTGCGGCCTATCTCGACGCAGGCGGCGACATCGAGACGCTCTCGCAAATGTACGACGAGTGGGCGTTCTTCCGTACTACCTTCGATCGGGCTGCGCTGTCTTTGACCCGGACTGATCTCGAGATCGCCGACGAGTACGCTGCGCTTGCCGATGCAGAACTCCGCGAGGAGTTCCAGCCACGAATCGAACACGAATACGAACAGGCCGTCGAGTACGCTGCGGAAATCACTGGCCGTGAGGAACTAGTGCGTCGTGACTGGCTCGACGAAAGCCTCGAGCGCCGAAACCCGTATGTCGATCCACTCAACCTGCTGCAGACACACCTGTTGAGCCAAACACATCTCACCGAAGCTGAAGAACGAACCCTTCGGCTGACAGTCAACGGGATTGCCGCTGGCATGAAAAATACCGGATAAGGCTACTGGCCCGACAGATACGTAATGCCGTCCGGATACGTCCGGACATCGAACCGGTCTGTTTCCGCACGTTGTTTGAGATCAATAACCGAGACGTCGTTGGTTTTGTTGTTCGTCACGTAGGCCAGCGAGCCGTCAGTGTTGAACACGACGTTGCCCGGCCAGATGCCGACTGGAATGCGTTCGACCTCCCAGGGTCGGCCCTCGCCGTCACGGTGAAATCGGGTCTCGATAATCGAGATGTCGTTCGAGTGTCGGTTGGGGACGACAGCAAGCGACTTGTCGGGCGAAAAGACGATTCCAATAGGTGAGTCACCGAGTTCAGTCTCATAGACCATGTTGTGACGCTCGGGGTCGTGAATCGTCAGTCGGCTTTCGTTTTGGATCGTCACATAGATATTGTCAGTCTCAGGGTTGACCGCAACGCCTTCGGGGCCGTCGCCGACCGGGACGTCCACCGAAATACGGCGTTTCTGGCAGTCAATAATCGTGAGTGTGTTGCCACTGCTGTTCGTTACGTAGGCCGCCGACTCGTCGCTGTTCATCGAAATCGTGTTGGACTGTGAGTGGTGGGTCGAAATGATATCTAACAGGGCATCTGTCTCAATATCAAAGACGAACACCTGGCTGTTGTGTTGGGAGACGACCCACAGCTCGTTTGCTGATTCTCTGACAGCGAGCCCTCGAGGCCCTGCAAACAGGTCGTGACTGAGTCGGCCGGTGGTCTCAAACGTCTCATTGTCGATGACAACTACCGTATTGCCCTGCGAGCAACTGACGTAGCTTTTCGTCGCATCCGGCGAACTCTCGACTGTTCGGGGGCCAAAGGCGGTAGTGACCTCTGTGACCGTCTTGCCGGTTGTGGGCTCGAGAACCGAAACACAATCGTCGTCCCGATTCAACACGAGTAGTCGGTCATCCATACACCCATCGGGAGGCCCACAGCAAAGCCTGTTTTCACCGTCCGGATCTGGTGAGTCTCCGAACTAGCAGTCACTCGAGTCGCTGGGAATCTCTCGAGTCGCTACCAGGTTGTTTGCCACAGGCGGCCTCAAGCGGAATCCGGAATTTATCGGCCATACTACACGCTCAAATCGATTAGAGGTGTCTGCTGAGGCAGTGATGTTCAACAATCCAGACCTACACGCCGAAGGTGTGTTGATTGCTAGAACAGTTATTTTATACACGGGCTATTTAGTAGACATATGGGTAGCGATACCGTAGTAGAGCGGCTCATGACTACAGAGATCGAAACAGTTTCATCAGATACTAAAATTAGTGTGGCTGCAGAGACGCTTCTTGGGCAGCAAGCCGGCTCATTGGTCGTCTTAGATGCCGAAAACCACGTCTCAGGAATACTGACCTGTACTGACCTCGCTGAATTGGTCGCACAGAGGACGTCGCCAGCCGACACAACGGTTAGTGATTATATGACGACCGGCGTTGTTACGATTGCGCCGGATCAATCAATACAGGATGCCGCAGCCGAAATGATCAAAGAAGGCATCCAACATCTTCCGGTGACCAACAGCGAACAGGAAATGATCGGTATGCTTTCGACAACAGACATCACAAATTATCTCACATACACAGGTAGTATCGGAACCGACTGACCGCTGCGGTTAGCGAACTGCGTCGGCGGCCTCGCCCATGATCTTGATTGCTTCGCGCAGTGTTTCGGCATCAGTCGCATACGAGATCCGAGCCATCCCCTCGCCCCCTGGGCCGAAGGCCTCGCCGGGAACAACGACCACACCGCGGTCGATACACTCTTGGACGAACCCCTCGGGCACCTCGGGCATCGCATAAAACGCCCCCGTCGGTCTCGCACAGGTGATCTCGTGGGCCTCGAGGCCCTCGACCAAGATATCTCGCCGTCGCTGGAAGGAGTCGGTCATCTCTTCGACGATGTCCTGTGGGCCACTCAGGGCGGCGGCTGCAGCATACTGGGCGGCAGCGGTCGCACAGGCCTGGGCATATTGGTGGACCCGAACCATTCGGTCAACGCGCTCGCTGGCACCAACGACCCAGCCAAGCCGCCAACCGGTCATCGAATACAGTTTCGAACAGGAGTTGACGACGACCACGTTGTCGCTGTCGGCATACTCGAGTGGTGAGTGGTGTTCGCCCTCAAAGATCGTATACTCGTAGACCTCATCCGAAACACACAGGACGTCGTGTTCGTCGGCGATTCTGGCAAACTCCCGAATGTCATCCTCGCTGGCTACTGCGCCGGTTGGGTTTGCCGGCGAATTGATGATAAACGCAGCAGTGTCGTCGCTAATGGCGTCTTCGACGGCTGCTGGATCGAGCGTCAGATCATCTCGGAGTTCTACCGGAACGGGCGTTCCGTCAGCGAGTTTGGTCAGCGCGTCGTACGAGACAAATCCTGGGTCGGGGATGAGTACTTCTTGGCCGGCCCCGACGTGGGCCTCGAGGGCGATGTGTAGGGCTTCGCTGGCACCGGAGGTAGCGATCACATCATCTGGATCGATGGCGATGCCCTGGTCGCGTTCGTATTTGGCGGCGATGGCCTCACGGAGCGGCTCGATTCCTTTATTTGGCGTGTAGCCGTCGGCAGCACCCGATTCGATAGCATCAATGGCGGCCTGTTTGGCGTGTTCAGGCGTTGGGAAATCCGGCTGGCCTAACCCGAGGTTAATCGCATCCTCACTGGCGGCTTCGAAGACTTCACGGATACCACTAATCGAGATACGCTCAACACGGTCGGCGAAATCGGTCATACCGTATTGGAGTCGACCGCCCCCGATAGCTTTTGTTACATTCGATAGGCGAGCCGTCTTTGGCTTGTCCGACGGACTGTTCTGTGATCTGTGTGATTTCATGTCATCCGTTGGCTTCGAAACTCTCAGTACGCTCGCTGGCTTACAGTCGGTATGTCACGGGCTGGACTCCGATACGCCGCCGGTGGGCTTGCAGTGGCAATCGCGGCAATCCACATCTTCTGGGGATTTCCTCGAGTTGTCACACAGATCCAGGCCGGTGTTGTGGCTGACCCACGGCCCGCGGCGTTCGTCCTGAGTGGGGCACTGATCTTCCTCGGGATTGCCCAGATTCTCGACGGCCGAAATCCCAAGCCGATCTATCTGGCCGGCATTGGACTGATGATCACCTACATTGGCGGGTATGTTGCCTGGCATACTGTCTTGGGCCACGGCGGCTTTTGGCCATGGGGACCGGAGCCGATCACCCACGATATGCCCGCACATATGGTTGTCATCGATCATCTGCTTGCAGATCCACTGGCGTTGGTCTCAAAACTGGCTGAACTGCTGTTGGCCGGGCTGCTGGCAGTGTTGTATCGCCAAGACAGCGAGTCGGCTGACGAGCGAATTGAGGCGGTCGCCGGCGAGTCAGCCTAGAGCCACCTCCGAGCAGATAGCTATTTATGAGTGGTTCACAACAACCCGATAGATGAACACAGACCCAGGCGGTCTGCAAAAGGCTCCATGAGTCGAGCAGACTCTCCGTGGAGCCGACTCAGGGCCTACGAGACGAACCTAATCGAAGACGTAGTCATGTCGTCGCTGATTTTTCTGACGATCACCGCAGCTTGGGGTCAAGCACCCGACGCGTGGCCACAGATTGTATACTATCTGACACTTGCGGTCGGGCTGTTCGGCTACTTTATGTATGTCAGCCCGCCGCCGAACACCCCCGCCAACTGAGCCCAGCGACGCGGGCGTATTCGCTGGTCGCCTGCTGGTGTGTCTGTCGTTGAGTTCTGTTGTGTGCGGTCACAGAGTGTCTTCCTCGAGGGAGTGAGTCCCAGACTCCTGAGTGATAGTCGAACGGTTGAAACCTCTCGACTGTCTTGAGTAGCGTATGACTGATCACGAACTCCGCAAGCAAGCCCACGATCTGGACGTCACCGTCTGGGTTGGCAAAAGCGGCCTCGAGGCCGTCACCGACGAGTTGGCCGACCAACTCCAGGATCGAAAGCTGGTGAAAGTAAAGTTCCTTCGAGCGGCCCGCGGAACTCGCGACACCGACGAGTTGGCCGACGAGTTGGCCGAGGCGGCCAACGCCGAGGTAGTCGAAACGCGCGGCAATACTGCTGTGTTGACCTGACGGCTAGGTTAACCGTAGGTCGTCCCCTCTTCGACCGGTCCGCTGAATACCGAATACAGCAGCCCAAAGTAGCCCAAGATAATTGGGATGAGCGTCACCGCAAAGATCGAGTTGAGATTCAATGCCAGCGGTGCGACGATACCGTCACGAACCGACAACTCAACGGCGGGATCGACAGCCGGGAACATCGTCCAGGCGACAAAGCCGACGAGCACGAGGCCCATTCCAACAACCGAGCCGAACCACGTGTAGGGCCGACGCCCCCGAATCGCTGCCAGTCCGACGGCCGCACAGCCAACGGTTAACAACGCGGCAGTTCCCACTGATTCAACGGTTGGCGGTGGGGCCGTGCCTGGTGCCACCACGAGAGCATACACCAGACTCGTCGCAATCAGTCCGACGTAGGCGACCGTCGACTGTTGGCCGCGTTTGTACATCTTTGCCTGTAATGCCCCACGGCTTTTGATTGCCATGAACGCCGCACCGAAGACGACACAGAGGGCGGTCAGCGAGAGCCCGACCGCAACTGCTGCGATATCAACGACCGACGGTAGCCCGAAGAGCCAGCCGGCGACCAACATCCCCAACAGGAACGGTGCGGCGATGCTGCCGGCCACAAAGAGCCGATCGCAGGTTTCGACCCACAGATCGTCGGATCGTTCTTTGCGGACTTTCGAGCCAACCCCGCGCATGACGAGTGCTAAAAGCAGCGCGAATATCAGCAGGTAGTGCCGCGACAGCAGGTTCGAGTAGACGGCCGGAAACGCCGCAAACAGCGTTGTTCCGAACAACACGAGCCAGACTTCGTTTGCCTTCCAGACTGGTCCGAATGCACCCATCATCGTCTCTTTGTCGGCGTCGTCGACCCCAGCATACAGAATCCCGATACCGAAATCGAAGCCGTCGAGAACGACATAGAGTGCGAAGACGGCAAAGACGAAGCCGAACCAGAACTCCGGCAGGGACGGATGGAAGTACGCTTCGGGCGACAACAGGCTAGTCATCTGCACTCACCACCTGCTGGGACGGCTGGCCGGACTCCGGTGGCTCCGTTGTCTCGACAGCCATACGCTCGCGTTCGGCGCGGATGTACCGGCGGACAATATAGATGAACAACGCCATCACCGCCGCATAGCCGAGGGTAACGCCGACCAACGACAGCGTGGCGGCTCCTGATGAGAGGTCGATGGTTGCGCCTTCGGCCGTAGTCAGTACGTCCTGGATAATCCAGGGCTGGCGGCCGATTTCGGTGACATACCACCCCATGTTGAGCGCGACAAAGCCCAGCGGTGTCGAGAGCATGAGTGCCTGCAGCAGGCGGTCGTCATCGGTGAGTCCACCTTTCCAGAGCCGATAGGTGCCCCACGCGCCGAGAAGCACGAACCAAAAGCCCAACGCGACCATCGCCCGGAACGACCAGAAGACGAGCGCGACTGGTGGCGATTCGTACTCAAAGTCGTTCAAGCCGGTTACCTCGGCGGTCGGATCACCCCCGCTGGCGAGGAATGACGCTAAATACGGTATTGAGATCTTAAAGAGGTTCTCGGATCGCGGATCAGTCATCGCCTCGAGTTCAGTTGGAATCGCAATAAGGTGCAGATCAGCCCCCCGTTCGGTCTCGTAGTGAGCCTCCATGGCGGCGAACTTTTGGGGCTGGGTTTCGGCGACGTGTCGGCCGTACAGATCACCGTGGACGACCTGGGCCATCGAGGTTACGAGCAGCACCACGACGGCGATTTTGAGTGCGGTCGACCACACTTCACTGTCGCGGTTCTGCCAGACGAAGTATGCTGCAATGCCAGCGACCAACAACGTCACCGAAATCAGTGCAGCGTTCTGCATGTGGATGAACATCCAGGGGAAGCGCGGATTGAAAAACGCCGCCAGCGGATCGACCAACTGGGCGACTTCCGTGCCGCCGCGATCGACGAGTTCGAACCCTTGTGGCGTCTGCATCCAGGAGTTGACCACGAGAATCCAGAAGGCCGAAAACCACGCACCTGCGGCGACAAAGAACGCTGACAGCGCATAGAACCACTCCGATACTTTCTCACGGCCGAACAGCAAGACACCTAAGAATACTGCCTCGAGGAAAAACGCCATTTTCGTCTCGAACGACAGCGGCCCGCCGATCATCTCGCCGGCCATTGTCGAGAACGTCGCGAAGTTCGTTCCGAACATAAATCCAAGTGGGATGCCGGTGACTGTGCCCATCACAAAGCCAACTGCAAACACCTTCGTGAAGAACTTTCGAAGCCGGATATACCGCTGTTTGCCGGTACGGATCTCTTGGACGACGAAGTAGACCAAAAACGGCCCCAAGCCGATAGAAAGCGAGGCAAACACGATGTGGATCGTCGTCGCAACTGCAAACTGTGCGCGACCGGCGATTACTGGATCAAGCATGGGTTGTGCTGATACCGCCAGTGGTTCCATCTCGGTGCAGACTGGTCAGTTCGCCTCGGTTCGGACATACGTCAGAGAAAACGTCAGAATATACCATAATACATCTGGTATATTGTTCGAAGCCGTACAAACTGCGCGCTGTTGGCCGTTTTGAATTATAGATGGTGAGATACAACCATCTCAGTTACAATCTGTTTGCGTCGACACGTCCTACGAACTGTCGGACGCCAGTCGCCACGACAAGTGCTGCAAGCAGGTAGCTGCTGACTACGAGATACGTCAGTGTGCTCGCGCTGTCGATAGCCAACAGTGCGGCCGTGTTGGCTGGATTGATCGGCAGCAACGACAACGCGACGAAAAGCAGTAGCACGCCGACCGAAAACAGCAGTTGGGCCGACCGGCGATTGGCTGCCAACAGCGAAACCGCCACCGCAAGCGAAACGACGATCACCGCACTGGCTGTGACTAGCCCAAAGAGCCACCCCGGGTTGGCAATTTCGACGCCGTTTAGCGAGAGCAACGCAAGCCACGCCATCGCTTGGATCGGTGCAATACCGATCATTGCAATCGCTTTGCCGTCAAGAATCTCTATCAGCGAGACAGGGGCAACCCGCAGTAACTCGAGGGTTCCACGGTCGATTTCTTCGGTGATCGAATCAACAGTAATCGAGCCGCTAATGAACACTGGCAGAAACACGAGCAGCGGCAACAGGATTGTGTACATAAAGTCGAAATACGGGTTGCCGCCGCGGTCTTCGGGAAGCTCGAGCGGTTGGACTGACAGATGTGCGGCCCGCTCGGCGTGCTGTTGTCGCTCGAGCGCACGGAGTGCCTGTTGGCCCTCGGCAACAACGAGTGTCGTCTCCAGTGATCCCTCTGGGGCGGTGAGTGTCACCTCGATTCTGTCTTCGCGTACTGCTGTCTCGAAGATGGCCTGTGCTCGACCCTCGTCGAACGCCTCGTATGCGTCTGCAGTGTCAGTATAGACGGTGGCGTTGAGCGACTGCTGGTTGTCAATAGCCGCCTGCATCTCCTCGCTGGCATCGCCCGTGACAGCCGCTTCGATTTGCAGACCTTCGACGCTGCTGGGGTCGTACAGCGAGACAAGTCCGACAACCAGAAAACCCGAAAAGGCAGCGACAAACAGTTGGATCGCCAGCGCCAAGACAATCGTTTTTTCGCGTTTCAACACCCGAAGCTCACGTGTGGCAATCGTGAGCCGTTGGCTCTCGAGCCACGCTATGAGTCGTCCGACGAGCGATTTAGCCATAGAAGTACAACACCCCGAAATTATAGCCCGCATGGACGAGCGTTGCAATCAGCATCGCAACCAGATACCACCGCAGATCACGTTTGGCACCCAGTGCAGAGATTCCTGCGGTCACAACGTGCAACACAAGCGGTGCTGCCAGCAATCCCAGGGTCGCCGTTGGGGTAACTCCGGAGGGCGTCAGCGTGGCCTCGCCGAGGGCCAACTCCGGCAGCCCGACGAGTTGGGAAATGGCAGTAAACTTCTCGCCAACAAAAAAGCCGAGTCCTGACATCGCACCCAACAGTAACGCCATCGAGGTTGTCCGTCCAAAGCGGTCGCTTTCGAAGCCCGCATAGATGTGGATGCTTTTGGCTACCTCTTCGATCGCCGCCATCACGACGAGAATAATCGGTATCGACAGTTCAATCGGCAACACGAACAGCACGGCAATCGCTAACAACTCGAGTACGAAGACAAACGGGATCATCAGTCCCGAAACGACGGCAACGGATTTGGGGCCTCGGAGTCGTGCATCTAAGGCATCGAGGAACTTCAACGGAACCGACTTTTGGGTGAACATATCCTCCTCGCGGTACACACCCACTCCGAGCAAAAACAGGATAACAGAGCTGAGATAGAACGGAACTGTCGAAAAGACGTAGGCTCCAACTCCGATGGGATCGCCCTGCAGTTCCATGACCACCAGTGTCAGCGGTGAAATAAGCGCAATCGGTGTGACGTTCGTAAAGATTGCTGGAACGAACGCATAGCTCATCAGAAACACCGAGATAGTGACCGTCACAAAAGTGAGTTCTTTGAACGAGCGAGCGAACATTGCCCCCACGAACGTTGCGGATAAAAACGCCAACGCAATCGGTAACACAGCCAACACAGAGACGATCCCACCCCCAATGCCGAGGCTGATCGCCGAGATTGCACCAATCGAGGCGATCAGATACGGGAGTGTTTTTCCAGCCACGATATCGAGTCGCGTAAGTGGCGCAACAAGCAGTAGTTCTCCTCGGCGGTTGATCCGCTCGTTGAGAATCGTCCCCCCGTAGGCCTGGATAATGAAGTTCATCGGCACCAAAAAGACGAACGCTAACAGCAGCGAGCTAAACGGAAACGGCGGGCTAATTTCGGCTGGCGAACCGCTGTCAGTACCGCCGGCAAACAGTTGTTCGACGAACGAGCCTTCATGGTCGGCGACTACTGGATCTTCTCGGTCGTCGTCGACAGCAACTTCTCCATCAGTGTCCTGGTCGGCATCAGCACTGTCGTCGCTATCCTCATCGGTGTCGTCCCCAGAATCTACAGACTCATCGTCTTCAACATCATCGTTCTCAGCATCGTCCGGCAGCTCTTGGTCGTCAGACTGGACAAGCTGTTGTTGGCTTTGATACTGGAGTTGGACACCGACCGGATACGCCGCCGTCTGATTTTCCTCGAGGGCCATCAGTCGGTCATTGTAGCGCTCGACAGCCGCCCGGAAAGCAGTCAGGGCAGCGTTTCCTTTTTCGGACTGTGCGTGTGCAACCGACAGCCTCGATTGGCCAGTGGATTCGACTTCGACCGCAGTGGTGTCGTCGTCTTCGGCAGCGATCAGCGAGACGGTTCCGCTGTCGTCTGCCGGACTCACGAGCAGCTCTATGTCACCGCTTTCGAGCAGCTCGGGATCGGCTGGCCGTGCAGTGAGTGCCGAATGGCTTTCGACGACGTTGTGATAGGGGCTGTCGGCATCGATGCCAACCCGATAGATGTCCTGATTTGGTGAGAGACCGCCCAGTCCAAAGACCATCGCCGCACCCACAATACTGCCGGCAAGCACGACTAAAACGGCCGCAATCATCAGTGTCCGGCGATCAAAACTCGTCGAACCAAGGCTGACCTCCCAGCGTGCAATCCGCCAGATGCGACGAAAGCGCCCCAGCAGTTTCACTGCGGGCCCTCCGGCGTGGTCGGTGTGTCTGTCTCACCACTCGTAGGCGATGACTCAGCGGCTGGTACGGTTGCGGCGGCTGTCCGCGGGCTGGCCATTTGTCGGCCAGTGAGATCCAAAAACAGTTCCTCGAGGCTTGGTTCGTCAGTTCGAATGTCGATAACCGAGCCGCCGGCAGCCTCTGCAGCCCTTTGGAGCGATTCGACCGCATCCATCGAGCCGACGACTGCACACTGTTGTCCGTCGGTCGTCGTCTCAGTTTCGGGCAGTTCGATATCAGTGTAGACACGGTAGGTGGTTTCGCCGTATTCCGCACGAATCTCTTCGACGGCACCACGGGCGATAATCCGGCCCTCGTTCATGATGATAACCCGATCACAGACGCTTTCGACGTGATAGAGATTATGAGCGCTGAAAATCACCGTCTTGTCGTCGGCCCGGAGTTCGCGGGTAAACTCTAAGACGGAGTTGGTCGTCAGGGGGTCGAGACCGCTTGCTGGTTCGTCGTAGATCAACACATTGGGATCGTTGATCAGCGACCGGGCAATGGCGACTTTGCGTTTCATCCCTTTCGACATATCTCCGATCCGGCGGTCTCTGTACTCGAGTTCGAGGCGATCCAGCGTTTCAGCGATTCGTCTGTCAGCAGTAGCTCGAGGAACGTCGTACAGATCCCCGAAAAATCGGAGATACGACCGTGGTGTCATATCCTCATACAGCGGCGATTCTTCGGGCAAAAACCCGAGATGGTGTCGCATCGATGGGTCTTGGGCATCCAATCCCACAACTGTCGCGTTGCCGGCGGAGGGTTCGATCAACCCTGCAATCATTTTGAGTGTTGTCGTTTTGCCCGCGCCGTTAGGGCCGACGACGCCAAAAATCTCGCCCGCCTCGACGGTAAACGAACTGTCGATGACAGCCGCAAACTCCCCATAGGTCTTCCGAAGCCCCGAGACCCGTATCATATCCGGAATGTCGACTGAGGCTATAAAAACACACGGCCGAAAATACAGCAAGTGATACCCGGCGACAGACTGGATGCTCGAGATCGTCCTACCTAGAGGTACTCCGAACGGATCTTACCCGCGTTAGTCGGGACGTTCGAGGGAAAATCGCTCGCTGGTCGAGGCATACTTGCTTCCTGCGAGCCGACCGACGGTGTCCAGTTTGTCGATATCGACCATGCCGTCAGTCAGCACCGACGTGTCGGCGTGGACGTGGACGACCTCCCCTAAAATGAGCACGCTGTTGCCGACCTCGAGCCAGTCATAGAGGGTGCATTCGAGGGCGACTTTTGCGGCCGCAACCCGCGGTGGTTCGACCACGACAGACTCGGCCCGCTCGAGGCCGACATGGTCGAACTCGCTTTCGCCGGCAGGAAGCATACTGCTCGTGGCGTTCATCCCTTCGACCAACTCACGGGTGACCGTATTCACAACGAACTGCTCGGTTTCCCGAACGTTCTGCGGGGTGTCTTTTAAATCGCGGCTCCCGACGGGTGCAAACATCACGACTGGTGGATCGACCGCAATAACGTTGAAAAAGCTGTACGGCGCGAGGTTATCAACGCCTGTGAGATCTGTCGTGCTGATCCAACCGATCGGTCGGGGAGTAACGGCGGTCGAAAGCAGGCGGTACGGCGAGCCGAACGCATCAGGTGGGCCATCGCTGGTCGTCACAACAGACAGTATGCATCCGGATTGTATATCTGTTCGCGGATACTGTAGTGGCTCACAACAGCAATGTCACCCGAACAGTATGCTGGAGGTTCTGTAGAACGAACTAATGACTGATAGACTGACTGACTCTCGCCGGCTCGAGGGTGTGCCAACGGGCCGAGTTGTTGGCGTAGACGGCTGTGCCGGCGGTTGGTTTGCGGTGTGGGACGACCCTGCAACGGACGGGCTCGCCCACGCACAGTACGACGACCTGGATACGGTTTTTGCGGCCCACGCGGAGGCCGACCGACTGCTCGTCGATATTCCGATTGGGCTGACAAACGCCGGCCCACGTGTTTGTGACCAACAGGCTCGCCAGCGGCTGGGACTCCGTGGCGTCTCGGTGTTTCCGGCTCCCTGCCGGGCTGTTGTCGAGTACTGCCAACAGACCGAAGACGCCAGCTACCAGCGGGCAGGCGAGATCCAACAAGCACACCTCGGTAGCGGACTCTCACGACAGGCTTGGAACATCACAAACAAGATCGCCGCAATGGATGCGTACGTCCGGAACAACTCCCTCGCGGTTGACGTCTACGAAAGCCATCCCGAATGCTGTTTTGCAGCACTCAACGATGGGTATCCGCTCGGCTTTTCGAAATCGACTCAAACAGGCCGAGCCGCCAGGTTTGCTGTCCTCGATGGCGAACTCGAGGGGTGGAAAGACTGTTATGTATCCGCCTGTGAGGAGTATTATTTCAACCAGGTGGCACGCGACGACATTATTGATGCAATGGTGTTGACTGCAGCAGGCCGACACTCACTTGCAACGATTCCAGAAAATCCGCCCGAAGAAGCTGGCCTCCCGCTGCAGATTGTCATCCCCGAGAGCAAGCCAGCCTGGGTCGAGTGTCTCTCTGTGGCTGAACGATAACCCCTCAGGTCGCTTTGAGTTCGGTCTCTTCGACTGCTTCGCTCAACAGTGCTTTGATCCGGTCTACTGTCCGGTTGCTTTCGGATTCGTTTTCCATCAGGACGGTCTCGCTGGGAAAGAGGTGTTCGCCGAGTATAAGCCCGTGTTCTCGAGCCGTCGAGCCGGTAAGCGTCAGATACACCCCAAGCCCACAGTCAGCGATCGCAGCCTCCTCTTCGGGTTCGTCACCCGGATAAACAAACTCGACACCCGCTGTTGTTTCAGTACCCAACACAGCCTCGACAAGCCGTTCGTATCGTGGAGAAATACACAACTCCCCACGGTAGCTGCCGACGAACGCTCGGTTGAGGGTTTTGCCCTCGAGCAGTTCGGGTCTGGCCATCAGCGTGTGATAGACCGTATCGCCGAGCCCCGTCACAACGCGCACGTCGGTGTCTTTCGGGTTAATCCGCTGGTTGATCTCGGCCAACGACCCTACACCCGCAGCCTGGAGTTCAACGACCTCTTCGAGCACTAAATCCGCACTGTCGAATCCGAGGGCGAACTCGTGGGTTCGCAGGGCACGAAACGGCTCTTCGCGGCCAATCAACTGGAGTTGGATGCCGTCCATCTCGACGGTCGCACTGTCGAAGACTACACGGCGAGGAAAGCCATCACGACCATCACGCAACAGTGTGTACTCCGGGGCTGTCGGCTCGGTAGGATTGCTGTAGTCGGCCAGTCGTTCGTAAGGGCCGTGGTTCGGCTCGGCGGTGCCTTTGGTGATTGCTTTTTCGTACCGTAGCGTCGAGCTTACGCTGTCTGCAAGCTCTTCGCAGTCAGCGACCGCCGCGAGGCGTTCGAGCACCGCCTCGAGCGGCCGTCCCTTTCTTGGCACCGCCACCGGAACCGTTCGGCTCATTATCGGCAGGTCGGCGTCGTCTCGTAAACCGATTCCGCTTTCGGCGAGCTACGGCAGCCCCTCACACGCCTACTGTTCGATATCGCCGCCGACACCACCGAACGCACTGCTGAGTTGACTGCGGAACTGCTGGAGGGCATCGATTTCGGCATCGAGTTCTTCGAGCCGGTCGGAGAGTGCATCAACGTCGGCTGCGTCGGCTTTTGTTTCGAGCGACTCGAGGGCCTCGAGGCTCTCGTTGAGTTCGTCAATCTCCGACCGAAGCCGTCGTTTTGTCGAACGAATCGTATCATCAAGCGAATCTAGGTCGTCGTTGACGTCCAAAAGCCCATTATCAACGTCGCCGAGATCCGTCTCGATGTCCTCGAGTTGTTCATCAAGTTCATCGAGCGAGTCGCCGAGATCAGAGATGTTCTCAAAGGCATGATCGAGATCTCCATCGAGACGTTCGATAGACTCAGCGGCCTCTTGGGCGACCGCTTCCGCCTCATTCGCTGTCGAGACAGCTGTTTCGGCCTCGGATTCTGCACTGCCGGCGGTTTCGGTCGCCGTCTCAACGTCTCGAGAGAGCTGCGAGACGCTGCTGTCGAGTTTCTCGACGCGATCTGTGGCATCCTCGGCAGTGGTTTCGGCCGTCTCGAGGCGGTCGGTGAGCGTTTCGACCTTGGATTCGGCGGTCTCGACACGCTCATCAAAGGTTTCGACATCGCGTTCGACATCGTTGAGGCCTGTCCGGACGCTCGCCAGATCCGCGTTGATATCTGCTCGCTCGCCGGCTGCCGAATCGAGTTCGACACTGATTTCGTCGACCTCTGAGGACAGCTTGTTGACATCCTCACGGAGGTCGTTGAAGATGTCTCGTGCCGTTCCGTTTTCGTTGATGAATGCCTCGAGCGCCTCGGTGTACGCCGAAAGATCCTCGAGTTGTGATTGGGCACGATCAAGCCGGACTTCGACGCTTCGTGGGACGCCCGAGCCCAGTTCCTTTTCGAGGAGTGCGCGGTCTTCCTCAGAGACGTTGTCGTTTCGCAGTTCCGCCGCCAGCACCGCAGCAATACCGCCCTGGACGGCAACAACCGACGAGGAACCGCCAGCATCGCTGTCGACGGCCGGCTCTGCTGTGATTGCTGGTTGG
Source organism: Haloferacaceae archaeon B1-Br10_E2g22 (assembly GCA_001563795.1). Classification (GTDB taxonomy): domain Archaea; phylum Halobacteriota; class Halobacteria; order Halobacteriales; family Haloferacaceae; genus Halohasta. The sequence goes on along the minus strand of LKML01000025.1, from coordinate 3,365 downwards.
TCGTCGCTGGCTTCCTGTAGTGTGGCTGGTGGCTCTTGGGAGTCCATTCCAGATTCTGAATCAGTAGCCGTTAACGGTTCGCTCGAGTCATCGGCTGTGTGCGTCTCGACAGCTGGTTCGTCGTGACCGCTGTGTTCTGCGCTGTCGTCTGCGTCGTCGGCATCTGCGTCACTGTCTACATCTGTACCTACGTCACTGTCAGCATCTCCGTCAATATCACCGTCAACGCTTGCGGGGCCGGCAGGTTCCTCGTCAATCGAGAGTTCACCTTCGTTGACGGCGACGGTATCAGCCGGCGGCTCTGTCTGGTCGTCGTCAGTGGCAATTTCGATCTCCTCATCAGCATCTTCGATGGCCTCGTCTTCGGCTTCAGTCTCGGCCTCAGCTTCGGAACCATCAGCGTCGGAACCATTCTCGAGGTCGTCGGTTGGCGTTCCCAGCGACCCCCCGGAGACGTCCGCAAGCGGGTCTGTTGCATCTGCACTGAGTGGGTCTGGTTCGTCATCGACACCGGGCAGCGAAGACCGATTGCCAGACAGCACATCCCGAACCATCTGACTGTTGTCCGGGCCTAAGACACCTTCAATGTCGGTTGCTTCCTGCTGTTCTTTCGGTGAAAGCTCTTTGACAGAGGGTTTGGTGAGGAACGAAGACAGATCACTCGTGTCGTCGGTTCGGATTCCGTAGACTGTTTTTACTTTCTCACCGGCCGCAAGCTCTCGTTCGAACTCAACGCGATGGTCTTTGTACGCCGTCCACCGGTCGCTTTCGTACTCTGGGTGGAACCCGACGCGCTCCATTGGGAAGGATTCGGGAATCTGATCGGTCAATCGAACGTGGGCGGGTGTCGAGCCCTCGCAACGAATCACGAAGACGACCGCCGGCACGGGGAACTCATCGGCAGTAACAGTCTTCTCGACGGTGATTCCGTCGTTTGAGACTGTTACGGTTTCGTTACTGTCTGACCCCTGGCTCATGAGAGGGTGTTTCACACCAGCATCTTAAAAGATACGGGCTTGGTTTCGTATTTGATACTCTCGGCGACACCGACTCGAGACAGCAGGCCGCAGGTTGGTGGTGTGTGAACGACCCCACCCTACACGCTCACGGCTGACGCCGTTCGCTCCTTGAGGAAGGGGGCTTGCCGCCTACTTTCAGCTAAAACGACCGGTTTTAAAACTCATCGAGTCTGCGCTGTGTCGGCGGCGGCGTGTCATCCGGTGGTTCCGCACCAAGCAACCGTGGCAGCGCCGTATCGGCAAACGTTAGTCCCAACACGAGGACGATCGGCGCGAAAAACAGCCCATAAAACCCGAGCACCACTGGCCCGAAAATGTAGGCCAACATCAGCAATCCAACATGCGTGCGGTTGCCGCTGAGATATGGCCGAAGAATCAGATCCGGAATCGTATCGACGACCACGACAGCCAACAGCAAAAACCCACCAACGTAGCCCAACAGTGCGTACTCACCAGACAGCGCCGACGGTACCGCAGCCAGTCCGGCCAGCGGGACGTAGACAATCTTCATGCCGACAACTGGGATTAGACTCGCAATACCAGTAAGCGCACCAGCCAATGCAGGATACGGAACCCGCACTGACGGCGGGGCCACGACGTTGTATCCCATAAAGACGATAATGGCCACCAGCGAAATCAAAATCACATTTAACAGGTTCCCAAAGAGTACAGCCTCGAGTTCCTCGTCAGCGGCCTCGAAGAACTCTCGAGCCAGGTCTTTGTCGTCAAACCGCAAGAGCCACGTGTGGAACGTCGGGCCGTCAATAAGCAGATAGTACGTGACCACCGTAACTATAAGCAGATTCAACAACACACCCGTCACGAGACTTGTGACGAACGCCGCATGGTCGAACCCAAACTCAATGAACGCATCGAACTGGCCGGTCTGGTAGGCCGAGATTAGGCCAGTTGCAGTTAGTTCGGGTAGCTCATCGACACCGTCAAACCAGGCGACGTTTTCGGGGATCGATTCGGCGATGGGATAGGCTGCAATAAACTGGCGGGCCTCGAGGACTAACAGCACGACAGTGTAACTGAGCAACAGCACAAACGGGACGGCGAGCAGCGAGATCGTCACCAGCGCACGAAGCTGTTTCGGCAGCCGGAACCGCTCGAGTTTCTGATAAAAGTTGCGCGTCGAGTAGTACAGAAACACCGCAATTGTAAAGGCGGCAATAAACTGGTAGGCGAGATACCCCGCAACGCCGGCAACGGCGAGCCCAAAGCCAGCGACGACCAGCCGCTGTTCGTTCATACTCCCGCTTTCCAGAGCGTTCAAATAAACACTTCGGAGCGGTAACCTATCGCCAACAGAGCCAAAAACCGACCGCCAACACGTCTGTTGGCACACTCCGGTTTGTCAGTCGTTATAGCTCAATGCGGTCGCCGATTTCGACGATCTCGAGTCGCTGAGGATACTCATATGAGCGGGCGTGATGCTGGAGGACTTTCGGATCTGCAGTCATGCCTTTCCACATATCCCAGTGGCTCGGCAACAGCCGCTCGAGTTGCAGTTCCGACGCGGAGTAGATCGTCTCGTTTTCGGTTGCATACCACTTCGTTCGAACTGGCTCGCGGGTTTCTTTGTCCAGTATATTGCCGACCGCTCCGAACGCCAGAATCCCAATGTCGATATCGTAGCGTTCGCCAATCTCGCTGAAGCTGTCGGCAGGTTTGCTGTCGCCGGCGTGGAAAACCGTCCCCGAGTCGTGTTTGATCACATAGCCGACGGGGTGCGTTGAGTCCGGATCGTAGGTTTCGACGACATCAATCTCGAACGCACCAATCTCGAGGCTGTCACCTTCGGTAACGTCGGTAAACTGTGAGTCTGTGATATCGTACTGTTCGAGCCACTGTTCGTCTTCAAGTGCAACCGCGAGGCTGTCGTCCGGCGCATAAAACGCTGCGCCCGTCTCGAGCAGCGGACCTTGGGAGGGGCCGTGGGTGTGGTCTGTGTGTTCGTGGGTTGCGAGAACGGCATCGACGGCCTCAGCGCCGACATCTGTCGGATCAAACGGGATCGGAATCATTCGGACCGTCCGTGGTGGATCACCCACGCCAACGTAAGGGTCGATCCACAGCGTCGTCCCTTCGGCAGCTTTGAGAACGAATCCGTTACAGCCCAGATACCAGATGTCGACGGTTTCGGGATCAGCAGCCTCGACAGCGTTTGGGAGCCACTCGCCCCAGTCGCTTGTTATCATGGCCGACCATTAGCCCGCTGGTTTCTAAACGTTTCTCACCGACACAGAAATAGCGACTCCAGCGGCGTTCAGTCGGCCGTTGGCTCATCCGACTGTGGTTCTTTGTCTGTTGGCTCTTTGTCTGTTGACTCTTTGTCTGTTG
>LKML01000090.1 GCA_001563795.1 Haloferacaceae archaeon B1-Br10_E2g22 | reverse complement strand
TGCTGAGGATAACACGGCTGTGCTGATTGCTGAGGACGGCACTTATCATACGATTGCCGACCGCAAGACTATCGTTTTGGTTGCCAACGGCGGTACTGCTGTCCGAAACGGTGAGAAAACGAGAGCTGCTTAGCTCGAGGAGGGTGTCATGCTGATGTTGAGGCCTTTCTGGATGATTTGGGTGAACGCCATCGAACACAGGAAGTACCAGATAATCCAGACTTCAATCGGGCCGAGAATGCCAGTGTTCCAGGTCACCTCGCCGGCAAACGGGATGACGAAGTTGCCCAGACTGTACTGGGCTTCCGCACCGCGGTAGCCGACTGCCCAGAACATCCAGAGGAACGCCGGGATGGTCAGAAACATAATCCAGACCATCGGGCGGAACTGCTCTTTGAACATGCCGAGTTGGTCGCCCATCATCTCCATTTGTTCTTCTTGGATCGCCTCGAGGGCTTCGTCGTCGTCGTCGGCTTTGGCCTCCTCGCGGCGTTCTTTAAGCTCTTGCATCTGGTCTTTGTACTGACCCATTTTGTCCATATCCATCAGCGCCACACGCAACAGCGTCGAATACAGCCCTGTGGCGACTGCAACGACCATGATCACGACATAGAACGGCAACACGCCGAGTACAGGCCCCAAGATGAGATCAACAGCCCCACCGATCAGATCGCGGGCCGGAGCCCACGCGTAGCCTGCAAACATCAGCAACGTTGCAAGCCCTGCGGCTTTGTCCCATTTGGTCCAGGTGGTGCCTTCGATTTCTTCGGGCGGGCTCTCTTCGGTTAGTCCCTCACGGACGGCCTCGGGATCTTCGATACGGAATCCCGAATCGCCGTCTACAAGGACGCCTTTCTCGATTAGCCGACCCCACTGGCCACTGGTGATCGACTCTCGAACATCGGTCCATTTGACCTCGTTGTCGGTTGCGCTGTCGAGGACAGTCTGAATCGCCGATTTCATCTCGGCGTCCGACCGAACCATCGACCGGACTTTGCGCTCGATCCTGCTCATTAGAAGCCGGTAGGCAACCAGCAGTTAAGAAGGTTGTACTCTCGGTCGCTCAGTTCTCGAGGTCGCAGCTTAGGCGTCGGTTGGGTCTTCGTCAATAACCTCACTGATCCGCTCGAAGACCTCATCAGGGTGAGCCTCGCCGTCGACTTCGATGAGATCGCCTGTCTCGCGGTAGTGTTCGATGACGGGTTCGGTGTTTTCGTAGTAGACCTCGAGGCGGTCTGTGACGACTTCTTCGGTGTCGTCGTCGCGCTGTTCGAGTCGCTCGAGGATTGCTTCGTCCTCAGGCATGTTGAACTCGACGTGGTAGATCTCGCCCGTCTCGGGGTCTAGGCGTCGGCCGGTGAGCCGCCGAACGAGTTCGTCTTCGCCGACATCTAGGAAGATCGCAGCGGTGAGGTCAGTCTGCTCGGAGAGGTATTCTGCCTGCGAGAGGTTTCGTGGATACCCATCGAGAACAAAGCCGTCGGCATCCGCGAGCGCGGCATCAACGATTTCGTTGACCAGTCCGTCCGGAACGAGTTCGCCGGCATCCATATACTCGCGTGGAGTACCGTAGTCGGTCTCCATATCCTTGTTTGCACGCAGGGCATCGCCCGTCGTGATGTGCTCGAGGCCGTAGGCGTCGGCCAGCCGCTTGCTTTGGGTTCCTTTGCCTGCTCCGGGCGCGCCAAGCAACAGAATACGATTGCTCATACACATCTCCTCTGCGGGCAGGGTTAAATGCTTGAAGATACGCGTGCCCCCTGATTGGAAGTTTCACCCTGGCTTTTTGCTGCTGGTCACAAATCCCTAGTTATGGAGCTGACTGGCTTCGTTGAGAATCTCGTCTACGAACCGACACAAACAGACTCACCCGGATTGGATCTTACGGTCGGATCGATTCACCGTATCACCGAACCGGGCCGGGTCGATTTCGGCGGTGGCGAACTCGAGGCCGCCGAAACGGACGCTCTCGAGACTGAAAAACGCAACCCAGCAGACGACTACGGCTGGTGGGAACTTCCCGGGGGCGTCTATCTACTCGAGTACAACGAGAGTCTGTCTGGGCCCGAGGACGTTCGGTTGGTCGTACAGACACGACAGGCCGTCCGGACGCGTGGGGCGTTTCATCCGACCGTCCATCTCACTGCCGACCAATCGCTGGGGGCTGTTCCGCTCACCGTCTCCGAGGGTGGCATCAAAATCAAAGAAAACGCCCGGCTGTCGACGCTACTGTCAGGGTAGCCGCCGCAAAACCACAGGTCGTTTTAGCCACAAACCGCTATCGGTAGTATGACCAGATTCGACGCCACCACCGCAGGCGACCGCCGAAAGCTGTTTACTGAAGCGATCGCCGCCCACCGCAAGCGTGAAAGCGAGTTCATTACCATCGAACCAGACGAACTACCGCCGGAACCCGATGACGAACTCCTGCCGTGGATTCAACTTGCTGGGACAACGATTGGCCTCGACTGTACTGATGGAGAACTCGAGCGGCTCAAAGCGGTTCTCGATTCGTATCCAGACTTCCGTATCGAGCAGATCGAAAGCCCCGAGCAAGCCGAAGGAACTCACGCCCGGATCACCGCTCGGTCGGATGCCAACCGGCTGGCGATGTTTATTGACGAGGCGTTTCAAGCCGTCTACGGCTACGAGGACGGATACAAAGCTTGGGTCGTCGCTATCTGAGACACTGCCGAGACGGGTACGACCGACACCCACGAGACGACACTCCAGGCAGTCGCACTCGCATGGCTGTTGTCGAAACGAAACGTGGTGACGATTCCGAAAGCCAGCAGCCATAAGCATCTCGAGGCGAATCTACAGACCAACCAGCTTCAGTTGACCGACGAGGAGTGTCGGCGCACCGATGAGATCGACCGGACACTCGAGTTGTATCCGGAATAACCTTCGTTAGGAGTTCGGTCGGTCTCGAAGCTCTCGGCGCTGTATTTTGCCGGTTGTCGTCGTTGGTAGCGTCTCAACGAACTCGATTTCTCGAGGATACTCGTATTCGGCAAGTCGCTCGCGGACGAGCGTTGTGAGTTCATCTGTAAGTTCGGCCGACCGATCAACGCCGGCAGTAGGCTGGACGAACGCCTTGATTGCTTGGCCACGAACGTCGTCCGGGACGCCCACAACGCCAGCCTGCTCGACTGCAGGATGTTCCAAAAGAACGCCTTCGATTTCCATTGGGCCCACCCGGTAGCCGCTGGTGAGGATGATATCGTCTTTTCGAGAGACGAACCACAAATAGCCGTCGCTGTCGCGGCGAGCGATATCTCCAGTCAGAAACCACCCGTCGATTTGCTTTTGTTCGGTTTTGTTTGCCAACCCCCAGTAGGCATCGAAAAACACCCGCCTGTCGGCCGGTTTGACTGCGATCTCGCCGGCTTCGCCACGGGCGAGTGGTGCAGACGGATCGGGATTTTCGGGATCGACAATTCGTAGCTCATAGCCCGGCAGCGGTTTGCCCATGCTTTCGGGTTGGGCCGCAAACCACTGTGAGTTGTTGCCGACAACGAGGTTCAACTCGGTTTGCCCGTAGAATTCGTTGAGCGTGACCGTTTCGAACGTTTCGTCAACCCACTGTAAAATCTCGGGAGTGAGTGGTTCACCAGCGGCTGCAAGCGTCTCGAGGTTGAGATCAAACCGGTCTGTGGGGTCATCACGGCTCATCAGCATCCGGAGTGCGGTCGGCGGCAGAAACGAGTGTGTAACGTCGTGTCGGGCCATGAATTCGAAGACGGTCTCGGGGTCGAACCCCTCGCGTGGCCAGGCGACGACCGTCGAACCGTAATGCAACCCCGCAAACAGCGTTCCGCCGAGTGCTGCACCCCAGGCCCAGTCGGCAGGCGTCCAGAGTGTGGCCTCCTCGAGTGACTGTTCGAAGTAAGTGTAGGCCGCTGCCGCACGCCCGAGCCACAGCGCATGGCTGTGGAGGACGCCTTTCGGCGGGCCGGTCGAGCCACTGGTGTACATAATCGCACTCGAGGTTTCGGGCGTCGCATCGTAGGGTTCGATTCCTGGGTCGTGGGTTTCGATGAGCCGCTCGAAGGCGTAGGCGTCTCCAGAGACATGCTCGCCGAGTTCGATTACAGACTCGAGTGCCGTCTGGCCGCGAATATCGTCTATTGTTTCGCGAACCGATGGATCGACCACGACTGCTCGAGCCTCGCTGTCGGTAAGTCGGTACGCCAGCCCATCGGGCCCAAAGAGAACGGTCAGCGGCACCGTAATCGCCCCGAGTTTCCAGGCGGCGAGATGCGAAATCGGGTTGGCCGGCTTTTGCGGAACGACAACCGCAATCCGGTCGCCGGCCTCGATACCCAACTCGCGGAAGCCGGCGGCCAGTTGGTCGGAACGGGTCTCGAGATCGCCATAGCTGTGCGTTGAGACTGAACCATCGGGCTTCTCGTAGCGGATCGCCGGACGACCAGGGTCGTGTTTGCGAAGGAAATCGACAGCAGGATTGTACGACGAAGGCAACTGCCAACGAAACGCCTCGCGTGCTTTAGGGTACGAATCGTACGACGGCATGATCTGCCAGGCCATAGCAGTACTCATAGAGCCAGTGGCTTCGGTGTTCCGCCACGGATTGTGACGGCCGTAGCCCTGCGGACAGTATGTAACAAAACAAAACTAATCAAAATAGCTATGCTCTCAGCACGCATACCGAAGCTATGGGTAGAGAGACAAAAATACTGCGTATTGGGTCTGTAACATCTTCATCTACCCTTTCGGCGGCTCATATTCGGCAGCTATTTGATACTGTCTCAGTCCTGACAGCAGAAACCATCGAGGAGGCCAAAGAACTTCTCGACACCCAGCCGCTCGAGTGTGTCGTCTGTGAGCCGGCCCACCGAGAACACAACGGTCTCGAGTGGGTTAGACAGCTTCGAGACCACTCGCCGCATCTGGCAGTGTTTCTCGTTGTAAACGACGATGAGGAGACGACAGTTCCGGCGGCCATCCGTGCTGGTGTCACCGACTGTGTGATCCCACCGCTCGACGAATCCAGCGGTCAACTGCTCGCCAACCGACTCGAAAACGCCATTGCGGCCAGTCGTAGCCAGCAGTCAGCCCCCAGCAGCCGACCGCCAACACAAAGCGAGCCCGCAACAAGCAAAGCCGACTACCAGTCGCTCGTCGAAGACGTCCTGGGCGTCTCATATATCGGCACGTTCGTGCTGGATGCAGAGTTTTCGGTCGTCTGGATCAACGACAGCATCAAACGCTACTTCGGCGTCGACAGCGAGATTATCGGGCGGGATAAACGAACGCTGATAGACGGGCGAATCAAACAGATCTTCGCGGATCCGGATCGGTTCGCCGAGCGAGTGATCGCCACCTACGACGACAACACCTCCGTCGAGCGCTTTGAGTGTCACGTCACAGCCGACGGCGACCGACAAGACCGCTGGCTCGAACACTGGAGCTACCCGATTACGAGCGGCCCTTACAAAGGTGGTCGGATCGAACACTACGTCGATATCACGGCGCGAAAGCAGCGCGAAACCGAGTTGGAACTCGAACGGCAGCTGCTGGATAGACTGTTCGAGACCAACCCGACCGGCATCGTCTTGCTCAACAGCGCCGGCGAGATTACCCGCGCTAACAGCCACGGCGAGGTCGTCCTCGGGCTTTCTGGGTCTGCACTCACCGACCGAACCTACGACGACCCCAACTGGGAGATTCATGACGACGAGGGCGCCCCGATACCCAGCGACGAGCTTCCGTTTTCGAGGGTCAAACGCAGTGCCAAGCCAGTGTTTGGCTATGAACACGGCATTCGTCTCGAGGACGGCACCGACCGGTGGCTCTCGATCAATGCCTCGCCGTTGACAGACCGCGAGGGGACAGTCGATCGGGTGATCTGTGTTGTCGTCGATATTACGGCGACACGCAACGCCGAAGTAGCGCTTACCGCACACAACCAGCAACTCGAGGAGTTTGCCAGCATCGTGAGCCACGACCTTCGGAATCCACTCAATGTGTTGGCTGGCTCTCTCGAGTTGGCCGAAGAAACCGGCCAGGCGGTTCATTTCGAGCGATCACAGCGCGCACTCGAGCGAATGAACCAGCTCATCGATGATCTGCTGTTGTTGGCACGGGCCGGACAAGCAATCGACGCCACAGAAACCGTCGACGTCGGACAGTTGGCCACGGAGTGTTGGAAAAGCATCTCGGCTGAGAGTGCCCATCTCACTGTCGAGACCGACCAGGTCGTTGTCGCCGACAAGAGTCGGCTCCAGCAGTTGTTCGAAAACCTGTTTCGGAACAGTGTGGAACACAGCTCCGCAGATAGCCGGCAAAACCCCGACAACAGCGCAGAACATGCTGGTTCGACTGTCACAATCGCTGTCGGCGCACTCGAGGATGGGTTTTTTGTGGCCGACAACGGCCCAGGAATCCCACCGGCCCACCGCAAGCAGATCTTCGAACGCGGCTTTTCGTCGACTCCTGAGGGAACTGGACTCGGACTGTATATCGTATCTGAAATCGCCGAGGCCCATGGCTGGCATGTGAGTCTCGCAGACAGCAACATTGGCACGCGAATCGAGATTACAGGCGTCGAACAACCCACTGAAGACGACAAACCACCACAGACACGCTCCTAATCAGAGCTACTGTTCGTCGGCGAGTCGCTCGATCCGAGTAAGTGTTTCAGCGTCGGCTGGCGATTTTTCGGATCGGACTGCAATGAATCGCGGAAACCGAAGCGCATACCCTGAGCTATATGTCGGCGACGGTTGGATTTCCTCGTTGATCCGAACTAACCGAGAGACGGTGACGATCACACTGGATTGGAAACACCGATAACTCGGGCTTCGACGGCCAAGAACTCCACAGAGGTGGGTTCAAGTTCCTCGAACAAAGAGTAGGGCTAACTGATGACAGAATCGGAGTTGGCGGCGTCGGTCAGAGACGTGCTTGCGGTCGATACGGAGACATACCAAACAGAGGCGGCAGCCGATGCTGACTTCGTACTGTCGGAACTCAGCAGCGGTACCTTCGATAACCACCAGTCCATTCTCGGACTTGAATACGAGTTCTATGCGGTCTCCGAGGATCGCTGGCATACCGCCAAAGAAAACGAGTTCGCGCTCGCTCGAGTACCCCGCCGACTGCTCGAGTTGATCGGCTTTGAGAAGGAACTCGGCCTCCATAACGCCGAGATGACTGCCAGCCCCCAGCCATTCAACAGACACGGCATCGCTGCCATCGAATCCGAAGTCCGAAGCCGGCTTGATGCGGCACTCGACTGTAGCCAGGCCGAAGGCCTCCGGCTGGTCAGCGACGGACTGTGGACGATCCCACCGACAGGGGAGACCGCGCGTGGGTATCTCTCCGATAACATCGAAGACGACGGCGTGCGGATCGCGACCAACATGAGCAACGCCACACGGTATCACGCAATGGCCAACAGTGGCTCGGGGTCGTTCGACGTCAATGCGCCGGGTGTCGATTTTGCTGCAGAGACGGTGATGCCCGAAAGCTTGATTACCTCGATTCAGCCCCACTACCAGGTCCAACAGGCGATGGATCTCCCCCGGTGTTTCCGGTATGCGCTCCGCGTTGCCGGCCCGCTTTTGGCAATCGGGGTCAACGCCCCGTTTTTCCCACCGGATCTGTATGAGGAAGCTGTCACCGCTGAGTGGCTGCTCGAGAACGCATGGCACGAAAACCGAATTTCTGTCTTCGAGTCGGTGCTCAACGGCGTCACTGAGACCGACAAAGTGCGGTTCCCCGAGGAGATGGATTCTATCGAACGGGCCGTCCAGCGCGTTGTCGACGACGAGACAATGGTGCCGATGGGCGTCGATCGCGCCGACCGGTTCCACGATAATTTCGCGACGCTTCGGCGCAAACACGGGACCTACTGGCGATGGGTTCGACCGGTGTTCGATGGGCCGACACGTTCGCAGGCCAACGCCAGAATCGAGTTTCGGCCGCTTCCAGCCCAGCCAACCGTGCGCGATTCGATGGCACTCGCGGTCGCCTTTGCGGGAGCGATGGAAGGGTTGACGCGCACGGAACATCCGGTTTTTGATCTTCCGTGGGATGCGGCCCGCGAGAACTTCTATGCAGCAATGCGCGAGGGGATCGACGCCGACATCACCTGGATTTCCGCCGATGGCTCGGAAACACACGACCTCGAGATTGCGGTGACTGACCTCTTGGAACACGCTGCGGAAGGTCTTCGGGCGGTCGGCCTCGATCGGGCGGCTGTCGATCGGTATCTCCAGCCGCTGCAGTGGCGAATCGAAAACCAGCTAACACCTGCCGAATGGAAACGCCAGCGCCTCAGCAAGCACACAGAGCGTGGCGCATCGCTTGCTGAGGCGATTGAATCGACTCAACGTGAGTATATCCAAACACAAACAGCAACCCTCATCGAGGGGTCGTTTGCCGACTGGTAGCACTAGGCCGCCGGCGCGTCGGTCTCGACGAACAGCTCCTCGAGTTCTTCGGCGGTGAGTCGAAGCCGTTTGGCCGGCAGCCCACCACCGCCGAGTGGCTCGAGTTTGCAGGCTTCGATGTGGTCGTCGCCGTAGCGGCTGATTCGTTTAAATACGGTTCCGGCCTCGAAGTCGTCGACGGGTTGGGTGAGTTTGTAGTACATTTCCAACCGTACTGAGCCGCGAGACACACTAAACAGTAGTTACACAGTTGCGATATTTGTATGATGTAGTATACGATAATCAGGAACAATTGTTCAAATACAGCAGAATCAACGGCTCATACACCGCATCTTACCATTTTGATCTATTTGATATTCCGGGCATCACAATCACAGACGACCGGATACAGAGACAAACAATATATAATATGACACTCATGATACGGTAGGTATGTCATATGAGATCACTCGGCGAACGACGTTAAAAACCATCGGTGTGGCAGGTGTTGCCACGGCACTGGCGGGCTGTACAGGCGAAGCAACTGACTGGGACGCCCGAGTTGGCGTCCTCCAGCCAGCAACCGGTGATCTGGGGAATCTCGGCGAGCCAATCCAGAATGCGGGCGCGTTGCCCGGAATCCAACTCGAGGACGAAGGCGTTGAGTACGAAATCGAGATCCGCCGCGAAGACACAGAAACCGATCCGAACGTTGGAATCGAGCGTGCCCAAGCACTGGTCGATGCTGGCTTCCCATCGGTGACCGGCGCGGCCTCATCAGGGGTGACGATTGCGGTTGCCGAAGACGTCTTTTTCCCCGAGGAGGTCGTCGGCATCTCGCCGGCGAGCACCTCACCAGCCATCACGGATATGGCCGGCGAGTACTTGCTGCGGACGTGTCCGAGCGACGCACTGCAGGCAGTTCCGGCAGCCCAAATCGCCTACGAAGACCGTGGCTTAGAGACTGCCTCGACGTTCTATCTGAACAACGATTACGGACAGGGACTCAACGACGCGTTCGTCGCGGAGTTCGAGGGACTCGGCGGCGAAGTGTTCGAACAGGAGGCGTTCGAGGCCGAACAGCCGTCGTACGATTCGGCCCTGCAATCGGTGCTCGCTGACGACCCCGAACTGCTCTACATTGTCGGCTACCCCGACAGCGGCGAACAGATTTTCCGGGATTTCTATTCGAACTTCGATGCCGACGATGTCGTGATCATGGTCGCCGACGGCATGCAGGACAACTCTCTGCCAGGGGATGTCGACAACGAGATGTCGAACGTCATCGGAACCGCCCCGGCCGCTGACGGGCCGGGCCGCGATACGTTCGACGAGCTGTTCGAAGACGAGTTCGGTTCTTCACCCGGCGTCTTTACTGCCCAGG
>LKML01000089.1 GCA_001563795.1 Haloferacaceae archaeon B1-Br10_E2g22 | reverse complement strand
TCCTCAGTGATCGTTGAAACGTCCCACGTGATTTCATCTTCTATCTCGTGACGAATAGCAACGCCACCACCCCACGCATAGAGAGGATACCGGAGTCGATGAAAGCCGAGTTGTTCGAACTGGTAGCCGACACGAAATACTTCGCACAAGTAAGCAAGCCGAGAGCCGGTATAGATCGGCTTTTCGGTGAACTGCACGATATCTGCGTCAGGAATGCCCTCAAAGCCAGTCATGAGTGTATCTTCGTCGAGATACAACACGTACTCACGATTACAAGGGACGTTCTGACGAGCCCATTCGACAGCTCGTCCTTTGTTAGTCGCTGTACATTCAAACACTTCTGGGACAACATGGACCTCAGCCCCCGTAATCGTGATATCTTTTTCAACGATCACCTGAATATCACTGATGCTGTCTGGCACAGAATTGACCGTCGCTTGGACCACGTTTTCGGCTCCAATCGTAAGAATACGCACCTGAATGTCTTCGGATTCCCATCGATCCGTATTCTGTGAACCCTTCCATCCCCACGAGAGGCCAAACACCTCAAAGAGCCACCAGAAGGCCGAAAACGCATACAAGATCAACGAGATCCACAAAAGAACAACGAGAGTCCCTAAGAACGGATTGTCAAAGAGAAATTCAATCATTGCTGATTACTAATCATTCGGTCTATTATTAATTGACGTTTGAAGATCTCAACGAGTACAAATAGTACTCACAGTTTTGCAGATACATCTCATCTGAGTCGATAAGCCAGTGAATCGACCAGTTTCCATATATTATCCAATGGCTGTCCCAACTGGATACTGATTCATTGGAAGTTTTGTGTAGCACCGGGTATTACATTATATAAATTAATGTGCTGGCTCTTCAGCAGGTGCGAGCATGTCGTCAATTTGCAAGATGAGGATATTGTTAGAGTCGTCTCTGGCATCTAGCGTCCCTGTGATTCGGAGTTTTGACAGCGGCGTCGGGCCGACGATGATCTCGTCGCCTTCGTGGAAATCGCGCACTGATCCCTGTAGGTGGATCTCGGCGCGGCAGAGTTCCGGATGGTGAACGCTCGAAAGATCAATCGTCTCAACGTTGGCATTGTCGACCACTTCGTCATTATGGACCAGCGGCACTGCGGCAGCTTCGTCCATCCGGTCGATGTCGAGTGCTTCGTAGGCGTTGGCAGTCGGTTTATAACCGCCTTTTGGGCCGGGAACACCCTCAACCAACTGGAGGGCCTTCAGGCTCTGCATCTGGTTGCGGATCGTTCCAGGGTTGCGATTCACTTCCTCGGCGATGTGTTCGCCTTTAACAGTGTCTTCTGCCTGACCGTAGAGGTTTGTGAGTGCGCTAAGTATTGACTTCTGACTCGGTGTGAGTTCAATTGACGGCATAAATTATAGCAATAATCGACCGTGTATAAACCCGATGATAGATAAATTTGCCATACGAGTAACCGAATTATTCAGTAAACCGCGCACAATTTTACTGTTGAGGTCCTCTGCAACGCAAGCTGAAAACTCATAGCAGGTTTGATTATCGGAAGTACGAATGCTGACCACTCGCCAGTGTTATTATGATGCTGTATCCGTACAACAGCGGCGGGATCGAGGTCAAGCCCAGTGACACCAGCACAACCACAGCAAGCTGATATCCTCGAATACGAACAACAGTCTGGGCGAAAGTCGGGCTGCATCGAGATCTCTGTTACCGAGTGCAAACTCAACGAGATCTTGATATTCGTCCACGAGCCGGATGCGACTGCCGAGCGCTGCAGGCCGACGAGATCGGCGAGACAGTGCTGTTTTCGAGCTCGTAGGAATCCGAATCGCCAGCTCAGTCGTCAGCGACCGCGGAAACCGTTGGTGTCGACTCGCTTTCGAGCTGTGGTTCGGTCTCGTCGAGTGGCCTCCAGCTCAGCTCGCCGGCGTAGTCGAACACGCGGTGGTCTTTGGTGGGATCGACGACGGTCAGCGAGAGCCAGTCGTTGTCGAGCAGCTGTCTGACCGTTTCGTTCTCGGAGAGAATATCCATCACACGCTCGCATGGGGCGTGAATCACTGTCGAAAGACGGAGCGGCTGGTGGTACGGCTCGTCGTCAGCTGCCTTCACTGACTGTAGCGGCAGGCCGGTCAGGATGTCGCCGCCGTTGCCCTGATAGACGCCGATGTTGCCGACCGGGTTGTGCGTGATCTTCGAGCCACTGCCGAAGGCGGCGGTATCAACGGTCGCAAAGTAGTATTGGGTATTGATCCACTGGGTGACAACCATCGGCCCTGCGATGATCGCCGCCAACGACTCACCGGTTGGATCGGTAGACCAATCGTAGGAGTGCAGAAACGAGCGGCCGTCGAGATCATAGCCGGCGGTGAGTTCACGCGGCCCGATGACGAACGCAGCGTTCCCAGCCAGCCCCCACTCGGGGCGGGTTTCAGCCCAGTCAGCCGCGCGGCGTTTGGTGTCGGCTGCGTCGTTGCCGGCTCCCATCGAGGCGGCGCGTTCAGCAGCCGACCCCTCGCGGGCTGTTTCGAGGTCATCTTCGAGACGCTCGATGTCTTCGGCGTGGCTTGCGGGGACGGAGGTGGTGTACAGCGAGATTTCATCGGTTGTCGTGTTGTGTTTGGCGGCGACGAAGACGGTATCTTCCGGGATGTCGTATCCCTCGGCGCGGAGTTCGTCTTTGACTGCCTCCTCGTTGCAGATTGCGGCGAGTACGCGGGCGTTTGGCCCGCCGTGGTTGCCGGCACAGGCTCCACAGTCGAGACTGGACTCAAAGGGGTTGTTCGAGGTGTGGCTGCCGTGGCCGGTAAACACAAAGAGACGCCCGAAATCCTTGATACCCATCAGCTCGAATGCCGTCTGGGCGAACTCGACTTTTTCCTCGAAAAAAAAGCCTTCGCGGAGTTCGTTGATCGAATCCGGATTGTAGTCGACCGAGGGCTCGCAGAACTCGTGGTTGGCGGGCACACGCTTGTCGGCGGCCGAAAGCAGGTCAGCAACGCGTCCCGGCATCAGCGTACGGGCCGTAAGGGCAGCTCCGTACCCCGCGCCAGCGGTTTCGACGAAACTGAAGGCGGTCGCGGCGTTTGATTTGAGCTTTTTTACTACCTTTGTGGCACCTTCCAGTGCGTCACTCCAGCGGTCGTGGGTGGCCTGTTTGTGTTCGTGGCTGTGCTCGTGGGCATGACTATGCTCGTGATCATGATCGCAGCTCGGACGGTCGGCAACACGGTGGGTCGGCTCAACGATGGGTGGGCAGGCGTCGACTGTCACATCAGACTCGTAGGCCTTGTAGCGCATCGGAACTCCGAAGAAGCCAGCGTAGCCGTGGGTCTCGTAGTTGCCGGTCGACTCGATGTGGCGGCGGATGATCTCTGAGCGGGTATCGATACAGAACACAAGTTGGGCATCCGGACGCTCGAGGTCGTCGCTATCGTTGCCCTCCGCAAGCGAGGCACTTGCATTCGAAACGGCTGCGACCAGTTCCTCGCGGTAGCTCTGTTCCCACGCGCTCAGCCAGACTTCGGCCAGCGGGACGCGTTTGTCTTCGATTGCGTCTGATTTTTCGGCCGTCGACGGGGCCAGCGACTCGGCAAACTGCTCGGCGAGCGCCAGTCGAACGGCGAGATAGTCCGCAAGCGTAATCGGGTACGCAGACTGCCAGTCGCCGCCGTTTTCGGCCTGCTGTTTGATGAATCCAACCCACCCCGGCAGTGAGGCAAACTGGGCCTCGAAAATGTCCTCGTACTGCTCGGTCGGATATGCCTCGAGGATCGCCTCGATTGCTGCCAGCGGCTCTTCGGGCAGGCTAGCGATAGCCGAGCGATCCGGGATTGCTGTATCGTGGCGCGCGACCGTGCGGAAGGCAGTGTAGAACCCCGACTCACGGTTTGGCATCGGCCACTCGGTCTGGCCCTGATCGAGGAAGGCCGCCAACCACTTAGTCAGCAGGTGGTCGATCTGATCGTTGCCCGGCGAGACGGTCGACTCCGCGTCGGCTTGCTGTTCGACTGTCCTGAGTTGATCCAGGAGGGTTTCGGGATCTTCGTGGTAGCCGTGGGATGTGATCTCAACTTGCAGAATCTCGGTGTCGATCTGGCCAGTCTTCCAGGCGGCGGCGAACACGTCGGCACTCGGATACCCATCGGCACCGAACAGTCGGTCGGCCTCGTCGACCGCCTCGTGGAATGGGCGATCCTCGAAGCCGGCAAGCGGGTTGGCTGTCACAAACGAGTGGAGCGGCCACGCCGCGCCGACGCTGGTTGCTGCCTGCTCGATACAGTCTTCGATCGTCGTCTCGGAGTCGGTAATCTGGGTTTCAGTACTCATTGTACTCCTCCGTGGAGGTCAAGGTAGTCGCAGTCGGTGGCTGGGTTGCGTTCAACAGGGCGACGTACAGTCGCTCGTTGCGCTGGTAGGCGTTGGTCTCAATGGCGACGTAGGCAACACCGAAGGCCACAGCGATGAGGCCGACAGTCGGGGTCAACTCGATCGGGGCGGCCGCTGGGAGCGTTCCGCCCATCAGCAGCGTCACTGCCATGTAGACGGCCGCATAGACGACGATCGCCGGCAAGAAGAGCACCGGGATCACGCCGTAGCGGAGCCGTGCCGAAATCGAGGTTTGGGCGATGGCGTTGCGGGTTGCATGCATCGTCGTCAACACGACCAGCAGCGTCAACAGCAGGCCACTATCGATGGCTGCTCCTTTGCCGGTGAGCACCGCAAACATGATCCCGCCGGCGACAGCGGTCAGCGAGGTGACGACGAAGCCAACTGCGCCCAACGAACGCGTTTTCGGCTTTGCCTCGTGCGGACTGGTGTGTTCGACACCGTCGCCCGCCGAGAGGAACTGGTAGGCCTTATAACAGCCGTGCAGGATGAGGTGGGCAATCGCCGCGGCAAAATAGCCCAAGCCGACCTGCATGATCATAAAGCCCATCTGGCCAACCGTCGAGCAGCCAAGTTGGGCTTTGATGTCGCTTTGGACGGATTTCAGGAGTTTGCCCATCAGGGCGCTGAATGCACCGACGACCAAAATCACCTGCATGAATCGGGGATCAACCGAGATAACGGGCGCAAACCGGACCAACAGAATGCCGCCGGCGTTGACGAAGCCGGCGTGCATCAGAGCCGAGGCGGGCGTTGGCGCTGTCATCGAAGCCAACAGCCAGGTGTGGAACGGCACCAACGCCGACTGGATCATCGCCGCCAACAGCAGCGCGCTCACAGCGACCAACCAGACTGCCGAGGGGACGGTCTCGGCTGCCGCAACGATACCCGAGATCGTGGTTGCTCCAGTTGCCCACCAGAGTGCGCTGAGGGCGAGCGTGACCAGTCCACCGCTCGCGAGGAAGTATCGGCGGGAAACTGCGGCAGCGGCCTCAGCCTGTGGCCAGCCTTTGAGATGGCCGATCAGCTCGGCCATCATCAGTCCCATCGCCACCCACGCGAGTGCGAACAGCGCGAGATGGTCAGCGGCGACCACAACCATCACGGCCAGCGTAAAGCCGAAGACGGCGGCAAAAAAGCGATTGATGTGTCGCTGCCCGGCCATATACCGGCGCGAGTAGCTGTGGACGATTCCGCTGAAAAAGGTGACAACCGTCCACATCACGACCGTCAGGCCGTCGATAGTGACCACGCCACCCAGCGTCCAGACGGTGTCGATCCAGCCGCGGGCAGCGAGCACACCGAGGCTGGCGAGACACAGCAGCCAGACGAGTCGTGTCAACGCTGCCGGCAGCGACGGCGTTGCGTGAGTGATCTCCGGGAGCTGTCCAACTGTCGTCAACTGATCCTGTTGTGTCATTGATTTGTCCATTGTGAGCGACTACTGCATTCGGCAGCTCCTCACAGCCGCCTATGACCGCAGCCGGTCGTCTCTGCCCATTACTACGAACAAACTGTGTATTAAAATCTTCTATACGATCAAATCGTTCGTCAAACTCGCATTATAGAACATTATGGTTTCATTCATCATACACAGAGAGTCGAACACCGAAGATACTCCAGCTGGGGGAACAAATCGTCGGTTCAGCTCAACAGACTCCCGACTGAGATCTGTTCGTTGTCGCGAACTCGGCTGTCAAGGTCAGTCGTCTCGCCGTCGACAGTGACGAGATACTGCTTGTCGGGAAAACTGCCATACACACCGCTTTGATCGTAGACGTAACCGACAACAGTCACCGTTGGCGGGAACTGGTCGGTCAAAAACTCGACCTGTCGAACGATGCTGTACTCGACGAGGCGAGGGCATGCCTGCCGAACCGACAGTGACTCGTCGACGACGTTGGACTCGATGGCTTCCTCAACGAGCGACACCAGTGAATTGAGTCGGGATTTGCATCCCGGTTGTGGCTCCGTTGGGACAACCACTCGCTTGTAGGCGTCAGCAACAACGCGACACGCCGTATGCCCGATGACAACCACTGCTTGCACATCTTGTGTTGCAGTGAGATGTGTCAGTGTTTCGTCGACCACCTGTTGGCCGTTGCGAGACTCCCACGTTTGGGATCCCAGCGTTTTGACCGCAGACGTTTGCCACGACGGCTCGATTGGCCACAGCAACGGCTCGTGTCGACACTGCGCCATCGAACACGAAACGATGAGTGCAGTTGCTGATGTTGTGGTCGGTTTACTACTCTCGGATGACGCGTTGATTTGTTTTTGTAGCCCTTCGACGAGGCTGTCGAGACCGTCGTCAGTCATCGTCTCGATCCGTCTCGCTGGACGTCTTCGTCACCATTGGTCGGTCGACAGTTCTTTGTGAGCCGCATAATGTTACCGATCTGTTCGAAATAGGCGTTTAGAAAACCATATTGTGATTGGATGGTGAGATACCGCAATGACTACTTTCGAGGGAACGATCATCGCCGGCGAGTCGCTGACGCCGAGACGTG
This sequence comes from Haloferacaceae archaeon B1-Br10_E2g22, assembly GCA_001563795.1. Lineage (GTDB taxonomy): Archaea > Halobacteriota > Halobacteria > Halobacteriales > Haloferacaceae > Halohasta. Next base: position 2,957 of record LKML01000089.1, on the reverse strand, counting down.
GTCGCATCGTAACCAGCGGGAATCGAATCGAGGCCATCGAGGACGCTGAGACCGCCTCGACCGATATTATCATCCCTGCGTTCGTCAACGTCCACACCCATATCGGCGATTCGGTCGCCAAAGAGTCGGCTGTCGGCTTCTCGCTCGACGAGGCAGTCGCCCCACCCAACAGTCACAAACACCGTCGACTGGCCGACGCAAGTCACGAGGAACTCGTCACGGCAATGCGGCGAACGATCCGGTTCATGGCCCAGACCGGAACTGTGGCCTTCCTCGACTTCCGCGAATTTGGAATCAACGGTGCCCGCGCGCTCCGCGAGGCCGAAGCCGGAGAGGATGTCGACGCCTTCATTTTCGGCAGCGACGACCCCGCAGTCCTGGATATTGCCGACGGCTACGGCGCGAGCGGCGCCAACGACGCCGACTTTACCGCCGAGCGCGCGGCGATCCTCGAGGCCGGTGCACCGTTTGCAATCCATGCCGGCGAACCCGATGCGACCGACATCCATCCTGCCCTTGATCTGGAGCCAGAGCTGCTCGTCCATATGGTTCACGCCGAGGCCGACCACCTCAGCCGCGTCGAGGATCAGTCGGTTCCCATCGCGGTCTGTCCGCGCGCCAACAACGTGCTGCGGGTCGGTCGACCACCGATTCGTGAACTGCTGGATCACACGACCGTCGCCCTTGGGACGGACAACGTGATGCTCAACGAGCCGTCGATGTTTCGGGAGATGGCGTATACGGCCAAAACGTTCGACCTAAATGCGAAGGAGGTTCTGCGGATGGCGACGGTCGCAGGCGCTGAGATTGCTGGCCTCGATTGTGGCGTGATCGAGCCGGGGCGACGGGCGGCACTGATTGTGCTGGATGGGGATTCGGACAATCTCGCCGGCACTGCAGATCCGATACGGGCCGTAGTTCGGCGGGCGACCGCCCTTGACATCAAGCGCGTGGTTGTATAACTCGCTTAGTTGCCGTTGAATTTGCCAAACGGAGTCGTCTTGTGGCTCCGGACCAGTACCTCGTCGGCAACGGTTAGTCCCATATCGATCAGCTCCTGTGCAACCGGCGTGATGTCGCTGTCAGACTCGCCAACAGCCGTGACAAGGAGGTTCTGCTCGCCGGTGACCAGCTCCTGGACCGACACGACGCCGTCGATATCGAGTGCTTTCGCGACCATTTCGCCGCGCTCGGAGATTGGAGCTGTACAGAACAGCAACATCCGGAGTGGATACCCTGACTGTTGATAGTTGACCTCGGCAGTGTACCCCTTGATGACGCCCTCAGATTCGAGCCGCTGGATTCGCTTCCGGACCGTACTATCCGAGGTCTTCGTTCGCTCAGCGATGTCTCCCGAAGACATGTTCCGTGCGTCTTCTTGGAGTGCATGCAAGATCGCCTTGTCGACTTCGTCGAGCTGGTCGCCGTTCATAGCTACACGTTCGACCGCCTGAATAAAGGTGCTTTCCCGCGACAGTATCACGAAACTAACGTTATTCGACATCGGTGTGAGGGGCAGGTGTCTGTCAGCAGGCGCACAGTCGACTCTACAAAGAACCAGACCTAGTGCCTCGAGGTTTGATCTTGAGGTGCTTTATAGAATTTCTAAAACATCACACGTGGGTAATAGTGGGTAATTTTTATTCAGTTATGGCATCCATCCAGCAAAACATGATCAAAGTGGATGCTCAACACCTCCGAACAAGCAAGACCGACGACCGGGGTCGGATCTATCTCGGAACGGAGTACCCAAATAAACGCGTAACCGTTGCCGTCGTCGACGTCGAATCTGATCGCCCCGATGAGGATGAGTTGGCCGCTGCGTACCGCGACGCTTCAGAGAGTACAGAGGAGTTAGCAGAGGAATGGCATGAGACCTCGGACGAACCATGGGATGGACTGGATGAATGAGCGAGAAAATGGAGCTTCGACGCGGTGGCGGCGGTAAGCTGTGTCGCACCGCCGTTTTTCGGAGTAACAATTTGATTGGGTGAGGCCGACGATCTAAAACGACCTCACAGAGTCGGAGAGCTCTTGGTCGACATCGCTTGCCGAACGCACCTCGCCGCCGTATTCGTTGGCGAACTCCTCGGCATCGTTGGCGTTACTGAAGGGGATGAGTTCCGGCCCCATCGCCCCGTAGACGTCGCTACCGACGACAACCGACAGCTCGGACTCATTGCGGTAGCCATCGGACGATAGATGCGCCGACATCATGGGCTCATCGCCGTTGTCGACCGAATAGTCGACGTCACTGTAATCGGTGAGATACGTCACAATCGGCTCTTCGCCCTCGTTTTCGCGGTCGAAGCGATAGGTGTAGGTACAGATCACGCTACAGAACCAAGCTGGCCGCTCATCATCGGGTGGATGGCTTTCGAAAAATACCTGTCCGGTCGGTCCTGGATGCTGATCGTTTACCATGCCGCACTGATCGCAGGCCTGGCCGTCGTCGAGACTGACCGGCTCTGGGAGTTCGTCGCTATCGCTCATACAGCCTGCCAGCCCGACTGCCAAGCCGCTCCCGGCTGCTGTGAGGACGGTTCGACGCGTGCTCGGAACTCCGTCTGTGTGATTCATCACCGGGTGTACGTTGACAACCAGATTAATCGGTCTGGTGTATGGATCGATATTACAGGCGAGGTCGGCCCCTGAAGTAACACTGATACAACGCGCGTATCTGAACATTTTTTGCGCCATCTGCACTCTGATAAATAAAATTATATGACACGTCTGAAAGTGTCTTGAAAAGATTGGGGGTTTAGGTAGCCCAATTATTCGGCGTTTGAACCATATTATATTTAGTACATTAGTGGCTAGCAATTAGTCGATGACATCCAAATACACAGTCGATAGACGTTGGGTGGTCGGAACGATCGGTATTGGCGCGGCGGCTGGGCTCGCTGGCTGTCTCAGTAGCAACGAAGACGACAGCGACGGAGCTGAGGATGGTGGCG
>LKML01000024.1 GCA_001563795.1 Haloferacaceae archaeon B1-Br10_E2g22 | reverse complement strand
TTCTGATAACGGCGTAAACGACGGGATTCTCTCCTTGGAAGAAGATAGCTCCGCGAAATGGGTTTCGGCTCGAGTAGGTGTATTCTCTATTACTCGGGCTTGGACGCTATTATCGGGCGGTGGGCACTGTCGACAACATACTGGGCATGGCCGACTGAGAGTGCAGTATTCACAAATATCACATCTGTGGCTGTGTATTCAGCACAGCGTTCGTGTCAGATTCCAGTAGTTTCAAGAGGGACTGGTTGGTCGATTCTGGTGGCTGTAGATTCTCTCGAGGCCGCCACTGGCAGACACCGGGCAGTTTTTGTCCTCGAGTTCGGATGACCACGTATGGCAAAACAGCCGCATCTATTGATCGAATCGGGCGATGTCTACGATCTAGCGATTATTCCGGGCGATCCTGGTCGCGTCGATCGAATCGCCGAGCAGTGTGAAAACGTTGAATTTGTCGCCGAAAACCGCGAGTACAAACTGGTCAACGCCACCTATGAGGGCAGAGAGCTAACGATCTGTTCGACCGGGATCGGCTGTCCGTCTGCCGCCATCGCCATCGAAGAGTTAGAAGCCGCAGGTGTCGAGACGGTGATTCGGTGTGGAACTACAGGTGGCCTCCAGTCGGATATCGAGATCGGCGATATGGTCGTCGCCACCGGCGCGGCCAAAGAAGAAGGGACGACAAAACGGTATGAGTCGGCGATGTACCCTGCGGTTCCGGACTACGAGGTTCTAAGTGGGTTGGTTGAGGCCGCCGAAGCCAACGACGAGGACGTTCACATCGGCCCGATTGTCTCTGATGATGCTTACTATGCTGAAAGCCAAGACTATGTTGCTGACTGGGAGGCTGCCAACCTGCTGGCAATCGAAATGGAGGCCGCCGCCGTCTTTTCGCTGGCCCGCCGCAAGGGAATGCGTGCGGGGGCGATCTGTACGGTCGACGGCAACCTCGTCGAAGGCACGCAAAAAGGAGCCGACAGCAACGACGAGTTGCCTCCAAAAGCCAAAAACAACGTCGAGCGTGCGATTGCGATCACCCTCTCGGCAGCCGCCGAACTCTAAGGACACCGACCCACACCAAGAGGTCTCAAGGACTGGGGACGTGAGTAGGCTATAAATATCGGCCACCCAAAGCCGACTGTATGACTGTACTCGCTCCGTTCGACGGTTCGCCGCTGGCCGAGACCGCACTCAAGCGGGCTGCGACGTTCGGCGATAGCTGGGATGAACAAGTCGTCGCACTAACGGTAATTCCCGAAGATCCCTCGTTCGCGGTCGAACGTGGTTGGATCGATGACGACTCAGCGTTCGACCTCGATGCGCTCGGCGAACAGTTCGCAGCGCGTGTCGACGAAATCGCCCCCGAGGCGACCTTTCGGTGTGAAGTCCCTGACGACAGTGATGTGTTGACCGCCACTGCGTTCGACGACGTAACTCGAACCGTCCGACACGTTGCGGCCGAACTCGACGTTTCGGTAATCTTTATCGGCACCGAAAACGCCGGTCGAATCTCTAGTCCGGTCACAAGCGTCGGCAGCCCGCTGTCAAAAGACCCCCAGTACGACGTGCATATCGTTCGCCACGCCGACTGATCCTATGAAACAACTCCTCCGTCTGCTGTTGTCTCGAAAGCAGTATCGCGCAGTTCGGACAGCGATGCGGACGGCGGATGTAGTCTCTGAGGCCGCTGACTCGAGAGGCAATGACGACGGTTCCTCACAGTCGAGCGCCACCACCAGTGGCGACCGTCGAGACCACCTGGCATCCAACCCGAACATACCCACCGACGGCAGCCCGATCGAGACCCCGGCACAGCTCAAAGCGGTACTCCAGCAGATGGATCCCTACGACTTCGAGTATTTCGTTGCCGACCTGTGGGAGCGGATGGGCTGGGAAACAACTGTCTCGTCCGAGTCAGCCGACAAAGGCATCGACGTGACGGCTCGAAAGTCGACGCCCTACGAGCAGTCGGTGTTGATCCAGGCCAAACGCTATGGGCCAAACACGACAGTCGGCTCACCAGAAATCCAGCAGTACGCCAGTCTCAAACACCAGCAATCGGGCGTAGATAAGGTGCTGATGGTGACGACGAACGCCTACACACAGCAGGCCCGCGAGATCGCCGACAATCTGAACGTCAAACTCATCAGCGGAGATGATCTGGTGACGTTGATCGACCAACAGGACGCACTCGATCTCGTCGTCACCTACCTGGATTTTGTCGAACCCGAAGAACAGACGGACGCTGAGACGACCAAACCTGATGAGACGGCCGCAACGCTCGAGCCCACCGACACTGATGAGTCGACAGCCGCCAACGCCAAGAGCCCCCAATTAAGAGCCGTCGAATCAACGGTGTGGCACAAACTCGTCGCCGCCGCAACACTTGGGTGGAGTGTGTCGTTTGTCGGTGCGGCAGTGCTGGCCGACGGCGTCTTTGGGCTACTGTTTTTCGGCTCTTGGATCGGGATGCCACTCGGAATGTATCTCGATAGCCGTCGGCTAACTGTGGGGTGGCCGACCCGAAGGTGGGCCTATCTGCTTGGCTCACTGATTCCACTTGTCGCCGTCGTGCCCGGGGCCGTCTATCTATGGCGTCGACGCCGTCTACCGACTGGATAACCGTCGACCTTTTGACGTGGTACTGTGTAACAGGAGTATCTCTGAAAATACGCAGACGGATGACCGACTTACGTTGACAAGGCGTCGCGTACTGTTGGCTGGCGGTGGCGTCGCCGGCCTCGCTGGGGGCGGCGCACTGTACGTCACAAGCGCGCTTGGTGGCGATTTTGGTGACGAAACCGCACCCGAAACGCACCCAACAATCACCACACGAGGGCGGGTTTCACCCGACTCGAGCAACGCAAGTCCGGAACTCGAAGGCTCGTGGGACGACGAGAGCGAGGAGTTGTTCGTGTTCGTCCACGGCTTCGACACGGACGACGCTACGGCCCGCGACCAGGCCTATACCACACAGGTTGGCCTCGAGTCGCTGCGACCAGCCCCCGTTGCGGCTTACAGTTGGGATTCGGATGTCGACTGGGAGCCTGCCAAGGAGTTGGCCGACGCCAACGCCGCCGCGCTGGCCGACTGGCTTGTCGAGTGGGCGGACGAAGACGGTCGGCCCGTTCATCTGATTGGCTACTCGCTGGGCGCGCGGCTCTGTGTAGAGACCCTCGAGGTACTCACCGACGCCAGCCAAGGTGAGGTCGTCACATCGGTGTCGTTGCTGGGTGGGGCAGTTCCAGACGATAGCGTCGAACTGGAGGGGCGATATGGCGAGACGATTGAAACGCTCGAAGCACCCGTGAGTAACTTCCACAGCGGCAACGACCGCGTACTCAGTTGGGTCTACCGGCTCTCGGATCGAACTCGAGCAGTCGGCCATCACGGAATCGCTGACCCGGAGGCTGCACCCGTTGGCTACACTGATGTGGATGTCACCGATCAGGTCGAAGATCACTTTTCGTACTTCCAGCCCGAGGAGGGCTGTCTGCCGCAACTGGTCGAAGAGCTACCGTAGGCGTGTTCTGGTTCGATTTGTGATGGTGGTGGCGAAAACGTCTGCCGCAACTGGTCGAAGAGCTACCGTAGGCGTGGTCTATCAGGACGGGAACAACAACGGCCAAGATATCTAGTCAAACCCTTGTAAGGATTTTATTTGCTGGCCGGACAAAGCCTGAGCAATGAACGCCCAGCGCGGCGTCCTTCTGGTGTTGATTGCGATCTTGTCGTATCTCTCCTTTCAGTTAGTCCAGCCGTATCTCCCGTTTGTAATCGGGGCATTGTTGCTTGCGTACGTGCTATCGCCACTCCAGACGAAACTCGAGGCCGAAACCGGCTCGACGGCAGCGGCGGTGTTGTTGGTTGTCGGGGCGACTGTCGCACTGTTGATTCCGTTTGGAGTGTTGATTCTCGCGATTGCGGGCGATGCGATCCGGTTCGCCCAAGCGTTCACCACAGGGGATGTCGTCGAAGTGCTCGAGCCAGCCGAAGCGTGGCTTGCCGAGCAGTTCGGCCAAGAAGTCGATCTGGCGACCGAAATCGCGATTCGACTCGAGGGGCTCGCCGAACTAGTGGTCGGCACCGCCCCCGACGTGATCGGGATGTTGACGAACGCGACAATCGGCCTCGGGTTGGCTGTATTCGTCCTATTTTATGTGCTGCGAGACGGCGACCGGCTGATGGCCTGGATTCGGAGTGCGACCCCACTGCCCGATTCGGTTCAGACGAAACTGTACGACCGCGTCGATGATGTAACCCGGGCAGTGCTGTTGGGCCACGTGCTGGTAGCGATTATTCAGGGGGCGATCGCCGGGGTTGGACTGTTCGTCGTCGGGCTGCCGAACGTACTGCTGTGGACAGGCGTGATGATCTTACTCGCATTGTTGCCATTCATCGGGACGTTCCTCGTCTGGGGGCCTGCCGGTATCTATCTACTTTCGATCGGCGAGACGCTCGGTGGGGTGTTTCTGCTCGTCTACGGAACGATTATTGTCGGCATCTCCGATGAGTATCTCCGGCCCGTTATCGTTGATCGGTATGCCGAGATTAGTCCCGCGATTATCGTTATCGGCGTTATCGGGGGCCTCTCGGCGTTCGGCGTGATGGGGCTGTTTATCGGGCCGATTATTGTCGGCGCGCTCAAAGCCGCCATCGAAGTGTTCGACGAACAGTACGAACAACTGTAGTGTGTGTCACTCGATTTCTTCGCCAAGTAACTGTTTGGAGGCGTCCTCGGCATCTCGTTTGCCAATCGCGGAGTTCGCCAGCAGCCGCCCCCCAATCGTCGCAGGGCTGATTACTCGGTCGGCTCCCGCCCGCCGGAGTTTGGCGACGTTCTCGCGCTGGGTTGCGGCCGCGACAATCAGGAGGTCGGGATTGAGCTGTCTGGCCGTGAGGATCGCAAGGGCGTCCTGGGCGTCGTTGTTTGTCGCCGCAATGACGGCGGTCGCATCACCAATACCCGACCGCTTGAGTGGAACCTCGTCGCTCGGATCTGCGGTGAGAACGGGAATATCGCGCTCGGAGAGTCGACGGGAGTCGGTCTCGCTGGTTGTGATGACCGCGAACTCCGTTTCGGTGCCGGTGAGGTTTTCGATAATCGGTTCGGTCAACTCCCCGTAGCCGAGGATGATGACGTGGTCGTCGAGGATGTTGAACTGGCTTTCTGTCATACGTCCGAGTGCTTTCGAGAGTTGGGCTTCGATGGCCGGTGTCAGCAGGACACCGAGTGCGACCGCAAAGGCGGCGACGTTCATCAGGAGTGCTGAGATCGCAAACAGCTGACCGAGCTCCGAGGTGGGTGCGGCGTGAATATCGCCGTATCCGACGGTGCTGGCGGTGACGATGGTGAAATAAAATGCGTCGGTCAGTGTCGCAATCCCCTCGAACTCATCGCGCAGCGCAAACGAGCCGAAAGTACCATACGAGATGGCGGTCACAAGCGCGACGCCCGCCGCGAGTTGTGTCGGCGAGGGTGAAAACGTCCGGTCGAACCGGTTGCGGTTGTAGATGAGCGCGGGTACCGAGACAACCGAGGCAACGACGAGCGGCACCGAAAACGGCGAGACCTGCAGGAGGCCCTGAATGGCCGTAATCGGCAGTAAAATCGCGGTCGAATACCAGCCGACCCGATAGCGGTTTTTAAGTATGTATGCACTGCCGAGCATCGTAAAGCCGGTTAGCGTGCCGGTAAAGCCGACCGCCCGGCGAACCGCATCCGGGACGATCTCGGCCAGCGGGCTGTCGACGCCACCGGTCGTGATATGGACTAACCCGACGATAATCGAGAGGATAGCGACCGCGAACGTCAGCAAAATTGACGCCCGGACGGTTACCCACTCGCGAGTCCATTCCATCGCTCTGTGGTCAGCCAGCAGACTATTAATACTCGTGGAATCTGCGTGGAGAAAGCAGCCACCCTCACGTATCAGCTTTCTGACTTACAGAGGCCGATTATTTAAGAAAGCCGACCAGTAACACGGACTAATGGCACTTCCGTTTGATATTCTATTGGGCATCTATCTCGGCGTGCTGACGGGGATCATCCCTGCGCTAATCGCCGGCACGCTCGGCTTTTTGTTCAAATACTTCACCAACGTCTCAATTCCTGGCCTCGGTGTCGTCGTGCTCGCATTGGGGATCGCCGGCGTCAACGGCGGGCTGATGGCACTTAACGACGAGAACATCCATGCCTCCGAGAACGCGGTGGCGCTTTTGACCGCAATCATCGTCGTGCTCATGCTTGCGCTGTATGCCCACTCGCAGGGCGACAAACTCGGAGCAAACGCACCCAGGCGGCTCTCGTTTCGAAAACTACGGGATCAAACACTCAACACCGACCTAATAGAACTTGTCGGGGGGCGCAATCAGGTGCGGATCACAGTTACCGGTGAGGTCGGTGACATCGAGGGGTATCCATCACTGACGGCCGAACTCCGAACCAAGATCAAAGACGGTGCCTGGACGTTTCCAGCTGACATCCCGGTCGGCGAACTCGAGACTCGATTTGCCGACCGTTTGCAGTCTGAATTCGATCTGGCGGATGTCACTGTATCGCTCGACGAACGAGCGAAAGCGACGGTTTCGGCCGCCCCACCAATGGGTAGTACCTCGAGACGGGTCGACAAAGGAAAGCGTGCGGTCTCGGTCTCAGCGCTGCTGCCCAGTGGGATGACCCGCGGCGAGTCTGTTCGGATCGTCACCCCGACCGACGCCGTCACGGGGACGCTGATCGCCGCTAACTCAGGAGAAAAACCGAAAGACGCTTCGAAACCCGCTGTTGCCACTGACGGCGGCGACAGCGAGGACGAACCACCGAAACCGCCAGTGGCCTCGACGACAACCGGTGGCGAGGGCCGTATTACAGTCGCCGTCGATCGACAATCCGCCAAAACGCTGCTGGCGGCCACAGAGGCCAGAGTGGTTGTCCGTTCGCGTGGGACGCGCCGGGAGTTCGAGCTTGTCTCGCTGCTCCGGCGGTCTGGGATTCGGTTCCAGAAGGTGCTGGTCAAACCAGGAGGCCCGCTCGACGGCCACACTATCGGTGAGGTCGGTGTGAGAGACAGTTACAGTGTGTTGATTCTGGCAGCCAAACACGACCAGTGGGAGGTTGCTCCGCGCGGAGGCCAGATTTTGTCTGCGGGCGACAAACTGTACGTTATCGGAGGCCGTGAGGCGTTGGCTGCGTTCGAGGAGGTGGCCGTATGAACAGTCCTGCGACCGTGCTCGCGGTTTCTTTGCAGTCGGGTGTGACGTTCGAAGATCCGATTGGGGCCACGAGTAACTTGGTGATTTTCGCCCTGCTGTCGGCGCTTGCTGCTGGCGCGCTGACGGTTGCCTATCGGTGGTATTTCAAATCGCTCATTCCCGAGGGTGTCTCGATTCTCGCTGGCGTCGCAATCGTCGCACTGTACATCAACACTGCCTCGCTCGGGATGGTTGTCAGTGAGGGGTCTGTCGATCTGTTTCGACCGGGTGTCGTCCTTTTCAACGTCGTGGCGCTAGGAGTAGCGACGTTCGCCGCACCAGTCGGCCGACGCGTGGGTGATGCCGCAGCCAGCAAACTGTTTTCGCTGGTCGGTGTGGGTCATCTCAACGGCGAAATGTCGACGATGGTTCGGTCTGTCGGCCGCGTCGCCTCAGTCACACTGCCAGAAGAGATCGGTGATATGGAAAGCTACGATCCGGTTACAGCCGAAACGAAAGCCGAACTCGCGGGCAAAACGCTGGTGTTTCCGCGCCGGCTGACAGTCGATGAGCTACGCTCGAGGCTTATTCGGCGGCTCAAAGAGGATTATGCAATCGGCTACGTTGACGTTGATCTGACAGAACAGGGAACGGTCGAGTATCTCGCGGTCGGCTCTCGGGCGGCGGGAGTAGGTGCGACCATCGCACCCGGAACTGTGGCTGTTGCTGTGCGTGCAGATCCGCCGAACAACGCTGCTTCGGGTGATCTCCTACAGGTTTGGTCGGCTGGGGCGGCCGAGCAACCGCCAGAAAAAGTTACTGATGCCGAACTGCGTGGTGTAGCCGGCGAGACGGTCACCGTGGCGGTCGATGAGGCAGATGCAGAGTTGCTCTCACCAACCGAGAACTATCGACTGGTAACAATGCCCGCCGAACCGCAAGCAGACCGGGAGTTTGCCACCTTACTGCGTGGCGTTGATGAGACGATGTCGGCAATCACTGTCGGCGCGGCAAGCCAGTTGGTCGACGAGAGTGCTGAGTCGATCAAAACGGCCCTGTTGGCGATCCGACCCGCTGGAGGGAAACTCATTGCACTTCCGAACCAAAACCGTGCGTTCGCGGCCAACGATACGCTCTATGTGTTGGACCGGCCTGACGTGCTCCGACGGCTCGAGCAGCGGGCGAAAACGCCCACAGAAGCACCCGAGGCCGGTACTACCGAGACCGCCACAGACTCACCGGCTGACGACGAAGGTGACAGCAAGTAGGCTCTTGTGGGACACAATTCTCATGAGACCGGGGCCCCCAGTGGCAGTATGCACTGGAAGCTGTTTGCGGATCTCGCCGAGATTGCCGGCGACAATGAGATTGCCGTAGAGGTTACAACCGACGACCCAACAGTCGCCGACGCGCTGGGTGGGCTCCTCAAGGCCACCCCCGAACTCGAGGCGCGTATTTATGCTGAAGACGGGACACTCGAATCGCACCTGAACCTGCTCAAAAACGGCGAGACACTCGAGGATGGCCTCACAACTCCTGTGGCAGCTGGCGACGAATTGGCACTGTTTCCGCCCGTCAGTGGTGGATAATGCTACTCACGCCTGGAGAGAGTTGCCACCGGATCGTCTCGAGCAACAACTCGCTGGGCTCGAGTCTTGGTGTGTGGCGTCTGTGAGTGCGTTTGGTGAGCAGACTCCACGCATTGTGGGACAGACGTGAGATAAAAATCATTATAAATTTGGTTGTATCAATTTTAACTACGATTCGAAATAAGTCTTCGCGAAAAACGGCGATACAGGGGAGTCTAACGTGTCGTATCCACAGAATTGACCACAGCGTTTTTATCCTAGATTACGGCACATACAACTGATGATCCCACACGCTGATGATGCAATCACCCGCGACGGCAAGTCGCTCATTCTCGCCTATGACCACGGCCTCGAGCACGGACCGGTCGATTTCGAACCGAACCCCGCGACCGCCGACCCGGCGCGCGTGTTCGATATCGCCACCCATGACGCCGTCACCGCCGTGGCGGTGCAGAAAGGCATCGCCGAGGGATATTACCCCTCCTACAAGGACGACGTAACCCTGCTTGCGAAACTCAACGGCACCTCGAACCTCTGGATGGGCGAACCGAACTCATCGGTCAACTGGACGGTCGAAAACGCCGCGGAGGTCGGTGCTGAGGCCATCGGCTTTACGGTCTACGGCGGTTCGAACTACGAAATCGAGATGGTCGAAGAGTTCCGCGAGGCCCAAGAGGCCGCCCGTGAACACGATTTGGGCGTCGTCATGTGGTCGTACCCTCGTGGTCAGGGGCTGAAAAACGCAACCACCCCCGATACGATCGCCTACTCGACTCGACTCGGGTTGGAACTCGGCGCAGACATCACCAAGGTCAAATATCCCGGCTCACCCGAGGCGATGGCCCACGCAGTGAACATGGCCGCCGACTCGAAAGTCGTCATGAGCGGCGGGTCGAAAACCAACGACCAGGACTTCCTTTCGACGGTGAAAAACGCGATGGACGCCGGTGCAGACGGCCTGGCCGTGGGTCGGAACGTCTTCCAGCGCGATAACCCCGAACAGATTCTCGATGGGCTCGAGGCAGTCATCTTCGATGAAGCCACTGTCAAAGAGGCGCTCGAAGTAATGGGCTCGGAACCAACCAACCCGGCGGCACTCGAGTGATGAGCGACACCTACGACGCCATCCTCGATGAAATCTTCGAGACGCTCGCCGAACTCGGCCCCGAAATTCGGGCCTCGCTGCCTGGTCGGCGCGTCGAAAGCAGCGAGATCAACCCCAGCGGCGAAACCCGCCTCGAGGCCGACGCTTACGCGGATGAACTCATCGAGGAGGCACTCGGTGCGATTGATGGCGTCGGCATCTACGCCAGCGAAGAGCAGGCCGAACCGATCGATGTCGGCGACGGTGAGGTCTCGATTGCTTGCGATCCGCTCGATGGCTCGTCAAACATCAAACCCAACAGCCCGATGGGAACGATCATCGCAGTCTATGAGGGTGAACTGCCCGCAGGCGGCGAGAGGCTGTTGGCCTCTGGGTTCGTTCTCTTTGGGCCGATTTTGACGATGACTGTTGCCCGCGACGGGCACGTCTACGAGGCAAACATCGGCGACGGCGACATCGAGATCATCAACGACGACGTAACAATCCCTGACGACCCAGTCGTCTACGGGATGGGCGGCCGCGTCCCCGACTGGACAGAGGGCTTCGGGTCATTTATCCAAGAGATCGAACAGGAGTACAAACTCCGGTACGGCGGCTCGATGGTCGCTGATGTCAATCAAGTACTGACCTACGGTGGGATCTTTTCGTATCCCGCGCTCAAGTCGGCTGAAAACGGCAAGCTCCGCCTGCAGTTCGAGGGCATCCCGATGGCAGATATCGTCGAGTCTGCGGGGGGTGTCTCCTCGGACGGCAGTCAGTCAATCCTCGAGGTCGAACCAACAAGGTTCCACCAGCGTGTGCCCGTCCATCTCGGCAACGAACAGCTTATCGAGCGCGTCGAAGCCCACCTCGCCGACGAGTAACGTTCGAAGACGAGTTATTTTGAGTGGTTGTTAGATACCCGATTTGCCACAACAGACGGCTTAAATACTCGATTTGCCACAACAGACGGCTCCAAAAGAGATGTCACACACTCCGCGATAGCAGTATCATTTTCAGTCTCTGGTGAAAATACAGGATATGCAAGCTGCGGGGGTTGTGACACGGCTGGAGTCTCTGTTAGGAGAGTTCGTCTCAACAGAGATACGGATCGCAGTGAGTCTGGGGATCGTTATCGTCGCAGTGGCCGCTGCGGGGTTGGTTATCCCTCGAGCCGTCGGTCGAACCCAGCGAGTGACCGCCAACTGGACGCACAACCGGTTCGGTGATCGTATCGCAGACGCCGCCGAACGCATCGAGAATCTAGTCCCAATCAATCAGATACTGATACTTCTGGTCAGAACCGTTCAGCTTCTGTTGTTCGTCCTGACTGTGATTGCACTGCTGATTGTCTGGGGGCTTGTAGACGTTGCATGGTGGCTTATCGGCTTGATTGAGGCGGCGGTGCCAACAGTGACCAGAGTCGCGATCACGGCCGTACTGCTTGTTCTGGCCGCGTTGGGTAACAACGTCCTCAAGGACATAATTACGGAGTTTACCACAGATACCAGCCACATCACCGCCCACCAAGAACAGATCCTCACTCGTATCGCACAGGTCACACTGCTCATCGTAGTCGGGATTGGTGTCCTCAGTGTCTGGAACATCGAAATCGGCGGCATCCTGATCGGGGCCGGCTTTCTGGGTATTGTCTTCGGGATGGCCGCCCGACAGACGCTCGGATCGCTCATTGCCGGGTTTGTCCTCATGTTTGCCCGTCCCTTCGAGATTGGCGACTGGATTGCAATCGGTGACAACGAAGGAATCGTCACCAAAATCACGATCATGAACACCCACCTGCGTAACTTCGATGGCGAACACGTCGTCATCCCGAACGACAACGTCGCCGACCGCGCAGTCGTAAATCGAAGTCGCGACGGCAAACTCCGGGTTCATCTCGAAGTCGGTATCGACTACGATGCTGATCCGAACCATGCCGCCGAGGTCGCTGCCGAGGCCGTCAAAGAGGCGTCGTTTGTCGACGGCAATCCGCACCCACAGGTGTTTCCTGTCGGCTTCGGTGGCTCATCAGTGGAACTCGATATCCGGTTTTGGATCTCGCCGCCGACACCACAAAAGCGCTGGCGAGCGACAGCCGAGGTCGTCGAAAACGTCAAAGACCGCTTCGATACCGAATCGATTTCGATTCCGTTCCCGCAACGGACGGTTGGCTACCGCGAGGACGGGTTTGCATCTCGAGAACAACCACGAACCCTCGAGACAACCGACTGATTCGCCGTTCTGCTGCTGGGGGTCGAACTGCTTGCGGGCAGGTTTTAGATGTAGTCGAAAACACCGATAGACGACACAAAGACACCTGTTTGGGACGCGAAATCCGAACGCTCAAATGTCGTTTGGATCAATGATGGCTATGGATGTTGCGACGGCCCGTCGGCGCTTTAGCCGTGCGTCGTGGGTCAACGTCGTCGGCAACGCTGCCAAAATCGTCGTTGAGGGTGCCGCCGGCATCCTATTTGGCTCTGTTGCGTTGATTGCCGATGCGGCCCACTCGGTTGCGGATCTCGTCGCCAGTATCGTCGTGCTCATCTGGGGGAGCCGCTCGTATGATTCGGCCGACGAATCGCATCCACATGGCCATGCTCGCATCGAGCCGTTGACTGCGCTGTTTGTCGGTGCGGTAATCGTTCTTTTGGGACTCAACCTGCTGTATGAGTCCGCCCGCGGCGTCCTGTTTGGGACTGACGTGCAGTTCAGCGTCTTTCTGCTCGGCGCACTCGGGTTTGCGATGGTCGATATGTACCTGGTGTATTGGTACACCCAGCGGGCCAACGACGGGTTGGGCTCGACGGCGCTGTCGGCGCTGGCAACGGACTGTCTGAACGACCTGTACACAACGGTTGCGGCTACAGTCGGCGTGTTAGGCGTGCTGGCTGGCATCCCACTGTTGGATCCGCTGGCCGGTGGACTGGTCAGCGCACTCGTTATCCACCAGGGCATCGAAATCGCTCGAGAGAACGTCGATTATCTGGTCGGGGCTGCTCCCACAGACGACAAACGAAGCGAGATCCGCCGTGAGCTTACAGCCAACGACGCCGTCGAAGGGCTTCACGACTTTATGGTGTTTTATGACGGCACCCGACTCGAGGTCGAAGTTCACGTTGAAGTCGACGGCAGGATGACGATCCGGCAGGCCCACGACCTCGAGAGCCGGCTGGTCGATGATCTCAAAGCCCTCGAAGAGGTCGGTGACGTCCATATTCATCTCGACCCGTCCGGACTGGGCGAGTGGAAAGAAGCAATCGAACCAGACACCGACGGCCAGCACTAATCACTGTGAGTGCGCCTCGAGCACACCGCGGATCTCTTTGATCGTGGATAAGACTGCCTGCCACTGTTCGGTCGAGCCGGGAACGTCTTTGCTCCTGTGGCCGATTTCGTCGTTGATCGTCTCCTGGACAGCCCGGGGTGTGTCGATCCGGCGAAACGTGAGATCGCCTCCGCCGGCAACCTCGAGTGTAACCGTTCCATACCCAAACAGCGACCCACGAACCGACTGTTCGTAGGCGGTGTTTTGAACCTTCGACAGCGAGAGTCGCCGAACCGACCGGCCGAAGACACCTGTTTTGACCCACACTGCTCGAGTCGTCACCAGATAGGTGGTCTGTTGGATCCACAGATAGCTCCAGGCTGGAACAGCCAGCCCCACGACTCCACCCACAGCAAGCCGGGCGTCGGCTGTGCTGGCGAGTCCGAGTGCCACAGCAACAATGACCAGCCCGATCCCGGCGCTGCCGAGTACTGTCGTCAACCGGGGCCGGCCCTCCCAGACGACCGATTCGCCCTGCTGAAGCCAGCACCACTCGTCGCTCATTGGTCTGTGTGCTCGGGACTCACACTCGAGTCTGTGGTGTCGGCCTGATCTGTGCTGCCGACATCCGCGTTGTTGGCTGCAGCCGCCGGATGGCTCGAGTCCGCAAGCGTCTGTCGGATCGCCTGCAGTTCGGCCAAAATCGCATCCAGAACATCCTCGTCGGCTGCATCGTCCTCATGTCGTGAGTCTTCGCGGCGTTCGATCTCTCGAGAGATTAGCTCTTGGATATCCGCCGGTGTCGGGATGTTGCGGAATCGGAGTTCGACACCCGAACTGCCGGCGGTGCTGATCTCGACGGTTCCGTACCCGAGTTGTGCGCCGACGGCAGTTTGTGTATAGGAGATGTTTTGAACCTTATCGAAACCGATTTGCTTGACATCTCGTGAAACGATACCACGCTTGCGGTACAGTCCACGGGTAGTGACGACGTAGTTGGTATTTGTATAGCTCAAATACGCACTGAGGAGAATCGGAATGCCGATCAGAACGAACGACAGCGGAATGCCAACGACAAGCGCTGGAACAAGACTGCTTTTGTGTGGTGTACTCGCCCATAAAACGTGCTCGCCGTCATCGACGGTGAGCCACGACAGATCGACATCGGCAGTTGCGTCCTCATCACCGACAGGAGACTGGGGGTCTTTCTGCTCGAGATCCATATCGCTACTGTCTTTTGGGTTGACAAAATCTTATCGCAGTCTGTACGGTGTGTCAGCGACAAAAAGAACGCACTGGTGGGTCGAACCCAGTTGCCGCTACAATCCGTCTTCTTGCTCTTCTTCCATTGGATCGTCTTCTTCTTCCATTGGATCGTCTTCTTCTTCCATTGGATCGTCTTCTTCTTCCATTGGATCGTCTTCTTCTTCCATTGGATCGTCTTCTTCTTCTTCCTCCATCGGATCGTCTTCCTCTTCTTCCATCGGATCGTCTTCCTCGGGTTCTTCTTCAGGTTCTTCTTCAGGCTCTTCTTCCTCGGGTTCTTCGTCTTCAGGTTCTTCGGCAGGTTCCTCTTCTTCGGCACAGCCTGCGAGGAGTCCAACGGTTGCGATACCACCAACGGTTTTCAGTAGTGTACGTCGGTTCTGTTTGGGCATTGGCGCGTTCGGCGGTTTGCGTCGAAGCCTTTTGTTCGATTTCCGGATTTCGCCCTGTTTTGTTCCGTATTTGTTCCATAGTTGGTAATAATACTAATAGCAACTGGACTGTATCTGAAGTGTTTTACAGCGTTGCTATCGAATACAGTTTCCAGCCGCGTCACGATTTGCAGCCGCGTTTTCGAATACTCCAAACAGTCGCCGCAAGTAACCTATCAACTACTGGCCGTCAGCCTTAGTTCGATTCGTTGCAAAAAACGAACAATGAACGGAGTACTGTGGTATGTGCTGACTGGAACGAGTGGCGGTCGAAACCGACTGCGTGTACTCCGTGTACTTCGAGCCCGCCCACGGAACGCCAACCAGTTGGCCAAACGCCTCGAGCTTGATTACACCACTGTCCGGCATCATCTCTCAGTACTCGAAGAACACGATCTCATTACAAAAACAGGCGATGGCTACGGCGTTATCTACCAAATTTCGTCGTCGGTTCGAGACAACTGGGAGACGATCGAACAGATCGAAACCGAGTACGCTGACTCGGCAGTCTCGTCATAACTACTCCCAGCGGTCGCGGGTGAGAACCTCTCCCGGCTCTGTTGTGGTTGCCGACCCAAGGACGACGCCCGCGTTGAGACTCGTATTGATTGCTGTTTTGACATCGTCGCCGGCGATGATGCCGAGTTTCCGCCGGCCCGTCGAGACGCGTTCGCCTTTTATCGTCAGCGAGACAGACTCACCGTCGTGTCGGAGATTCGCCACAGCGGTGCCGGCTCCAAGATTGACTCGCTGGCCGAGGACGCTGTCGCCGACATACGAGAGATGACCCACACTCGTCTCGGCCAGCAGGATGCTGTTTTTGATTTCGACAGCGTGGCCGACTTTCGTGTTAGCCCCGAGATATGTCGAACCGCGAACGTAGGCGTTCGGACCGACTGTCGCACCACTGGCGATATAAGCCGGCCCCTCGATGGTGACGCCAGCTTTGAGTGTGGCACCCTCTTCGATGATAACCGGGCCCTCGAGTGTCGTCTGGTCGTGGACGTCGCCGTCAATTCGGGTTGGGGCTGCCTCGAGGAGCCACTCGTTGGCTGCCAGCAGTTCCCAGGGCCGACCGACATCCAGCCAGCGCTCGAAGGGAACTGCAGTCACTGACTCCCTATTGCAGACGGCCTCGAGGACGTCAGTAAGCTCGAGTTCGCCGCGTTCTGAAGCTTCGACACCCAACAGCTGTTGGGCATCGGCTGGAAAAACGTACGCGCCGGTGTTGATCAGATTCGAATCGGGATTAGCCGGTTTTTCGACAACGCCCCGTACGCGAGTGTCGTCGCGCTCGTCGAGCTGAAGGACGCCGTAGGAACCCGGATTATCGACGCGGTAGGAGCCGACTGCAGGACCGCTGCTGTAGAGCGTCTTCAGGGATGTTTGATCGTACAACGCATCGCCGTTGAGCACGACAAACGGATCGTCATCCAACAGTGGCTCTGCTTTTTTGACCGCATCTGCAGTCCCACGTTGGGTGTGTTGGACTGCGTACTCGACATCGACGCCACAGTGGTGAGTACCAAAGTGGTCTCTGATGTGGTCGGCTTTGTAGCCGACGACGACAATCAGACGGCTGGCTCCAGCCTCGACCGCGCGGTCGAGGGTGTGTTCGAGCAGCGGTCGGCCCGCCACCGGCAACATCGGTTTCGGTTGGGCGGCAGTGAGCGGACGCATTCGGGTCCCCTCACCAGCCGCGAGGACAACTGTTTGCATATTAGCGTCTCGTATCAATCAGAACGTTGTTAGTCAGTCGCTTGCTGTCTGTGCTGCACAAACGCATCATACAAGCGGTCAGCGGCATGAGCGAGAGATTCATACAGCCCGTCTCCAAGACATACGCTGTTGAACGACCGAATGCTGTTTTGTTAGCCGGCCGATAGCGGTTTGATGTCGCGATCCTAGACGAACCGCCTCACAGTAGACGGACAGTCTGCATCAACGTAGCCACGGACTACCAGCCGTTCGAACGCTGTTTGACTCCAAGTAGTCGCCACATCGACGGGGCCCTCTCAGATGGTGGCTATCAAAACCAGAATTTTATATGTGGTGTGTTATATATGCACAGTATGGGTTCGACTGGTGGGCGTGGTGGGCCGCCATCACAGTGGCATCGACAAGATTGGCTCGTCTGTATCGAAACGCTGGTTACACTCACAGATCCCGAGGCGGCGACGCCAAAACAGCGACATGCGTGGTGCTTACTCGAAACGATTGCGGCCGGCTGTAACGTCGATCCGACCGCATATATATTGGAGATTGACGACAGTTGGGGCCCAGAGACTGCCGTCGAGGCTCCAACAGACGCCCCACAGCCATCGGCGTCGTTGGATGCCGACGACTGGAAACTGTTAGAGACTGCCTTGCAGTCGTTTGCTGAAGACCGACAACACACCAAACGCGGCCAGCGCGCCTGCCAGCTCGCTGCAGCTATCGCTGACTCAGCACACCTGACCGCCGACCACTAAGAGTCGAAGCGTTTTGGCCTACTGACCACAGACCAGGAGTATGGCCGAACTCAGTAGTCATCATATCGGTATTACAGTGTGTGATCTCGAGCGTGCAGTCGAATTTTATACAGACGTATTCGGTCTCGAGGTTCTCGCCGAGTTTTCGGTCAGCGGCGAGGCCTTCGAGACCGGCGTCGGTCTCGAGGCTGCAAGCGCACGCTTTGTCCATCTCAAGGCCAGTTCGATCCGCCTCGAACTTGTCGAATACGAACCGACTGGCGATCAATGCGAGCCTCCACAACTCAACGACCAGGGGGCGACACATATGGGTCTCGAAGTTGCTGATCTCGACAGTTTTTATGAATCTCTTCGGTCGGACGTAGAGACGTTGAGCCCGCCGCAAACAACCGAAACTGGAACCAAGATTCTGTTCGTCCGAGATCCAGAAGACAATCTACTCGAAGTACTCGAGTTGTAGCTTTCCGACAGTATCACAGACCGTTATCGGCTCGTAGGCGCGTCAGTATCAACGCGTCGAAGGCCCGTCTCATCGAGCCGATACTGCTCGCCGTCGACGGCTAGGGGCTCTTCGAAAGCTTCCTCCGGCGGATAGTAGTGGGCCGTATGGACGATTCGAATGTGGGCTGCATCGAGATCGTCGGCCAACGCGAGAGCACCTTCGCGCGTCATATGTTTGGTGCCAAACGTTCGCGGGATGCCAGTGGCGTCTTCGTGTATTCCGCCGAGCGGGTGGTACTCACACAGTGAGGCCGGGACGATCCCGTCGGCCAACAGGAGTTCCGGCTCCCGAAGCCGTCGGCGAGAACGGTCCGGAATGTCGTAGCTCGTATCGCCCGAAAGCGAGAGTTTCGCTCCCGTTTGTGGGTCTGTGACCACCAGCCCGAAACAGATCAATGGTGGGTGATCAACTGGGACGAGCGTTACCTCGAGCCCACAGATTTCGCGCGGCTCGAACGGTGTGACATCCTGAACGGTCACCGTATCCAGATAGTGGTATTTTTCGCGGATAGTATCGGCCACCGAACTGCCTGTCTTCGGGTCGATGCTGTCTGCGGCATACACCGGCAGCGAATCGAACAGCCGGTAGGCATTGCCTAACCCATCGATGTGGTCGAAATGGATGTGGCTGATAATCGCTGCATCCGGCAGTTCGACGTCGTGGCCGAGAAACTGGTGGCGAAAATCCGGACTCAGATCGATGAGAATCGACTCTTCGGTTCGTTCGTTTTCGATGTGAACTGAAAACCGCGACCGTTCGATCCCGCGGTCGATCGCTTCCTGACAGGTGTTGCACTCACAACCCACAGTGGGCGTGCCCGTCGTATCGCCCGTCCCCAACAGTGTAACCAGCATCGACATCCCGATTAGTGTGTTTGATCCTGCGGTTTGGCCTCGACGGTTTCGCTGTCGCCGCTGGTGGCCAGGCCGTCGTCGGCTGGTTCGCTGTGATCATGGCCATGGTCGTGATCGTGGTCGTGGTCGTGGTCGTGGCCGCTCCCACTGCCGGTTATATGCGCACCATCGCCGCTGATCATATCCATGTTTTTGAGATTATCCCGCTCTTCGAAATCAGAGACTGCATCCAGCAGATCCTGCTGAGTGAGTTCCATGCGCTCTTCGGTGAGCGCCTCGAGGACGGCCTCCCGGAGAACCATCCGCAGGTCACTTCCAGTGAGTCCCTTGGTTTTGCTGGCGATCTCGTCGGGGTCGAAATCAGTGATACTCATTTGTCTGGTTACGACCTCAAGGATGTCTGCCCGCATTCCTCGGTCTGGTTTTGGGAAGTTGACGATCTCATCGAAGCGTCGCCACGCCGCAGCATCTAATTGGTCGGGGTGGTTCGTTGCCCCGATCAACAGCACATCATCACGGATCAGCGAGATGTCGTCGATAGATTTCAACAGGGTGTTAACCGCGCGTTTAAGCGCGGCGTGTTCGTCGGATCGGCGGGTTTTGGCGACCGAGTCGAACTCGTCGATAAACAGAATACACGGCGAGAGACGCTTTGCGACCTCGAAGGTCTTTTCGACGTTTTTGGCCGTCTCGCCGAGATACTGGCTGGTGATCATCGAGAGTTTGACCTCGACAAACGGCAGGCCGAGTTCATGGGCCAACGCGCGTGAAATCGTGGTTTTCCCAGTTCCTGGTGGACCGACAAATAGCAGTTTGCCGATCTCCCGAAGACCAATCGAGGCCAGATAATCGCGGTGTTCGATCGCTTTGACGATCTTTTGGATCTCGCCTTCCTGGTCGCCGGTCAACACGAGATCCTCGAGTTGCATTTCGATTTCTTCGGGAGCCCGAACCTGGACGAGATCTAGCATCTCGCTTTCGTCGTCGTCGTCGGTATCAAAATACTGCGAGAGCAATGCATCAATCCAGACGCGGTCGGCCTGAATCGGCCGGTTGTTTTCGCGGGCTTCGGCGTGGGTTACATCGACGCCGGTTTCGTCTTCGACAGCAGCAACAATCGTCGGATTCGTCGAGAGTCGCTCGTCGTCGGCTCGCTCGAGGTACCACTCGATGGCCATCTCCGGTTGGGTAATCGATAACTCTCCGGAGAACTCTTCGCGTTGGGTAAACAGCAGTTCCGAGATTGCCTCCCAAGGGCGCTCGACGCCAGTTGCAGTTCGGGCGACAGAGCCCGTCGCCCGGAGTGGCCGCTCGATACTGCCGGGCGGCCGTGGCTCGCCAGTCGTCGAGTCACGTTCGGTGTCGCTGTTGGATCGTTCTGTCCAGAATACTTGTCGAAAACGGGGTGGGAGATCGTTCTCGTCCAACGACCGATCATCAGTATAGAGGTGGGTCGTCAACACGAACTCGACCACATCCAAAGCCGGGTCACTCATCCCACAAACATTCGTTCTGCTGTCGCTTAAGAGCGTCGAAGCAGTGGGCATCTCGCCACCGAAACCGTTTGTCTGTGGCCTCGAGTCTGCCAACCCCACTCACAGCATCCAGCGATTATACGTACAAAAGTACGGAGTTCCGAAATCCACCGTATGAGTGTTCAATGTTGATTCAGTATTCCACGGATATAAAGATATAATGTACTTATATTGGTTGATATATTTGCCGTTTGTCCAGTAAACTCTGCTCGAGTGGCATTTCATCAACAGTCATCGTTTTAATCGTCTATCCGTATAGCTATCCATATCTACCCGTGACATGTAAGTACGATTCAACTCGTCTGGTTACTATTTGGGCACACAACCGTCGAATCAGTACCCTCCCGTTGGCATGAGCGACTACGCCGAGACCACCAACACCTCGAGTGCAGACACTGGGCGTGCCGGTATCATTCTCGCCGGGGGCCGCTCAAGGCGGTTTCCGACCGTTGATAAAGCACTTGCACCGCTGGACGGCAAGCCACTGCTGTGGCATGTCGCCGACAGCCTCGCACCCGCAGTTGATGAGTTGATCGTCAGCTGCCGGCGAGACCAACGCGAGTCGTTTGCTGAGACACTTTCGGCGTTCGACGTTCGGTTCGTTGTCGATGCGATTCCTGACCGTGGGCCGCTTGTCGGGCTTCGGACTGCGCTCGAAGAAACCACAGCCACCTACGCAGCTGTGTTGCCCTGCGATATGCCCGCCGTTCCGGCTGGGTTTCTCGATTTTCTGTGTACCCGCGGCCGAAACCAAACCGGCGCACTCCCGGAGTTCGACGGCCGACGCCAACCGTTTCCGGCCGCTGTCCACGTTCGGGCAGCCACTGCAGCCTGCCGGGAGGCCGAAGCCGACGGCGAGGGGGTTGATGCGTTCGTCTCCCAGCTCGATCCGGTTGTCGTCGATGAACGAACTGTTCGGGCCCACGTTGAGCCGACAGCGTTCTCCAATATCAACACTCACGAGGATCTGGCAGACCTCCGAGAATCACTGTAATCGCGGTCGGAGATACCGAAAGCGACCCCGTTTGTGGTGTATCCGAAGTTCCAAGCTTCTGGGATAACTGATGACTCTCGATATGTAGCTCGCGATGGATATTGATATCCAGAACCACGAGGCGGATCTCGAAGCCGAGGTCGAACACCGCCTCGAGATTGCCGGAGAGGCTCATAAGGCTGCCCGCGACCGCCAGCAGTTCGCCATCGAGGCATCCAAAAGCTCCCAGCGTATCAGTAATCTCACTGACACCGAAGCCGGTAACAACGAACAGATCAATGAGGTGGCCACTGCCAATGGACAACAAACTGCTACGGTGTTGAAAACCACCTCTGATCTGCCGCAACTAAAGAACTGAGGATGCTACAAAAACACTGACGATGCTACCACTATTGCTCAAACCGAACGCAACCACTAGACGTCGCAAGCTTTAGTTTCCTCTCGGCCACCTTTTCTGTATGAGTCTCCAGATTGCGGTCGCCGTTCCCTTTCGCCAGCAGGGCGCCCGCGAGCTGGGTGAAGGCGAGTTTGTCGTCGCACTGTCGTTAGACCGCGAGTGGTTTTCGCCTGATCAGGCAAAACGGCTGGTCGACGTGGCAGTTGGCCGCGGCCTGCTCGAGAACACCGACGGTGAGCTGCGACCAACGTTCGACGTCGGCGACGTCGAGATTCCGGAAGGGTTCACCCCGGATACCGAGATCTTGCGCGAGCAGTCGACGTTCGAACAATTACTTGATCTCATGGTCTCGGGGGGGCTCTCGAAACAGGAGGCGGTCGCCGAAACTAACGAAACTCAACGGCGGCTTGGTATCAGCTTAGAGGCGGCAGCGATTGTCGTCTCTCGGCGACACGGAATCGACTGTTCGAGCGTCCTCGAGAGCGTGCAGTCGGAACTCGAAGCCTCTTAAGCTGCCACCTCCGAGACGTGATATGGTTCAGGATCGACTCCGCGATGGCACCCGCATCGCCCAACTGCTTGCCTCCGAGCTAACTGGCAACCGTGGCCGGCTCGAATCGGTTGTGGTTGTCGAGGCCAACCCCGACGTTGAACCGACAGCTGACGGCGCGTTGGCCTACCGGATTGTGCTCGTTTCGACACCTGAGGCGATCACTCTCGAGCGCGGACAGACAACACTCGACGAAGAAATCGAGGCCGAACCACGACCTGTCGCCAGTGTGTTCGTCCAGCCCGAGCGCGCCCGCATAGAGTTCACACTGGCACCGGATACTGCCGCTGAACTCGCCGAAAAAGCAGACTTACGAACGCGACCAAAAGCCGTCGAACCGCCGCGAACCCTGGTGTTTCTCGAGGACGGTGCGGCCGCAAAACAGGTGCTTCCGGTTTTCGAGGCTGTAGTTGAGGCCGTCGGCTCACCACACTCAGCAGAGTGACTCCAAGACGGCCGGCAGATCCTCAATCAGTCGATCTCGATCAATATAGGCGTCGGCTCGTGGGTCGCGGTCGGGACCGCCTTCGAACAGCACCTGGATCGCATACAGCCCAGATTCGGTCGCCCCCTCGATGTCATCCATCGGCGTATCACCAATGTAGACTGTTTCGTCGGCGGTCGTCCCAAGCTCCTCGAGCAGTGCCTCGAAGGCGGCCGTGTCGGGTTTGCCTGCGGGCAACTCGCCAGTGACGAGAGTAGTATCGAACAGTCTCGCCCAGCCAAGCTGTTCGATTTTGGATCGCTGGGCGAGCACCGAGCCGTTGGTGAGCAGGCCAACACGGTACGTTGACCGTAGCTCCCGGATGAACGGCTCGATGCCAGCCAGCGGCTCGAGAGCCTCGCTGATTTCTTGGCGGTAGGCCGCGGCCATCGCCTCGGGATCGGTTTGGCTTTCTCTGTCGGCCAGTATATCCCGAAACACCGGCGTTCGGCTCTGTTTGGTCAGGTTTTCTCGATGAGCCGTGAGATACTCCTCGCGGTGTATCTGTGGGCCGTCAACCGCAGCGATGGCATCGCGCAAGATCGCATCGCGGTCTTTCGTCGTCACCGCAAGGGTATAATCGAGGTCAAAGGCGACCCCCCGTATCGACATAGCCGACTGTTTGGAAGCCAAGGGTTTGAGCCTAGCGACTCCGAGAATTCAAATTTGGGCTCTGTAGTTTCGCTAGACGTAACGGCGAATGATCCTTTATTGCTGTAGAAAGCGAAGAGACAAATTACGTTGAATTCCGAAATCCGTCTCTTGACCCGGAATGCGGTCACGAAAGCTCTAGATTGTCTGGGCCCACATAGAAGCCAGCCGAGACTTGGTTGTCAAGACTGCCACCGTTGTTTCTGACTGTCGCAGTCAGTGTAATCGAATCACTGTATGTGACCTGACTCTCGCTTAGACAGATATTTGTGACCTCAAAGTCTGCCGGTTAAATTGAATACACCTTGAAGTTATTAGTTTTAAATCCACTCTCGGGGATCATGACCCAATAATCAGAGTCGTATCCTGGGAACCTGTGCGTCAAATCGATCCTAGTTGTTTCACCGGGATCAAACGTATACGAGGTCGAATCGACAGTCCATCTATCACCCCCGCTGTCTTCATGTAGCAGATTTATATCTTGGCTTCTTGTGCTACCACTATGGTTCGTGACATCTACCGAGACGTGCATTGTATCACCGCTCGATAGACTAGTTGCCCAGGTTTTCAGTTCGATCTCCCAGTCTCGATAAGTATCAATGTTCCTACCATCCCAGAGATACTCTACTTTCTCTTCATTATCTTCGACGCGCCCTTCGATACTACCGATATTGTAGTTGTCGACTTTGCTCTCGAGGCTGTCGATGTCACTCGAATTGCTCGAGACGGAACTCTCGAGGCTGTCGATGTCACTCGAATTGCTCGAGACAGAACTCTCGAGGCTGTCGATGTCACTCGAATTGCTCGAGACGGAACTCTCGAGGCTGTCGATATCTTCTTCCAAGTTCTCGATATCTTCTCTGAGTTCATCAACTGTATCATTAAGGCCATCAAACGCAGACTCACTCACACCGAAGTCGTTTTGATCGAAGGTTAGGCTGAGTGTCCCGTGGAGTTCCTCGTTTCTGTCCCAATGGTATCCTTCGACAGTTGCACGGACTGTATCTCCCTCATTGACTTCGATTTCCCTGGTTCCTGTGGCGGTGAAACTCCATGTGCTTGAGTCGTCTTCTTTGAGCGTTGTCTCGTCGCCATCAACCGTGACATACGATGTCGCTACGGCTTGGTAATTAGAGTGTCTCCCATCGTGGACAAACTCGAATTCTACCTCTCCTGAATCCGGGGCGGTTGTTTCAAATTCCCATACTTTTGTACTTCCGCTTGGAAGCCCATCGAATTCATAACTGAATTCAACAGCGTCATCATCTAATGAGACGCTGTGATCGTCTGGGCCGGATGAACTCCAGTTGTCCGGATCAGAAAAGTGGTTTTCTAAGACTCCTGGAGTATACTCAATGTTGTCAACATCGTCTTTTATTTCATCAAGTTCGTCCCTGAGATCTTCAATATCATCAATGTCTAAATTATCGATATCTTGCTCAAGATCACCAAGATCTTGTTCAATATCCT
>LKML01000003.1 GCA_001563795.1 Haloferacaceae archaeon B1-Br10_E2g22 | reverse complement strand
GCGAGTACCAGACTCGCCCGGATGTTGAGTTGACCGAGTGGGACATTCAACAGGTTCGCGCCGTCTACAAGCGCGACGAATGGCGGTTACAATTCGTCTGTCGCACCACCATCGACCCGGAACCGCCAGGCGACGAGGTGGCCGGTGTTGACCTCGGGATTTGTAACTTCGCCGCGGTCTCGTTCGGCGGCGAGTCGGTGTTGTATCCCGGTGGCGCACTCAAAGAGGACGAATACTACTTCACGAAAAAGAAAGCCAAGTGCGACGATGCCTCGTCTCGTGAAGCTACTCGGATTGACCGGACGCGAACGGGTCGTCGGACGCACTTCTTGCACACGCTCTCGAAAGCAATCGTAGAGGAATGCGTCGAACGATGTGTTGGAACACTCGTGGTTGGTGATCTCGGCGGCATCCGAGAGGACGACCAGAACGGCGAACCACGCAACTGGGGCGATCACGGCAATCTCGACTTGCACGGGTGGGCGTTCGACCGTTTTACGACGCTTCTGGACTACAAAGCAGAAGCCGAAGGTATCGACGTTGAGTTGGTGTCGGAACGTGACACGTCGAAGTCGTGTTCGGCGTGCGGTCACACTGACGACAACCAGCGTGTCGAACGTGGACTGTACGTGTGTGAGGCGTGCGACACGGTTGCGAACGCAGACGTGAACGGTGCAGAGAACATTCGGCAAAAGGTACTCCCGAGTCTCGCCACAGATGGCGGCGATAGGGATAACGGCTGGTTGGCACAGCCAGCGGTTCATCTGCTCGACCGTAGTGAGGGCTGTTTCGCCCCACGAGAGCAGGTTGTGAACCGCGAACCCTAATATCCCAACGGCGGTCGGGATTCCCGCGTCTTCCAGGCGCGGGAGGATGTCAACACGCTTCTGTTTTGTAACTATCTGTATGATTGGAGGATTGCCCTCGAGGTCGGCCTGCAGTAGGGTACCAGAACCTATCGACATAGCAGTTCTTTAGACTCTGGGTTCAGAACCTATTGTCTTCTATAACTCAAGCGGCTCTGGGGCTCGAGCGGCCTTTTTGACCTGTTTCAGTGTATGGTCGCCTACGGCGACCCGAAAAACGATAGAGCTTAGAACTGCGCGGCTACGGCCTCAAGCACAGCGTCTTTGGCTGCCTCGCGCTTGCCGGCGAGGAACTCGATGCGACCCTCACGAACACCACGGGCCGTGACTGCGGCTTCGGGGGCTGTCTCAGCAGCCGCCTCGGCGACCGCACGGATATCAACCGGCTGGGTGGTTCGGAGATACAGTTCGTCCATACCGATTCCGACAGTGACAAACGCTTTATCGTCGCGTTCGGCACGGTGGAGTTCATCGACAAGCAGTTCGGTCGAAGGGAAATCGAACCGGTGGCTGAACTGGTCGGTATCGAGGATCGCAAACGACACACCGTCGCGCTCGTCACTTTCGAGATTGGCCTGCGCCGTCGAGAGTTCGGTGTGTAGTTTCTCGCGGAACTGTTCGGCGATATGAGCCGCCAGGTCGCCGGCGTCTTCGAACAACAGATCTGTGATCAACTCACGCTTGTCCTGGTAGGACTGATAGTAGGCCTCGAGTGCGACTGCCTCGCGGACGTTCGTCACCTGCTCGGCGTCGTAGCCCGCGGCTTCGGCTGCGGTGGTGTAGGCCTCAGGCGTATCTTCCCAGTAGCTCACTGCCGGTAGATGTTGCATATCCTCGCTAACTGCAGGATTGAGCGCGGCCGCAAGCATAGCGGTTAGTGCGCCAACTGAGAGACCAGCCGCATTTGCACCAGCCGTCACAACCTGTTCGGCGACATCGTCTACGTCTGTGTCGGCCGCAATCGAATCTAGGACGATGCGTTCGGCTCCGTACACGCCGAGCAGGCCGAGCCCATCAGCGGAGTCAGCGGTGCTGGCTGCGCCGACAAAGCAAAACAGCGGCAGTTTCTCGTCGTGGCGATCCCGATCCTGAAGCATTCGGGTGGCGTCTTTGGTTGCGGCGTCCATCCCGTAGACGGCGTTCTCGAGCGGTCGGCGGACGATGTAGTGGTACTCGGCGTCCGAGCGGGCGTGTTCCTCACGAACCAGCGGGAGGACAGCCCGTTCGATGGCCGCACCGGCAACGTAGCCGTCGGCGGTCGCCGGATGGCGAATGACGACCGGTCGGGACTCGAGTACAGCCCGGCGGATCGCTTCGGCCACATCAAGCAGTGGCTCTTCGAGTGCGGCGACCGCTTCGTGGTCGCCGATTGGCTCGAGCACATCAGGACGGGCACGATCCGAGAGTGCATCGGCGAGCCGGCCTTTGACTGCCTCACGGTCGTCGCCTTCGAGTGTGAGTAGCTCGTCGGTTTCGACCTGGAGTTCGCCGCGGCGGCGTTCGACCTCGCCGTCGAGTCGGACGAAGTCGCCAAGTTCGATCTCGGGGTAGGCCCGAACACCGGCCTCAACGAAGGCTGCACAGTCGACGACCCCTGTTTCGTCACGGAGTTCGAAAACGGTTGGCCCGCCAGTCTGGCGAATGGAGACGATTTCGCCCTCGAGGCGGACGTGCTTTTCGACCTGCTCGGAGAGCGATTCGATCTTGTGTTCGTCGTACGCTGCTTCGGTCTCGCGTTCGGTGACGGTGACCGCCCCACCCGAGGAAGCATCGGATCGTGTTGGGGTCTCATCGGTCGTTTCGCCCACTGACTCGGCGGTTTCGGCTGCGGTGTCGGCCCCGTGGCTGACAGCAACTGACTCGGTTTCGCTGGCTGTCTCGGCGTCGTCTCGGTCGCCGCCCGATTCATCCGCTGTGTCCTCGGCCGAACTGTCGGCGTCGGTTGCGTCTTCGGTGTCGTCTGTTAGTTCTTCGGGCAGTTTCTCGTCGGTGCCGTCCAAAATCAGTTTGCCTCGGAACTCGCGTTCAGTTTGGCGGATCGATTTCCCGAGGTCAATGTTTCCGTTGTCTCGGACGTTGTTGACTCGGATACAGACAGTATCGCCCGGCTCCCACGAGAGACTCTCGAGGCGTCGATCCAGTTCGCTACGATGCAGCAGACCAGTAACACCAGGAGCGAGATCGATGAAGACGCCGAAATCGGCATAGCCATCGACCGTTCCTTCGTAGAATCGGTTGTCAATCAGTTGCGATGCGTGGTTACCACGGAACTCGAAAAGGACGTCTTCTTGATGACTGTCACAGACGTGACCGCCATCAACAGGGATGCCACAGATAATGCACGAACCCATTTGATACAACGATATAGACCCACCCTTTAACGGTTGTCGAAACGCGCCGAGTCGTTAGCCGACGACGGTCTCGAGGAGTGCCAGCCCGTCCCATAGTCCGCCGAACGCCACCCCAAAGACGAGCACTGCCGGAGCCAACCCCGCAACTGCGGCCCGAAAGAGCGTTGTCTCATGGACTACTGCGAGGCCGACAATCAGCAGTCCGGTGGCATACAGCCCACAGAGAGCGGCCAATCCCGGAACGGGAAGCCAGACAATCACACACGGTGCAGTCGCATAGCCGATGATCTGGACGGTCTCGCTGACGCCCGCCCGATCCGAGACCGTCAGCATCAAAAACACTGTCTGGATCGCCGAAACGAGATGCAACGCGGCGGGTGCGGCGACGACTGCGGTCAACAGGAGAATAAAGACAGCCGTAAGGCCCGGGCTGTCGCCCATGATTGGAATCCGGCTGTCACCCAAAATGCGGGCTGGTTGGACGGCAAGCAGCCCGCCGACGTAGAGTAATGCGACTGCTATCGCAAAGCTCAGTCCCGGTGCTTGGTCGCCTGGTGCGACACCGTTGATGAAAAACCGCCGTGGTCGAAGCATGATCTCGACCCACGCACGTGCCATGCCGCTGGGGCCACGCGCTCGGCCACCGCGCGGCGTTTCGACCCACGTAGTCACACATCATCTGAGGAGTGGCGACCGTATCAGGATTACTATCGCCGTCGGCCGCGAGCGTTTAGGCCCCACGGCCGCAGGCTTCGATATGAACGCACTCGTCGAATCACTCCGCGCGGGCATCGCCGTCTACAACGCCGGAGCCACTCATGCAGCCCACGACGCCTGGGAAGACTGCTGGCTCGAGTTGGCCGACGGAACCGACGACGAGCGGTTTTTCCACGGATTGATCCAGTTTACCGCCGCAGTCTATCACGCCGAACACCGCAACTGGTCGGGGGCTGTTGGCCTCGCCGAAAGTGCTCAGGCGTATCTCGAGGACTTGCCAGCAACCTATCGCCACGTTGAGCTCACCGCTGTTCGTGCGTACTTGCGTGGACTCGAAGCCGACCCAGAACGGATCGAACGCGCTGGGCCGCCACGACTCGTTTATGCGGGCCAACCGCTCGTGGCCGCCGATCTGTCGATTTCTGAGATTATCATTGCCGCCGAGACGATTGCTGCCGATAGCGAGGCCTATGCGGTGGATGTACTCGAGCAGGCTGCCGACTACGCTCGTGGGGAAACCGAACGCAGCAACACGCAGTTCATTGGACTACTTGTGACATTCGTCGACGAAGCGACTCACCGCGATATCGTCTACGACCGGCTGGACAGAACTGTCGAGCGTCGCACACAGAAACAACAGGATGTCGCTGGGTTGTTCGAGCCTCGAGACGACTGATCAGTATTTGGGCTCTGCGCCGGTCGTCTCGTAGATCGTCTCCAGTAACGCATCGCGCTGGCGTTGCCACCCACTGAGTGCGGCGGGTGTCGCGGGGTACCGCTCGTAGTGGGTCATGAGCTTTTCGGCGAGTTGTTTGACTTTATAGAAATCGACAATCTGTCGCCAGTAGCCAAAGCTATCGATCGCACATCGGGCCGCAAGCAGCGGCCCCATTGAAGTCCTGCCCGTATACAGCGCTTCGGCCAGCTTTTCGCCCGGCAGGGCCGCAAGCAGTCCCATCAGATCATCGACATCGACCGCGGTCGACAGAATGTTGTACACATCCAAGCCCGCATACCGCGTACCGAAATGCTCCATTACGCGCTCGTTGTAGTGCCACAGCATCGCTTCGCTCACATCACCCTGTTCGATGGCTTCGATGGCCTGTTCGGCGGCGTACTGGCCAGCATACGCGGCCCCCGCAATACCGCCACCAGTCGTTGGGTTGACGTGGGCGGCCGCATCGCCGGCGGCCAGATAGCCGGGTGCAACTGCCGAGTCATACACGCGACGGGTCGGAAGAGCTGCCCCGAGTTTGTCGACGACTTCGGCCTCGTTGAATTCCGTGCGATCTCTGAGGTCTTCTTTGAGGTCGTCGATCATCTGCATTGGCTCTTCGTTCATCTGAAAACCAAGCCCGGCGTTGATCGTTGTCTCTGTCCGCGGGAAGTACCACAGATACCCTGCTGCGCGCTTGGTCGGTTTGAATACGAGCGCATCGTCCCACTCGACTGGTTCGTCGACCTCAAGTATCTCGCGGTAGGCCGAACAGAACTGCGAGTATCGGACGTCGGTATCGAACGTCGAGCCCTCAAAATCGATTTTGTCCTGAAGCAACGACAGCGAGCCAGCACCGTCTATGATGATCTCGGCGTCATACTCAACAGTCTCGGTCTTTCGTGTACCGACGACACCCCTGACAGTGCCGTCGTCGTCCTGTATGACATCCTGCACCACCGTATCGTAGTGTATCTCCCCGCCCGCCTCTTCGACACCCTCGATCAGCAGTCGGCCGTACTCCCAGCGATCAATGACCGCGAGTTCGCCGGGGACTGGAATCTCGAGGACGGTATCGTGGCTCGGGATCTCAAAACGGCCGTGATCGACGGCGGTGTTGGTGAACGCAGGTTGGATTTTGGATTTCGGGATCGCATCTGGAAAAGCATCTGCACCCTTGAGCGCATCTCCACAGGCGATGTGGCCGGCTTCCTCGCTGTCCTTGCGCTCGATAACGACAACATCGAGACCGGCGTTGGCCGCGGTCGCCGCAGCATAACAGCCGGCCGTGCCGGCACCGACGACAGCGATATCATACTCATAGGAGGTCATTGGGTGACATCCTTCCTCCGGAGAGAAAACGCTTTATCACGAAATACGTCGGCCCGACGCCGACGAATACCACTGGCCGTGTCGACAGCACTGATTGTACTCGAAACCGTAACGGGTGTATGGATCGCATGGCGCGCCGA
Source organism: Haloferacaceae archaeon B1-Br10_E2g22 (assembly GCA_001563795.1). Classification (GTDB taxonomy): domain Archaea; phylum Halobacteriota; class Halobacteria; order Halobacteriales; family Haloferacaceae; genus Halohasta. Next base: position 54,153 of record LKML01000003.1, on the reverse strand, counting down.
GCGGCGTGGGAACAGCTTTCGGAGACGTACGCCGTCCGACGTGACCCGGAGGGTTCGGACGCCGCGCTCATCACGCAACTGCTGGCAGACTGTCCACCTGATCCCGTCGTGTTGGATGTCGGCTGCGGGGATGGCGCGAGGACGCTCGCAAACCTGCCGGCCAACGCCGTCGGCCTTGATTTCGCCCGCCAAGGGCTTTCGCTTGCGGCCGAGACCGTTCCTGAGGCGCGGCTACTGCAGGCCGACATGCAGGCTATCCCGTTGGCCGACAACACGGTCGATGGCATCACCGCCTACTATGCTGTCTTTCACGTCCCGCACGCTCGGCATCCGGATGTCTACGAGGAGTTCGCTCGCGTGCTCAAACCGGGCGGCAGGCTGTTGTTGACGCTGCCGTCGGGCCGCTTCGAGACAGTTCGGCGTGGCTGGATGGGCGGTACGATGTTCTTTTCAGCACCCGGTCGAGCTGCGACGCTCGAGCAGTTAGGCGACGCCGGCTTCGAGAAGCTTCGCACCGAAACCGCCTCAGATCCACTGGGATCGACCAGCGAGTTCGTCTTTGCGACACACTCGCCGTAGCTCTGCCAGCAACTCATACGGGCTCGGTCGGCCGTGAACACCGCAAACAGAGTACGCTGTCGGCAATCCAGTTGACATGCCTCGAGCCACAGCTCGGACATCGGTGGTGGTCGGTCGCATACTCGGTTGTGCCTCGCGGGGCAGCCAGAAACTCCCGTTCGATGACTTGCTGTAGCAGACGCTGGAATCGCTGTTTTTTGTACGTCGGCCGCTGGGCCAGAAACTCACCGGCTGCGTTCGGATCCGGGCCGTGGAGTGTTTCCCACTTGATCGCGATTTCGCCGTCAGCGAGGCTGCGTGCGACCTGTTTGATCGGTGTGGCTGCGGCCTCAAAAAGCGGGGTCGTTGCAACTGCTTGGGCGCTCGAAACGCTGTCGCCGGCCGCACGGTAGGCCTCGGCTGCGGTCTCATAGGCCGCTGTGACGTCCTCAAAATCACCGGCGGCTCGACAGTCTGCAATGAGTTCATCGAGACATGCCTGCTGGACGGGTTGGGACAGCGTCCGCTGGAGGTCGCGCCCAACGGCAATCGCCTCGAGGCCGCGATGGGTTGCCCGTCGATCACAGCCGGCGACCCGATAGCAGATCGCACTCGTGAGAAAATATTGGATTCCAGCACCGACATAGCCGCGGTCGTCGGCCGCAAAGGGGCTTTGGCCATCTCGCGGCTCGGCGAGCACATGCCAGGCCGCACGACTGTAGGCGTCGCCTGCGAGTTCATAGTGACGAGCCGACAACGCCGCGATTGCCTCGGCAATGTGGCCACCGTCGTTGGTATGCATGTCTACCGTACGGTGGGCTCCTACAAACCGGTTTCCTGCTGTCGGCGGCGTTAGTCCACATGCTCTGGCGTTAGGCGTCTACTACCGCCTCGAGTAGCGCGGTTGTCTGCTCGACGAGCTGTTCTACCTCGTCGCTTTCGGCATACAGCCGAATGTAGGGCTCGGTGCCGGAGGGCCGAACAAGCAGCCACGATTCGTCCGGAAACCGCAATCTGACGCCGTGTTCGAACGACGCTTCGGCTTCGTCGAACGCCTCGGGTAAGGCGGTCTCGAGTTGTGTCATTGCAGTCGGCTTTCGGTCGTCCGGACAGTCGACGCTGATCTTTCGGTAGGGACGTTCGGTGATCGGCTCTCGGAGCCCAGCCAGCCCTGTTTCGGCGACGATTCTCGATAACACTGCCGCACTGGTGATCCCGTCAGTCCAGGTGCCGAACGCGGGGTGGATGTGTTTCCAGGGTTCGGCCGCAAAGACGACCTGCTCGCCTGGTGTGGATTCGACCGCGGCGATTCCCTCGTGAAGTCCGCCGAGGGCCACTCGCTCTATTCGCCCGCCGGCAGCAGCCACCTGTTCGTCGATCCGTCCCGAGGCGTTCGGCGTCGTGATGACTACCGGATCGTCGGCGTTGGCTCCGTGTTCGTCGGCGTACTCTCGAGTGTAGTAACCAGCTAATATGGCGAGCACTGTATCCTCATGGATAATCTCGCCGTCGCCGTCGAGAATGACGATCCGGTCAGCATCGCCGTCGTGGGCGATGCCAAAGGCAAACTCGCTGTCGGCCAACAGCCTGCGGAACTCCGAGAGCGTCTCAGGAGTCGGCTTCGAGGGTCGGGCCGGGAAATGACCGTCGACGTTGGCGTTGAATGTAATCGCATCCACACCGAGTTCGCGGAGAACCTGGGGGGTTGCGGTGGCGGCCATCCCATTGGCGCAGTCGACCGCGACACGAAGCCCCTCGCAGTCGCTGCCGAACTGGTGGCTGTAGTCGACGACGGCCTGCTGGTAGGCTGGCAGTAAGTCGGTTGTCGTTGTGGACGCCCAGTCGTCCCAGTCGGCTGGTTGGCGGTCTTCGGCAACGTACTGTTCGATTACTGATTCGTGGTCGCTGTCGAACTCTCGGCCATCGACAAAACATTTGATCCCGTTGTCGGTCGGCGGGTTGTGCGAGGCGGTCACCATCAGCCCCAACCGACCTCGAGAGGCAAACGCCAGTGTCGGCGTCGGAACCTGCCCGATCCGAATCGCCTGACAGCCAGCCGAGACGACCCCTGCCTCGAGGGCTGCTGCAAGCCCGACACCGGTTGTTCTACCATCCCGGCCGATAACGATTTCTGGCGAGGAATATGTGTTGTTCGTGGTTTCGACAACGAACTGCCCGACTGCTTTGCCGACCGACAGTGCGGCTGCAGGCCTGAGGTGGGTAGTAACGTTGCCCCGAATGCCCGCCGTTCCGAACTCAATCATACCTACTGTCGATGCCCGACGGTTAAAACCGGCCGGGGTGGCCCGAATTTATGAGCAATCGCATCCACATAAGCTGTATGAGCGACTCCGACCGTGTTCGCACGCACGTCTACGTGAGTGGTCATGTCCAGGGCGTCTTTTATCGAGCCAGTACACGCGAAAAAGCCCGCACGGAAGGTATCGACGGCTGGGTGAAAAACCGCACAGACGGCCGTGTTGAGGCTGTTTTTGAGGGGCCGAAGCCGGCTGTTGAGGTGATGATCGAGTGGTGTAAAACCGGATCACGGGCCGCTAGTGTCGAGGCTGTCGAACGGACGACCGAAGAGCCAACAGGACTCGAGGGTTTCGAAATTCGCCGGTAAGAACAAAACGGGAGGCTGAACAGACGGAGTGGGGGTGGATATCGGACGAACGAACCTCCCAGCGTTCGTCCGAGCTGCCACGGGTACCGTGAATGTACGTCAACGGACAGATCTGGATGCAGCGAGGATGCCGTCGATGTACTGGAAGTCTGTGAACGTGTTTTCACCTCCGTTCGTGATCTACTGGTAGCCATGGTACGAGTCAACATATAATTTAGGTTATAAGCCCTCATACAGACCGTTAAATTATATATATGCTTTATACACCGCCGTAGACGGCACTCGGTCTCTCCAATTTTCTCGGAGCACACATGAAGGCGGGCGAAAACGAACCAAGGAGGCCCCCGAATCCTCGGTTCGTCTTGTGGGTCCGACCAGACCCGGGTGAGTGGGATGGGCGCGGCAGCGTTCTGCCGACGGTGACGAGAAAAGCGTCAATGCGTCGGCATCGGAGGTTTGTCGGTCAAACGGATAAATGCACCGTCCCCTGGTTGTGGTCACCGCCGTCGGTCATCCACCGCCGGAAACGACGCTCGAATCGACTCGAGGTGCTGTGGGTCGATCTCTGCGTGCAGTACTGTTGGTTCCTCGCCGCTGCCGGCCAGTGTCGTTCCCCACGGATCGTACACCGTCGAACGGCCACAGAGTTGGCTGTCGGCCGCAGGGAACCGTCCCGACCCGTTGGCGGTCGCCACATAACAGAGGTTTTCGATTGCGCGGGCCCGCCCCAGGGTTTTCCAGTGTTCGACTCTGGGGTAGGGCCACGCACTCGGGACGACAATGAGTTCTGCACCCTTCTCAAGCAACTCCCGGTACAACTCGGGAAATCGCAGATCATAACAGGTTGTCATCCCCACCGACAGTCCCTCGAAGTCGACGACGCCAACTGAGTTGCCGGCCACGAGCAGTTCGGCCTCGGTCGATTCGTAGCCGAAAAGGTGATGTTTTCGGTAGACGCCCCGGCGTGTGCCCTCGCGGTCGAAAAAGACGGCCGTGTTGGCATACCCTTCGGCAGCAGGCACATCGTAGCCCGCTGCCGCGCTGGCCGCAAGATCTTCGACAGTGGTTCCGGCGACCAACCCGATGTTGTTGTCAGCAGCGAGTTCTGCCAGCCGTTCGAAGCGTCTCTCGTCGAGCCCGGCCGCATGCGTCCGATACGCATCGAATGCGAAAAATCCGACCACGAACTGTTCGGGCAACACGACCAGGTCGGCTCCGGTTTCGGCTGCGTTTGCGACCGCCTCGGCTGCCCTCGAGAGATTAGTTTCGGGCTCACCAGGCGTAATCTCGAGTTGGACGACTGCCAGATGCATTATGCGTCTGTTTCGAAATCAGCCCGTAGGGCGGCCTCGAGATTATCCATCTCGCTGTCGAGGTTTCGTTTGAAAAACCGTTCGACTCCGGGGAGTTTGCCGTCGACGACGAACTCGTTTGTGAGCGTACAGCCTGTTGATGTCGTCTCGATTGTGTGTTCACCAGTGACTTCCATGGCCTTCGAGCGGCCGATGAACTTCACGCTGGTTGGTGGTTCTCGGTGGATGTCTTCGGTTTTGACTTGAACCGTCGAGTTGATGAGTGGAATCGGCAGGCTGACATGCCAGATTGCTCGAGTATCGCCGCGAAGTTCATACGAGTCGACGACGCTGATCGCGCCCACTCGCTTTTCGGGGTCGGCAATGAACTCCCAGACACGCTCGCCAGGGACATCAAACTCGAAGGTCCGCGAAACACGGACTGTCATTGCTATCGAATAGACGCACAGAGGCTAAAAAGGGCGTGGTAACGGGCTACTCCGGGGTGACTCGCCAGGTCGTCGATTTCGCACGGCTCCATTTTTCGATTTTAACGTCGTCGGACTTTTCAGCCAACTGCGGCAGCCGCACACCGACCTGCTTGGAGGAAAGCCCGATGGCCTCGGCGATGGTTTTGGCCCGAAAGTATCGCTCGCCACGCGAGACGCTGTCGCGCAGATAGGCGACGATGCGTTGTTCCTCGTCGGTGTAGGTGGTCATCGGACAGTAATACGGCTGTGAGTGGCTTAACAATTACGTCCACAAACGGGAGCTACTCGTAGAGTTGGATGACGACTACACAGAGGCCAGCGGCAATCATTGCCGCCCCAAAGCCCCAGGCTCGCAGCAGTTGTGTCTCACCGCCGAACATCAACAGCGCCCCAAGCAGTGCCAGAAGGCCGAACGCCATCGAAATCCCGATTGCTTTATCAGAGTCGACTGAGCCGGTTTCCATACCTGCTGGTTCGACAGCGAGCACTTAGTTCATTCGTCTTAGCTGATCTCGACGTGTTCTGATTCTTCATCGAGTGCGAGATTAGCGGCGATTTCGGCGTTTCGCATGGCATGCTCGGCAGTCTGTTGGAGACTCACAAGCACTTCGCGCACTCGTAGCAGTTCCGTATTCGACAGTTCCGGCAGATCTTCGAGGATCTCCTGTTCGCGATCCTTTATTTCATGGAACATATACCGGCATTTGATCGTTTTGTCGTAGTCTCGCTCGACGACCGCCTGTACTGCGAGTTCGGTCATTTCGTCGACCTGGTCGGTGAACTCTCGGATGCGACGCATCGTCGAAGAATCGATATCCAGCCCATCGCTTTCGGCGTCGATGACAATATCGGCGATATCTTCGGCGTTGTCGGCCGTGAGCTCGAGGTTTTTCGCAACCGACCGGTAGCCAATAAGCGGAAAACTCGAATCCAGTCCGACGGCCCGACAGAGGTTCGGATTCTGGTAGGCACTAAAGATCAATCGCAACAACAGTACGAAAATTTTATTCGCCTGTCGTTCGCGGTTGAGTGCCCGTTGGGCCAGATCAGTGTTGCTATGCGCCAGGGCTTTGACTGCTTCGCCCCGCATTGTGCTGCCTGTATTCTCGAGTCGCTCCAAGAGGTTATCGAGCGTAAAGTCCTCAGGATCGACCGAACAGCGGATAGCGATGCTTTCGGGCGTCTCTTCGATGACGCCCAATCCCATAAGCTGGGTTTCGGCCTTGTAGACGGCGTTGATGTGTTCGGACTCAAGTGCGCCGTCTTCTTTTTGAACGTGGATAACACGCCGACCCAGTACGTACTGGGCGACGATAGCGCGCTCGAGGGCACCAGCATCGAGATTGTCGGCGTGGATGGCCGCCTCGCTTTCTTCGGTGCTGGCCGATTCGGGCAACACTGTTAGTGTTCCTTTCCCACCCATTCGAATCGAGACCTCATCGCCTTTTTCGACGTCGTGGGCTTTGGCCCATTCGGCCGGTAGCGTCATCGCCAGCGTCGAGGGGCCTAGCCGTTGGACCTTCCGCGTTTCCATACCATCTGTGGGCTTTGTATCTCCTTAGTCTTGTCTATAGACATAGTATTTTCTCAACGGTGTTGGCTGACAATGCAGAGTACGCCACTCCTAAGTATGTGGTTTGTTCTCATACTCTGGTGTCGGCCGGCGAGTTGCGTCGTTCCGTCGAACGTCTATGTGAGCTTTATCATTCGGCGTTCGAACCGTCCGACCCGAACCTTTCGCCAGCCGCGTAACTCGGCGTCGAGTTCGGGGTCATCAGTGTCGGCCCGAAGCACTGACAACCCATCGAGTTTCGTTCTCGAGGCAACAATCTCGACCGAACAGCGGCGGATCACTGCCGGCGAAAGCTGTGGGTTTCCTCGGCCAAAAACAAAGCCCTGGCCGCCAATTGGCGAGACGATAATCACGTTGTCATCGCTAAGGGAATCCAGAATCTCTTGTTCGCTTGCATCCCGAACTAGCAGTTGGCCCGCACGCCACACGTCGACACCGATAGGCGAGCCGTCGAATCCCAACGCTGCTTTGATCGCGCCGACTGTCGAACCCGGCCCGAGGACGTACGTTGTCTCGGAGTCGACGCTGTCGGCGATTCCCTCGGCAAGCGCCTCGACTGTACCGCCGCCGAGCTGTTTCGATGACTGGAGTTCATCAGTAACCGGAACCCACGCAACTGCTCTGAGTTTAGGAGTCACCTCACCGTCGCGGTAGTTGTCTTCATCGATATCCATCACCTCTCGTCGCTCGGTTCGTTCGAAACTGACGATGATCGCTGCGGCGTCTTCCGGCGAGACCGCAAACACTGCTGAATACACCTTGACGCCGGCAGGCACCCCCACCATTGGGATTTCCGTGCCCTCGAGTGCGTCGGCGACGTCGGCGGCAGTGCCGTCACCCCCGACGAACACGACGAGATCGACTCCTCGGTCGACGAACGCAGCAATCGCTGTGTGCGTATCGGCGACTGTTGTCTCGCTGGCTGGCTCGAAGACAACGGTCGGTTCGAAGCCGGCCTCGCGGGCCAGTGTTGCCCCCATCGGCTCGCCGGCCACAGACAACTCGATCGTCGAATCGAGTTCGGCTAGCCTCGAGAGCATCCGACGGGCCCGATCAGGCGCACGTGGCTCTGCGCCTCGAGCACGGGCTTGTGCTACTTTACCGTCGGTGCCTTTGAGACCCACACGGCCACCCATGCCGGCGATTGGATTGACGACGAGGCCGATGTGCATAGTGACACGAGGCCCCGAACGAACAAAAACGCCGCGAGTCGCTAGTTGCCGCCGTCAGTCAGCGCACGCCGACTCAGTACGTCTGTCGCAAACCCTTCTGCTTCAGCGACCGTTGGACGGTTGCCGGCACGAAGTTCCGAACACAGTTGGTCGGCGAGGACGGTTACATCAGTTCCGGTTCCGTTTGCGGCGACCCGACGGAACGTCGGCCCGTACAGCGGCGCGACGCGCTGTCCGATATCTTCGAGGGTGGTGTTGGCAACGCACTGAACCTGTTTGAGCGCTTCTTCGGGGTGCATATACGTTCGTATGGGAGATGAGTATAAGTATTTACTCCAATTCAGAATTGAGTAAATCATGGCGACTACCGTCTTTCCATCACGTCATAACCACCGAATAGTTCCGACGGCTATAGGTAAAATGGCTCTTGAGTACGAGTGTGACTGACGCTGACACCTCACGAGCAGTCGTCGTCGAGCAGGCCGCAACTGCTGGGGCGGAACTCGCCTTCAAGCAGTTCCGTACAGGAATTGTCGCCGAATCGAAAGACTCCGAGACCGACCTCGTCACCGAGGCCGACCGCGCGGCCCAACGGCGGGTGATCGAACGCATACAAGCCACCTATCCCGACGATCCCATCGTCGGCGAAGAGGACGACGCCCTGAAACAAGTCCCCAAAGAGGGCCCAGCGTGGATTATCGATCCGATTGACGGAACGAACAACTTTGTCGACGGCATCCGCATCTGGGCCACTGCAGTCGCGGCTGTCGTCGACGGCGAGCCAGTCGCTTCGGCGGTCGTCCTGCCAGCGGTGGGCGATACGTACACGGCTGACACACAGACAGCCTACTGCAACGGCACACCCATTACTGTAAGCGAGACCGACCGGCCCGAACTGTCAACGGTCGTCCCTATGCTGTGGTGGGATCGTGAGAGCCGCGATGCGTATGCGGCTGCGACCCGCGAGATCGTCCAGCGGTTCGATGATCTCCGGCGATTCGGCTCTGCACAGGCCACGCTTGCTATGGTCGCTGCCGGCGCACTCGAGGGCGGTATCACTGATCTGCAGGCTCCGCCGTGGGACAGCGTCGCTGGCGTCCATCTCGTGCGTAACGCCGGTGGGCGAGTAACTGACCTCGATGGCAACCGCTGGCACGTCGACTCACAGGGAATGGTCATCTCGAATGGAAACGTCCACGAGGCGATGCAGGCAGCGGCCGATGGAATCATCAACAGGTGAGCACCCCGGCGTTGACCAAGCCGGCCGCTACTCTCTAAGTAGTTGGTGATTACCCGGCGCTGATTTGACGAGCCGGCCACAGGAGACCGGAACGCTAAATGCGGAGACGGCCCGACAGTCTGCAAATGGCTACAGTCTCCGACCGACTCAATAGCTCCCCTGAGCGGTTGTGGATCGCTACCGGCAGTGCGATCACGTTTGCCCTCCTCGTTGGCTCACTACTGTTTCGAGAACTCGTCTACGACCGATTTATCTGGCAGTACTTCTGGGGCCCGGTTGCGGCCGACGGCAACGGCGCAATCTGTGCGGTTCGATCCGGCGGTAGCGTCGAGTATCTCGGCTCAAGCGCCGCCTGCAGTCAGGCCGAGGCGGCCGGCGAGATCGTCGCCCATCCGGGATACACCATCCCATCGACGCTCGGCTACATTACGGTACTGCTGTTTATGTTGCTTGGCATGATTCTGCTGCTCCGTCGGCTCGATATCGGCACTGACCGCGGCTTCTTTTATGCTTTGTTCCCGTTTATGCTGTTCGGCGGCGCGCTCAGGACGATTGAGGACGCTGGCGTCTCGGCAACTCGCGCGGGAGCCGAGCCCCTGATCGCGTTCCCGGCAAGCGCGCTGATTATCAGCCCGTTCATCTACATCACGATGTTCCTGTTGACGCTGGCAGCGGTTCTGTTCAGTGTGCGGCTCGAATCCGACGGCTACGTCGACCGCTATGAGTATCCACTCGCAGGGATTGGCACCGCGCTGCTGGTCGGCTCAATGGGATATCTGACCTACCTCGGTGTCGCCACCGAGTATGCAACCATCTATCCACAGGTGTTGGGTATCACCCTCGTCGGCGCGACTGTCTCGGCGTGGGTTACCTGGAAACTCGTCAGCTGGCGGTATCCCTCGCTCAATTCTGGGACTGGCTTTATCGGCTTCGTGGTGATCTGGGGCCACGCGGTAGACGGGGTGGCCAACGTGATCGGGCTCAACTGGATGCCCGCACTCGGCGCGGGGAGCAATCTCGTGCCGAAACACCCACTCAACGCGGCTATCGTTGAGTACACGGGCCGGCTGTTGCCCGAAGCGGTTCTTGCGGTGACGAGCGACGCCTGGCCGTTTTTGTTCGTCAAACTGGGGGCCGCAACAGCCGTCGTTTGGCTGTTCAATGACGAACTGTTCGATGAATCACCACGCTATACGCTGTTGTTGCTTGTCGCAGTGGTTGCGGTTGGCTTAGGTCCGGGCACCCGTGATATGCTACGGGCGACGTTCGGTGTGTAGGCTGTCGCAGCGAGTTGAGGGCTGTTATTCGTCAGTGTGTCCGTCGGCGTCGACCGTGATCACCGTACACTCGAGTTTCTCGCGGAGATACGAACCAATATCCGGATCCGAAAGCAGTTTACGAACCATTCGTTGCCACTGGCTTGCTTGTTTCGAGCCAATGACGACTACATCGGCACGTTCGGCGGCGATTTCCTCAAGAATTGTCTCTTCGACCAGAAAGCCGCGGCGGACGACGTACCTGGCATGCTCGAGTTCGCCGAATTCGCGTTCGACTGCCTGTTTGAGTTCAGTCCGGCTGACGTGGTTGCTGTCCTGATACAGATCGACATGCAGCACCGAGAGTTCGGCATCGCGATCGCGGCTGATGCGAATCGCCTCTCGGAGTGTCGCCGCCGAGTGGGCAGAAAGCGGAAACCGAACGGGAACCACAACGAGTGTCATCTGGGTGCAGTTCGTCTGCAGCGCCCAAAGAGGCTATGGTTCCCAGAAGCCACACGGTAGCCGTTCTACAGACGATGTGGCCGCCATCGCTTGGTTAGCCTTCGAGTTGGAAGGCGACTTTGACTTCCGCTTGATACTCGCGGTCTTCGACCGTAGCGAGTTCAACACCGAGTTCTTCGACTTCGACCCAGTGGACGTTCTCGAGGGTCGCTTCTGCACGCTCGATTGCGTCGTCTACTGCGCTCTCGAAACTGTCTGTACTTTTACCGATCAGTGTGACTTTTTTGTGTACCATTGCACCTGCTCATTCTGGACGCTTGCATAAAAAATCGCTCGCCGAGTCGACTCCTCGCGGTTCTCTCAGGCAGGTGCGAGGGTCGTCTCCGGATGGACGACCTCGAACGCCTCGTTGTCGTCTTCTTCGATTCCGATAATTGCCCAGTCGTACGGCGGTTTTGCAGCTTGCAGATACTCACGTAACGCCCCTGTACACTGCATCCACGTTACGAAACACCGGAGCCGCGGGCCCTCGGTGGACTCTGCGGCGAGTACTGCTCCGGGTTCGGTGGCGTCATCCGCACACAGCGGTGTCACACGGACGCGTCGCCACTTTCGCTCGGCGACGAACTCGCTTCCACTCTCGTCGATGGCGTAACCGAGCCGTCGGAACACGTTCCTGGCTTCTTCAGTCGGTGGTATGGTAACAGGGGCCATCCAGGTGAGCCTACGGACGCATCCATGATAAACTTTGTCACACGATACGAACCGCTCACAACCGCCTACTCGTGAGCGGCGTCCCACTCGTCGGGTTTCCGGACGTTTGGACACCGGTTGCAGACGATCCGGCCCATCGTATCCATCGCATTATCAACGCTTTCGCACGCACTGCAAAAATATCCCCACCGCTCTGTGGCCTCGAGAGTACTGTAAACAGCATAAAATGGCCCTTCGGAGCCACGTTCTGCATCTTCGCGGTCGACGTACAGCGTCCCCTCCGTGCAGTCTTGGAGTTCTTGGAGTTCCATACCGTACTCAGCACCGCCCACAGTATATGTATAGCTCCTATGTCCGGAAGCTCTCGCCGCACCCGCATTCGGAGACGACGTTTGGGTTCTCAACGTGGAAGCCGGCTGCCTGCAGGCCGTCTTCGTACTCCAGTTTACTCCCGCCAATGTAGTTGAGACTCGCCGGATCAACGAACACGCGCAGGCCATGGTGAACCGTCACGGTGTCGTCTTCTTCCGGTTCGGTATCGAAGCGCATTCCGTACGACAGCCCCGCACAGCCGCCCTGCTGGACGAACAGCCGAAGCCCCCCAACCTCGAGATCCATCCCTTCGCGATCCATCAATTCGAGTGCTTCTTCGGCAGCCGCAGCCGTGACCTCCACGGCGGGTTCGGAACTGCCGTCGACGGTTCCCGTACTCATAGCTACCTTTCGTTGTCCAAGCGTGTTAACTGTGACGACTGGATGTAATCAGAACCTATTGCAACCAGTGAGAACAGCTAGTTCGACTCGCTACTCGAAGCGCCGCCGAACGCTCTCGGCGTGGGCTTCAAGGCCCTCGGCTTCAGCCAGCGTCGTAATCGTCTCTGAGAGCCCCTCGAGGCTCTCTTTGCTGAGTCGCTGAACCGTCGTCGAGCGTACGAACGCATCAACTGAGAGCCCGCCGAATCGTTTTGCACTGCCGTTGGTCGGCAGGACGTGGTTCGTCCCGGAGGCATAATCGCCGGCAGCAACTGGGGTGTACGGACCTAAAAAGACGCTACCGGCCGAATCGATCCGCTCGAGCAGTGGCTCGTCGTCGTCGGCTTGAATCGAGAGGTGTTCGGCCGCATACTCTTCGGCAAACAACACGGCCTCGGACATCGACCGAGCCAAGAGGACGCCACTGGCCTCGTTGGCCAGTGCCTGTTCGATGATCTCGCATCGCTCGCGGCCTGCTACCTGCTCGTCGAGTGCCTCGAGAATGGCTTCGGCCGTTGCGTCGTCGTCGGTCACCGCGACAACCGATGCGTTCGGGTCGTGTTCGGCCTGGGCTATGAGGTCGCTGGCGACGAGGGTTGGATTGGCGGTTTCATCACAGACAACAAGCACCTCGCTTGGGCCTGCCAGAAAGTCGATTTCGACATCGCCTCGAACCTCGGCTTTGGCCGCGGTCACCCACTTGTTTCCGGGGCCGACGATCTTTTCGACCGACGTAACTGTTTCAGTTCCGTACGCGAGCGCGCCGACGGCTTGTGCACCGCCGACAGCGTATATTGCATCTGCGCCGGCTTCGTGGGCGGCTGCCAGCGTGACGGGGTTCATCGGGTCAGCTGGCGGCGTGGCAACCGCAACATGTTCGACGCCCGCAATTTTCGCAGGAATCACGCCCATAAGCACACTGGAAGGGTAGGCGGCGGTGCCGCCTGGTGCGTAGACGCCAACGCGCTCGAGCGGTCGGAACCGCCGGCCCAACTCGCGGTCGCCGAACGTCTCGCGCCAGTCGTCCGGCACTTGTCGCTCGTGGAATGCCCGAATGTTGTCGGCGGCCTCAGCGATGGCCGCGGTGATCTCGTCGTCGACGTCTGCGTGGGCGCGTTCGGCGAGGTCTGTCACCTCGAGATTGCCGACCTCGACATCGTCGAACGTTGCGGACAGCTCCCGCAGGGCGACGTCGCCCTCCTCGCGGACGCGAGTGATGATTTCTGCGGCATCGCTGCGTGCGGCATCGATGCCGGCATCGCGCTGGAAAAAGGCCACGCGCTCGTCCGGCGAGAGCTCCGAAATGTTGCGGTAGGTCATACCATCGGTTGTCGTGGCTGCTGAAAAACCGTTTCCATCGGGACGTACTCACAGCCCGGTTGCAAACTCAGTTTTCGGCAGTCGCCTGCAGCTCCTGTGGTGTGTCGTACTCGGTTCGGAACTCCCCGATGAGTTGGCCCATTTTGGCATACCAGTCGTTGAGCATCCGCTGCATATCGTCGGCGATCTCATCGGGGTCGGTTGGCCGAAAGACGTGGTAATAACCGCCCTGTTCGTAGTTGACCTGTTCTTTCTGGACGAAGCCGCTTTTGATCAGTCGCTGGATCGACCGGTAGGCCGTCGAGCGTTCACGATCGACCAGTTCGGCGACTTCGTCTACTGTGATCGGTTCGGACTGCTCGGTCAACAGGACGAATATCTCTTTGTCGAGACGTTTGAGACCGTGGATACACTCCAAAAGCCCCTCGCACTCCATGTCCTGTTTGAGATACTCGCTCATTGAGTTTGCCATGATACTGTACATACTGGCTCAGTAGACAAAAGAGTTTGTGTAATGTGTACAATACTGGTGTCCGCCGGCCGCTCGAGAACAACTCTGGAGACTTGTTTCTCTCTGGCTGGCAGTTGATTCGATCTCTGACGGCGACACCAGCGATATGAGTCTATCGGCGCATTCGACAGCGTCTCGACCGGTCACCCACCCACGAGAAAGTATTGGCAATTGACACCACTCGGCCCACAGGCTCATGGTTCGGCTCTCGAGGGGAGTTACAGCACATGAATGTCTAACAAATTCTCAAAATATCTTGTATCGCAAAACATAAACGAACAATGAGGCACAGTATACTCTCTCATTTGGCTGTCTGTTAAATAACGAAATAGTTTTCCACCCGGTCACAAATGAGGCGAGTAACGAGCATAGAGAATGAATCGGAATCGATGGCCACTGGACGGTTCGACGACGGTTCGGCACCGACAGCGTGAGCTCTTTTCATGGTTGAATCGTGAGCGGTCGTTCAGGTGGTTTCGATGACCGGCGGCATTCTCGTGCCAATTGCCGAGACACCGACAGTCGACCAGACGGTCGAAGCCGCTGTCGAGATCGCACACAAAACCGGAACAGCGGTTCATTTCGTTCGCGTCGTTCCGGGCCACCACATGGGTGGCGTTCCTAATACCGACGTCGCACTCCTCGAGCGCGCCACGCAGACGGCCGCCAGCGCCGGCCTCGAGCGTTTCGAGACGGCGATGCTTGGAACCGAGACGTACGTTGCCGGGCCGGGCGACCACTGTGAACTGTTGGCCACCTACGCTGAAACCAACGACCTCGAGCGGATCGTTCTCGATCCGCGTTACACCGTTGATGCGACCGATCCAACGCTTCAGTCGGTCGAATCGATTCTCGAGGCCCATGAGATCGACTTCGAGTACGCCACTGTCGATTCTACTGGTGGACTCACCCGGGGTGAACTGCTTCGGGCGAGCATTATCGCCAGTGTCGCGTTCGGATTTTATATCGCTCTCGGCGGCCCAACGTCGACGTTCACATTGGCCTCAGGTGTTGTCACTGGGCTTATCGCCGGCGTGCTGCTTCGGAACGTTGCTTTTGAGACGACACCGACTGTCGGCGATACTCTCCGAACTGCGGTTCGCGCACTGGCGTTTTTGCCCTACTTGCTGTGGGAGATCGCCAAGGCGAACGTGTTGTTTGCCTACCTTGTGTTGCATCCCTCGTTGCCGATCGATCCCCGAATCAGCCGCTTTGATGCTGCGGTCGGCGACAGCCTTTCGGTGACGACGCTAGCCAACAGCATTACGCTAACACCAGGAACGCTCACGCTGGATGCGTCGGGACACACGTTGCTTATTCATTCGATGACGTCCTCAGCCGAGGACGACGTGCTTGATGGCGTCCACGAGAAAGCCGTCCGCTTTCTGTTTTACGGCCGGGTTGCGAGCGAACATCCTGGCCCGCGGGCGCGCGGTGAGTACGACCAAATTACACATGGAGAGATGTCGAACAACGCAACCAAGACGGCCGAACTGGGAGACGAACCATGACTGAGATTATGACCAGTGTGATGATAGCGGCGGCTGCAGTCGTCGTCCTGACAGCAGTGGTTGTCCTCTATCGGGTCGCTGTCGGACCGACGACGTACGACCGTGTTATCGGGGTCAACATGATCGGTACCAGTATTGTTATGGTACTGGTGTTTCTGTCGGCCGGTCTTGGTCGGCCGGAGTATCTCGATATCGCTATCGTGTATGCACTGCTCAACTTCGTGTTGAGCCTCGTTGTTGGCCGATTTACGTACGATCCATCGGGGGTCGAGTGGTAATGATTCTCTCGGCGATCATCGTGTTGCTGGCGGCCGTCGGTGTGTTTTTCACCTTCGTTGCGGCCGTCGGTGTCATCCGGCTGCCGGACGTCTACAGCCGCTCGCATGCGGTGACGAAAGCAGACACGCTTGGTGTCGGCTGTTCGATTTTTGCGGTTGCGCTCTACTTTGGAACCGCCAGCGTCGGCTTTCGAGCCGTCGTACTGTTGTTGTTCGTCTACTTTACGAACCCGACTGCGGCTCATGCGATCACTCGCTCGGCGTACAGTCGAGGCGTTGAGGTCTGGACAGCCGACGAGGAGGCGAGCGAATGATTTGGCTTGAACTCGGCTTAGTGGCGTTTGTCATTGTCGGCGCGCTGTTTGCGGCGACTGTGCGGGACCTCGTCGGCTCGATTGTCACTTTCGCCGGTCTCACACTCGGTGTCGCTATTATCTGGGTGTTGTTGGCCGCACCGGATGTTGCGCTTATCGAGGCTGCTGTCGGTGCCGGCGTGACCTCCGTGCTGTTCATGATCGCGCTTGTCAAAACCTCTGGTTCGCGAAGCGAAAGCGAGAGCCGAGACAACACAGACAGCGTCTTTCGATCGATCAACGTGCCCGCACTGGTCGTTGTTGGCGGGCTGGCGATCCCGCTGGGATATGCGTTTCTCTCGCTCGAGCCAGTTGGTGCGGCGAGCGCACCTGCCGTGTCACCGACGTTTGCTGGTACCCAAACACCGTACGACTACTATATCGAGGAAACGGTACCTGAAACCGACTTTCCGAACGCGGTTGTTGCGGTGCTTGTGGTGTATCGTGGGCTCGATACCCTCGGGGAACTCATTGTTGCCTTTGCGGCGGCGGTGAGCATCCTGATCGTTCTCAACCGGGAGGATATCCTATGAGTGTACCACAAAACGACGACGAATCTCCAGCAGTACAACCCGAAACGGTCTCGGCCAGCACGCAGGTTACGGTCACCGAAAGTCCGGTGGTCAAAACCGCCTCGAGGACGGTAACACCGTTTGTCGTCGCTTTTGGTGTGTATCTGACACTGTTCGGTACGAGTCTGCCAGGCGGGGCCTTTCAGGGCGGGGTTATTATCGCCTCGGCGGTCACGCTGATTGCGATGGCCTTCGGGTTCGGGCCGACTCAAGCGTGGCTGTCTGGGCCCGCGCTTGTCGGCCTGTTCGTCCTCGGAGCTGTGATCTTCGGTGCTGTTGCGTTCGGTGCGCTGTTGTACGGCGGGACGATCCTCGAGTTGTTTGTCTTTCCACTGTCGGTCGAAAACATGGTCAAACTAATCGAGGTTGCCATTGCCGCACTTGTCAGCGGTGTCATTATCGGCCTCATCGTCTGGCTGGCCGACGGCTTTGGCGAGGAAGGTGATTCGATATGATCGAACTCGGCGCCTATCACTACTACTTCGTGTCGTTCGCGCTGTTTCTTACAGGGCTGTATGTAATGATCGAAGACCCAAACCTGATCAAAAAGATCATTGGGCTCAACCTCACCCAGATTTCGGTGTATCTGATGTTGGTTATCATCGGCTATGTTGAGGATGCCTCGCCACCAATTATTGGCTTCGGCGAGCCGTATGCAAACCCGCTGGTTCACGTGCTCGTGTTGACGGCGATTGTCGTTGGCGTGGCACTGACCGCACTGGCTCTCGCGTTAGTGATCCGGCTGTATGCTGAGTTTGAGACGCTGAACGTCAACGAAATCGAGGCCGCAATCGCGGCCGACGACACCACAGGAGCAAGTAAGGATGATTGAACCACTCACAACGACGGTGCCGTCAGTTCGCCCAGCTGCGGTACTGCTGATCGCACTGGTCGCAATCGTACTGATCGGACTGTCGAAAACCCGGCCGAACGTTCGGGAGGCTTGGACGTTGCTCGCGGCGCTCTCGATGTTCGGCCTCGTAGCGAGTATGGTGCCCGATGTGCTGGCTGGCACTGTCTACGAGACGAACCTCGGCACGTTCGTCGCCGGCATCGAATTCACCTTCCGGGCCGACGGCCTGGGGATGATCTTTGCGCTCGTCTCGAGTGGCCTCTATGTGCTGACCGCAATCTACAGCATTGGTTACATGCGCGGCCACGACGAGCCGTCACAGACGCGGTTTTTTGCGATGCTGGCCGCAAGCGTTGGGGCAGCACTGGGTGTTGCCTTCGCGGGCAACATCTTCGTTTTGCTTGTCTGTTATGAAGTGTTGACACTGGCGACGTACCCACTAGTCGCCCATGACGAATCCCACGAATCACGCGTTTCGGGATACAAATATCTCGCCTACGCACTCTCAGGCGGGTTGGCCGTCTTCGGTGGGATGATTGCTGTGTTCGTACTCACGAACGGCGATATCACCTTCACGCGTGGCGGCATCGAAGCGCTGTCGACGGTCGCCGCCGACGATCAGTGGGTCGCCCGGATTGCCTTTGGGCTGCTGGCTGGTGGGTTTGCGGTGAAAGCCGGTGTGATGCCGGTTCATGCGTGGCTACCGAGTGCGATGGTCGCACCAACGCCGGTTTCGGGACTGCTGCATGCGGTCGCAGTTGTCAAGGCCGGCGCGTTCGGGGTGGCCCGAACGGTGATCGATGTCTTCGGTCCGGAGACGGTTGCTGCCATCGGGATGGGTCTGCCGTTGGCAGTGCTGGCAAGTGCGACTATTATCATTGCAAGCCTGTTCGCGCTACGCCAAGACAATCTCAAAGCCCGGCTGGCATACTCGACGATTGCCCAGCTGTCGTACATCGTCTTGGGGCTGGCATTGCTCTCGCCGATGGCACTCACCGGCGCGCTGTTGCACATCCCGGCCCACGCATTTGCCAAGTTAACGCTGTTTCTCTGTGCGGGCGCGCTGTACGTCCAACTCGGGGTGAAATACATCAGCGAGATGCCGGGGATCGCCCGCCGAATGCCGGTGACGATGACGGCGTTCACACTGGCGAGCCTCTCGATGGCTGGTATTCCAATTTTGGCTGGATTCGTCAGCAAATGGCACATCCTACTGGGCGGCATTGAGGGCGGCAATCTGCTGGTGATCGCCGTTCTCGTCTCGTCGGGCGTGCTCAACGTCGCGTACTTCTGGCCGATCATCTATACGGCCTTTTTCGAGACACCCGCCGACCACGACGAAAAACCCGTTCTCACCGCCCGCTTCGGCGGCCGCGAGGACCTCGAGCGGGCAGTGATCACTGACGGCGGCAGCGAAGACGACCACGACGCAGATTCAGATGCTGATCACGACGATATGGAACCACACGACGCTGATCACAACGAAGACGACAGCCACAGCAACGATCACGACGATCACCACGGCCATGGCCATGGTGCACTTCCACCGTCGAATGGCTGGGAGTCATCCGGCGGCTTCGGCCGCGAGACGACACTGTTGATGCTCGCCCCACTGATGGCGACAACGACGCTCATGATTGCGTTCGGAACGCTGCCTGATCACATGGTGTTTTTCGAGCTGATCGAGACCATTGTCGCTGAGGCCGGGGAGGTGCGGCCATGAGCAGTCTACTGTCTGTCCCACCGGCCCTGTTCGCTGCGCTCGCAGTCTGTGTTGTGCCGTTAGTCTCCAGACGGATCGCCCACGCCATCGCGACTGTCGCCCTGAGTGCAGTTGTCGCCTGGGCGCTGGTAGTGCCCGAAGGGACAGGAACAACGGTGACATTCATCGGCTTTGAGTTGATTGTCGTCAACGTTGATTCCTTCTCGAGGCTAATGGCGATCATCTTTGGGGCCTTCGGCGCAAGCGCGGTCGGCTTTGCCTACTTTGCGAACGCGAGCAAGCGTCACTTGTTGTGGGGGCTTGGCTATGTCACCGCCTCGCTGTGGACGGTTATGGTCGGCGACTGGCTCGGGTTGATCGCCGGCTGGGAGGCAATGGCAATCGCCAGCACCGTTTTCGTCTGGCTCTCGGGCGGCGATGCGATCCGGGCGGGCTACCGCTATGCGCTGGTGCACGCCCTCGGAGGGAGTATCCTGCTTGCGGGGCTGTTGGTACATCTCGCGGGCGTCGGCGTTAGCCCAACTGCGCTGCACTTCGATGGGGCGGGAATCACCGGGTTGGACGTCACACTCGCGGGCTTCCAGTTCTCGCTGGCCGCACTGCTCGCTGGGATCGGAATCGGGATCAACGCCGCAATCATCGGCTTTCACAGTTGGCTGCCGGATACCTACCCGCGGCCACATGTTGCGACCTCGGTGTTTCTGGCCTGTTATACGACAAAAACTGCGGTTTATGCGGCCTACCGTGCGTTCCCCGATGGTAACCTCGCTTTGGCATATATGGGTGGGGCGATGGCGATCTACGGGGCAGCCTTCGCGTTGGCCCAAAAGGACATGCGCCGACTGCTGTCATACCATATCCAAGGACAGGTTGGATTCATGCTGGTCGGCATCGGCGTCGGCTCGTCGCTGGGAATCGCTGGTGCGTTTGCACACCTGTTCAACCACATCCTGTATAAGGGCCTGTTGTTCATGGCTGCGGGCATTATCATCATCAAACTCGGCACGGAGGCACTCGACAAGTACGGTGCGGTCGGTACGTCGGCACCGATCGCACTCGGCGCGTTCCTCGTCGGGGCGCTTTCGATTTCCGGTGTCCCGCTGTTCAACGGCTTTGTCAGCAAGGGACTGCTCAAAGAGGCCGTCACTACTGAAGGACTGGCCATCCTCGAGTGGATGCTCATTCTGGGCAGCATTGGAACCTTTGCGTCCTTTATTAAGTTCGGCTACTACGCGTTCCTCTACGGCGATCCAATCGAGATGCCTGATGCGGATCTCGGACACACAGTTGTGGCTGGGTCAGTCGCGGCGAGTTGTGTCGTTCTCGGGGTTTTCTACCAGCCGCTTTTCGCAATCCTGCCGTTCCAGGATCAATGGAGCCTCGATCCGTACACAACGGGCAAACTCCTCGATACCGCCACGTTCGCAATCGGTGGGTTGGTGGTCTTTGTCGCCGGCAAACCGCTTTTCGACCGAATGCACGGCGGCATCGACGTCAATCGTGCCCATGATCCGCTGGCGTTCTACGGGACTCGAGGGCTCTCAGGTGGGCTGGGTCGACTCTACAACGGCGTCGACCGCCGCGTCGTTGCGACCGGCTGGCAGCTCGTCGCTGTCGCACAAGACCCTGCGCCGGTTATCCGCCAGCGACTCCCAGCCGGCTGGCGGCCACGATACGATAGTCGGCTGGCAGCGATTCCTGGTAAAACCGGCGCAAAGCTTGGCATTGGACTGACTGTCTATGTGGCAACTGGCGTGTTGCTCGTTTTCCTCGGACTCACACTGGGGGTACAGTGATGATCGATATGTCTCTGAACGGTCTTTCGACGGACGGAACGAATAGCCACACAATCGCTCGGCTGCGGGAGGAACAATGAGCATGGAGTGGCTTGTCGGTGCGCTCGTGCTTGTGCCAGTGTTGAGTGCTGTCATCCCAGTTGCCGCAAGTCTGCGGTACGACGATGTCGGTTGGCCGATTGCAGCGGCGATCGTCTCGGTGACGTTTGCGATGGCTCTCGCCACCGCCATGCAGGTTCACAGTCAGGGTGCGATCAGCTATCTCGTCGCCGGTATCGCCCGACCATTTGGTATCGAACTTTATGTTGATGAGTTTTCGATGCTGGTGGTGCTGCTCGTGTTGGCGATCTGTCTGGGTGTACTCGTCTTTACCCGTATCGGCGGCCCGCGTGGAAACACCTTCTATGCGGGCTTTCTGCTGCTGACTGGCGGAATGCTCGGCGTCGTTATTACGGGCGACATCTTCAACTTGTATGTCTTTCTCGAGATCATGGCGATCTCATCGTACGCGCTGGTCGCCTCCTCGAAGTATCGGTGGTCGACCTACGCGGCGTTCAAATACCTGCTTGTTGGAACGGTCGGTGCCTCGTTTTATCTGCTTGGGGTTGCGCTCACCTTTGCAGCCACGGGCACACTGAACATGCAGGATCTGGCAGTTCGAATTCCGGAGGCAGGCTACAGCGACCCGGTTGTGCTTGCCGCGTTCGTCCTAATGGCCGTGGGGTTGGCGATCAAAATCGCGCTGTTTCCGGTTCATACGTGGCTGGCTGATGCTCACGCCTCTGCACCTGACGGCATTAGTGCTGTTATCTCGGCGTTGATGCCAGCGGTCGCCGTGTATGCGTTTGCCCGGATCACCTTCAGCGTCTTTACACCGGAGTTCTTGTCGGCCAACCCCGTCATTTCACAGGTCATTCTCGTCGGCGCGCTGTTGAGCCTGTTTGCGGGGAGCCTCTTTGCGCTGATGCAAGATCACATCAAACTGGTGTTGGCCTATTCGACAGTCTCTCAGTTCGGACTCGTCCTTATCGGAATCGGCATTGCCAACGAAACGGCGCTGTACGGCTCGATGCTTCACATCTTCGGCCACGGTATCGTCAAGGCCTCGCTTTTCATTCTCGCCGGGATGTTCGCCCTGCGGTTCGGCGGGATCCGACTGGTCGATGAGTATGCGGGCCTCGCCAAACGTGCACCCGTCATGGCCGGAGCGTTTGCCGTACTTGGTGTGACGATGATCGGACTGCCGCCGACAGTTGGCTTTGCCGGCAAGTGGTATATCGCTCTCGGCGCGTTCGAAGAGGGACTGTGGGTCGTCTCCGCGTTGGTGTTGGTTAGTTCGCTGTTGACTGCAGGCTACATTCTGCCGTTTATCAACCGCATCTACTTCCATCCGTTCGCCGGCGAGGATATCGACCGGGCGTCGATCACCACCGGTATGCTGATTGCGGTCTCGCTGGGGGCGACACTCGGGTTGACACTCGGGTTCTTCTCCAGTGAGATACAGCTCCTTGTCGAGGGGGCAATCGAGGCGATGTTGACTACGTAGTGAGGTAGCTCGCTAACCGCTGGGCGACACACTCGCCCAACTCGGCTTTCGAGCCCTCGAGGACAAAACAGTCACTGCTGTCGTCTGTGCCCGCTTCGACCAACAGTGTGCGTGTCTCGTCGCTACCCATCACACTGGCGTCGTTGGCCACGACAGCGGCCAACTCAAGGCGATCTCTGAGTGCGGCAGCCTGCTTGAACAACGCTTTGTCGTCGCCCGAGGTTTCGGCTTTGAATCCGATCATCGTGAGATCTGGGTGGGCCTGCCGGATTGAATCCAGCAGCTTCGGTGTCGGTTCTAACTCGAGGGTTCGCGGTTCGCCGGAGCGGAGTTTGTTTGCGGCGGCCTCGACGGTGTAATCCGAGATGGCTGCGGCCGAAATCAGCGCGTCGGCGTCGGCTGCCTGCGCTTCGACAGCTGCGAGCATTTCGGCCGCACTCTCGACGGCTACCGTCTCAGCATACTGTACCTCAGGGCCGTCGTGAACCAGTGTGACTTCCGCACCCCGGATATAACAGGCACGGGCGACCGCCCGGCCCGTAGTGCCCGAGGCGCGATTCGTTAGCATACGAATGGGATCGATTGATTCGCTGGTCGCCCCGCTGGTGATGACGACATGTTGGCCCGCAAGCGTCTGGTCAGTTCTCGCGCGGGCGAGGGCGGTGATGATTGTGTCTTCGGTGGCGATTTTTGCTTTTTGTTCTTCGATTCGTGGATCGACAAAGTCGATGCCCCACTGCTCGAGGTGGGCGATTGCCTCGAGGACACCGGGATGGTCGTACATCGGTTCGTGCATCGCGGGGACGATGACGACAGGGATGTCCGCTCCGAGGGCGGTTGTTGCGGTGGTCGTCACGGGAGTATCATCAATCGCGCTGGCGATTTTACCGACCGTGTTCGCCGTGGCGGGTGCGATCAAAAAGACATCTGCCCATCCCTCACGACCGCACAGTTCGACGTGTTCGACCCGGCCTGTGATTTCAGTGATGACATCGTTTTCGGTGGCGAACTCGACAGCCCAGGGATGGATGATACCGCTCGCGCTGGGACTCATCACAGCCCGGACGGCTGCGCCCTGTCGTCGGAGTTCGTGGGCGAGTTCGACCGTTTTCACCGCGGCGATGCTGCCGGTGATGCCGACTGCGACGTTGCAACCCTCGAGCATTCAGTGCATCCGAAGTGCGGCGGCTAAATAGTCGTTCGGGCTTTGGATCTCGAGACTGTCAACTACCACTACACAGAGACTACAGCCGATTCATCGGAGACAACCGCTTTAGTCTCGATACCACATAGTTCACCGCACGCTGTTTGAGGCCAAACACCCAGCTAATATATCGTTCTAACAGCCAGCCTGGCAGTACGAACGCAAACAACGAGACTACAAGCAACACACCAAACAGTAGCCACTCACCACGTTGTGCGGAAACTGTCGTATAGTACAAGATTGGCCCAGACGTAGAGATTCCGGCTATCAACTGGACAAGCCGAAACAATCCAATCCTCATATCCTGACATACCACTCGGCATAGAAAAACCCACCCTCCTTTCGGGCACCCACATGAAACACCTCGCAACTGTCTGTCGCGGAATTCGAGAGCTACCGCTGGGCACGTGGCGACACAAAAAATAACCGGAACTGCCCTTACTCGAATGCCTCGACGGCCTGTGCGTAGCGTGCGCTCGGTTCGTCCCAGTCTACGACCTCGAAGAAGGCCTCAATAAAGCCACCGCGGTCCGGACCGAACTGGTAGTAATACGAGTGCTCCCAGACGTCGAGAGCGAGGATTGGGTGACCGCCCCAGATTGCACCCTGGTCGTGTTTGTCAACCACGACGTTCCGAAGCTGATTCGAGAAGGAATCATAAACAAGCAGCGCCCAGCCACTGGCGTCTTTGGCTGCGGCTTCGAACTCGCCTTTCCAGGCCTCATAGGAGCCGAAGTCCTCGGCGATCCGATCGGCGAGCTCGCCGGACGGCTCGTCGCCACCTTCGGGAGACATGTTCTGCCAGAACAGGTCGTGCAGAATGTGACCCGAGGAGTTGTGGGTCACGCTTCGGATGGCTCCGCCGCTGGAACCGAACTCACCGCTTTCGCGGTTGTCAGCCAGCGTCTCTTCGGCTGAGTTCCAGCCGTTGACATAGCCCTGATGATGGGTGTCGTGGTGCCATTTCAGGATCTGCTCGTCAAT
Source organism: Haloferacaceae archaeon B1-Br10_E2g22 (assembly GCA_001563795.1). GTDB lineage: Archaea > Halobacteriota > Halobacteria > Halobacteriales > Haloferacaceae > Halohasta. The sequence continues at coordinate 29,362 of LKML01000003.1, read as the reverse complement.
GTGCGGTTCAAGGGCGTCGTAATCGTACGGAAGTGGATCTAGTTCGTAACTCATGGGTATTACCTCTATTTCTATATTGTCTCGATTGCTGTTAAAGCTTGAGGAGTAGTTTGATAACACACCGCACAAAAAATACCGGCAAATAATGTGTTCCCGTAACACCCACCGACGGACGTAAGGAAAATAGTTTCCGCAATCGTGTTAAATTGCGTTTGTATCGTTATTTAAATCGACTTCTCGTGGCACTGTTCGAATCGATTGGCAACGTCGTCCCAGTCGACGACGTTCCAGAAGTTCTCAACGTACTCACCACGGTTGTTCTCATACTGCAGATAGTAGGCGTGTTCCCACACATCGAGTGCAAGGATCGGCGTGGTCGCCTGCGGCGTCTGGTTTTGGTGGTTCTCAGTTGCGCCAACGATCAACTGGTCGGCCGCCGCATCGTGGAGCAACAGTGCCCAGCCGGAGCCTTCGACGCCACCTGCGGCCGCCGAGAACTCGGATTTGAACGCCTCGTAGGAGCCGAAATCCTGTTCAATCTGGTCGACAAGCGCACCCTCGGGTTCGCCGCCACCGTCCGGAGACATGTTCTCCCAGAATATCGTGTGGTTGACGTGGCCAGACAGATGGAACGCCAAGGCTCGCTTGGTGCTTTTGATATCGCTGAACTCCTCGTTTTGTCGCATTTCTGCCAGTGCTTCGAGAGCGGCGTTCGCACCGTCGACGTAGCCTTGGTGGTGTTTGTCATGGTGGAGTTCCATGATGCGGGAATCAATGTGCGGCTCGAGGGCGTCGTACTCGTAGGGGAGGTCGGGGAGTTCGTAGGTCATGCCTCTTGATCAACGGTCGAATCCGTCCTAAAGTTTCGGTGTGTTAATACTTTTGTAGACTGTACGCAAGGGGTGACGGTCAACACGTACGAAATCCAGCTTTGGCGAACTCAGTGCGGAACAGAAACCAACTCGTCGTCATCGAACTTCTGGAATTAGATTAGCTTCACCAATGGTATCCCCGAACACGCCTCACTCGCCGCGGGCGGCCTCAAACATCGCCAGTGCCTTTTCGCGTCGCTTGCTGTGATCGACAATCGGATCGGGATACTCCGGGGCGGCGTTTCGTCGCTGGGTCAACGAGGCCTCATGCCAGTTGTGGATAACTTCGGGATCGGTCTCGGCCAACTCCTCGACGTACTTCTTTATATACTCAGCATTAGGGTCGTAGCGTTCGCCCTGGGTCATCGGATTGAAAATCCGGAAGTAAGGCTGGGCGTCAGTTCCTGTCGAGGCCGCCCACTGCCAGCCGCCGTTGTCGTTGGCCGTATCGTGGTCGACCAACTTTTTGCGGAACCAGTCGTAGCCCTCACGCCAGTCGATCAGCAGATCCTTTGTCAGAAACGAGGCGACGATCATTCGCACGCGGTTGTGCATGAACCCCTCTGTCCGAAGCTGTCGCATTCCGGCATCGACAATGGGATAGCCCGTCCGGCCGTCTTTCCATGCCTCCAGGAGATCTTCATCCTGCTCCCAGCCAATCTCATTTTCGTACTCCTTGTAGTTCTCCGAGACGACTTCAGGGGTAAACCACAGGACATGTGTGTAGAACTCTCGCCAGGCTAACTGCGATTGGAACTCTTCGATCTGTTCGACTTCGGCCTCCGTTGCGTCCTCGCGGGCACTTTCGGTTTTCCAGTAGACTTCCCGGATACCGACTGTTCCGTATTTGAGATCCGCTGACAGCCTCGAGGTCGATTTCCGTGTGGGATAATCACGGTCGTCGTCATATCGATACACGCCGTCCTCGCAGAACGCCTCGAGTCGCCTGCGGGACGCCTCGGTACCGGCCGCCAGCAGGTCGGCTTCGGGTTCGTCGAAACCTAACTCAGCAAGCGTTGGCAGGTCACCAGCCTCCACAGCGAGCCGTTCGGCGTCGGCCAACACATCGGCGTCGGGTGCTGGGTACGGGGCGTCCTTATGTCGGTCGTGCCATTTGCGACCGAAGTAGGTAAACACCGAGTAGGGCTCGCCTTGGTTTGTCGTGATCGACCCCGGTTCGTGACAGATCGCATCATGAAACGACGCTCGAGAGATTCCGATGTCGTTGAGTGCTGTTCGAACGCGAGCATCGCGCTTGCGGGCGAGTCCCGAATAATCGCGGTTCCAGACCACGCGGTCGGCTTTGATAGCTTCGGCCATCTCAGGAACGACGATTTCGGGGTCGCCACGCCGCACGAGGAGTTCGCCGCCGCGTTCGCGGTACCACTGACGGAGTTCAGCCAGTGACTCGAGGAGATACGACACACGTGGCGAGCCTGCATGCTTGAGGACGCCCGGATCGAACACAAACAGCGCGACAACACTGCCGTCGGAGTCAGCCTCGGCAGCCTCGCTCGCCGCAGTCAGTGCGCGATTGTCCGACCCTCGCAGGTCACGACGGTGCCAGTGTAGTTGCATACGTACACAACGTGGGCGTTCGTAAGGAACGTTTTGGAAGCTAGCTGACGACTGGAAGATTCGGGTTCAGCCCAAGCGGCCTCAGGCGGTCGAAAGCTGTGTGAGGTCTTCGACCAACGCCTCACGTCTTTCGTCCAACACCGCAAATCGCTCGCCGCGTCGACGCTCGAGCCAAAAAAGCAGGTGTTCGGCCCATCGGAGTTTGCGAGCTTTGAGCGGGCCAACGGATGGATCGTCGAACTGCCAGCCGATAAATTGCAACTCGTCGGCCCCAAACGCGTGAGCAATAAATGCTGCCCGGTCGCCGTCGCTAAAGCCACCGGGGTTTTCGACGGCCCGTTGTGGTGCTGTCTGTGTCGTCACCAGCGTCCAGTCGAGATCGAACTTCGGCAGCCACGTCTCGAGAGCCGGAATGTTATCACCGTGGGCGTGGGCTGCCACAGGCGTTTCCGAGTGGCTCAACACTCGGGCCGTCTCGGTGTTTTTATCCAAGTCTGTCACCATCAGATCGACCGTAATTCCGTGGTCGGCTAGGGTGTCGACGGCCGTTGAGGCGGCGACGATAGCGTCGACCGCTGATTCGTCGAACGCCCGAAGCTCCGCCTTTAGGGACGGTGCGGCTCCGACAATCGCCACACGCCCACCCTCGAGAGCTGTGAGCCGACGCTCGTCGAACTCTTGGGCGAACTTGGCGGCTATCTCACGGGCCTGCTCGTCGGCAGTCCGCTCGAAGCCGAGGTCTGCGAGGATTGCCTCGTAGATGGGTTCGAATTCGGCAAACGGGATGCTACTGTCCATTGGTCTTTGTTCGAGTTGAGCCCAAAAGCCTACGGCTCACGAGTTGTAATATTGTATGGGCCGGATGGGCATCAAGTACCCCTACCCGCATACCCCTCCGGCGTCCATTGTTCGATTTAGAACCATCCGGCATAAGTTTTCTCTTAACAGCACGCATTACTAATATGTTCACACACTGTAGAAACCTCCTCCGAGAGGCCACTTAGCGCCTCGATAAGCCGATCAAAGCCTGATTTCGTGCCAACGACTATCACAGCGCTGTCAGACGGACGACTGACACACTCAACGCCAGCGTCGTTTGCGGCGGTGGTGAGTGCTGTTTGACTGTCAGCATCCAGACCCTGTATCTCGAAGACGTGAACGACACTTCGGTTGGCGAGTTGTTCGGTCTCGGCAGCCCCGAACTGCTCGAGATGCCGCTGCAGCTCACGATCGTTCGTTATGTCAAGTTCTTCGATAGCCACCGACCCGGCTGTCTCTCGTAGTCGCCGCCGGCTAAACTCATGGCCGATGAGCGCCGCATCCCGTGTTTCGGCTACGTCGTGGGTACGGATTACGTGTGCACCGCGTTCGACCGCCATCGCAGTCGCTGCCAGTGAAACGGGGAGTGCCGCTTCAGTCTCGCGGCCGGCAACCGACCGCAGGAAGTTTTTCCGGTTGATCGAAACTAACATCGGCTGGCCGTAGGCTCGAAACTCTCGGAGTCGCTCGAACGTCTCGCGGTCATCGGCAATTGTTTTGTCCTCGCTCCAGCCGCCGAAGGCTGGATCAATGATGGTTTTATCGGTTAGCCCGTTGAGTTCGAGGGCATCATAAATATCATCGACAGCCGCAATAGCTCCGGGTCGTTCGAGATCCGGTGGTGAGGCCATTTTTGCCACTGCCACATCGTAGGCTTCGCAGACGTCTGGCATCTGTGGGTCTGCAAAGCCACAGATGTCGTTGACCATATCGAACCCACCACGCAAGGCGGCCTCGGCGACCTCGTGGTAGCGTGTTTCGATCGAAAAGACGGCATCGCCTGAGACGCTCTCGATGGTCTCGAGGGCGACATCGAGCCGCTCGAGTTCCTCGGCTGCGCTGAGCACTTCGAACTTCTTGTTGGCTGACTCGAGGCCGACGTCGACGATATCTGCGCCCTCGTCGATCAACTCCCGATCGACGTATTCGGCAGCCTCACTTGGACTGTTGAACACACTCGGTTTGTACGGTGATTCGGAACTCACGTTCAACACGCCCATGATTCGCGGGGGGTGGTCGTCGCCGATCTGCAGGCCGGCTGCGTCGACTGTTCGCATACACCGACTTGGGGTGGCCCGAACATAGCTACCCCGGTCTCCGCAGAGTCAGTTGCTTTTTGTCGGCTGAGTCGGTAACAGACCGTATGGGAAAAGTCAGCGTCGGGCTTCGTGGTTGGCGGTTCAACGAAGACGAAATTTTCACCGACGACGAGCAGTTCAAGCCGCTCGAAGAGATCCCAACGGATCCGAAACAGCGACTTCTTCGGCTGTTAACGCTGGTCGACAAACCGTGTGATGGCTGTTATCTACTCCACGGCGAGGCGAACAAACGGCAGTGTAATCCCGCGGAGTTCGTCTACGGCGAGCCGATGGACGAGGTGTTGCTCTGTGCAGACCACGAGCCGGATTTTATCTACTGGTATCAGGAGGCCGGCGGCAGCGACCTGCGGGGAGACGAGGCATTCGCCGATCGCTTCCATCAGTGGTTCGCCGACGGCAACCGCGCACCCGAGGCGTTTGGCGGCACCGAAGTCGTCGAAACCGACCCCGAAGCACTGCCTGATCTGCCGGACGCCCGAGAGATTCGAGAGCGACTCGAAGAGAACTACGAGCCACACAAAATCAACCTCCGAGAGTATCTCGACGAACCGAACGAGTCAACCGACCACCTGACCGACGACGAACTCGCCGAGTTGGATCTCGAGACGGACTACCCGAGCCGCGACGAATGAGACCAAAACCGGTTGTCGTTGTCGTCGAACCCGAAACCCCCGGTAACGTCGGGACGATTGCTCGCGCGATGAAGAACTTTGGACTCACTGATCTCAAGTTGGTCGATCCGCCGGAACTCGACCCTGACGGAGAGGCCTACGGCTTTGCCGGCCACGCCCGCGAGGACGTGCTGCCGAACGCCGAGGAGGTGAGCCTCGAGGAGGTCATCGAGACCTACCACACCGTTGGCTGTACCGCCATTACAGGCGAAGACAGCCGCCGCCACGTTAGATTTCCGTTTAAAACTCCGGTCGAACTTCGAGACTCACTCAAAACAGTCGAGACACGAACGGCACTGGTCTTTGGCAGAGAAGGCCGTGGGCTTCACAACCGCGAAATCGAACAGCTCGATGAGGTCTGTTCGATTCCTGCCAGCGATGAGTATCCAGTGCTTAATCTGGGGCAGGCGGCAACGATCATGCTGTACGAACTCCGGGAGCTAACTGTCGAACAGACGCAACTCCCGGATGTCGAACGCCTCCGTGCTGAGGAACCTGACATCGAACGACTCTATGCGTACTTCGCAGCGTTTCTTGCTGCCCAAAACTACAACGACCGAAAGCGAGCCAAAACACAGCGACTGTTGCGTAGACTCATCGGTCGTGCCCATCCGACCGACCGAGAAATCCACACGCTGTTGGGTGTCTTCCGGCAGGCCACCAACCAACTCAACGAAGCCTCGGAGCCTGAGGCCGACTCGGCGACAACCAATCAATAGCGACTTCTACTCGGTGTTGATCTCAAAACGCGCCCCACCGCTGGCACTCTCCGTTACGGTAATCTCCCAGTCATGGCTACTGACGATTTCGCTGACGATATGAAGCCCGAGTCCGCTGCCGGAGTCAGTTGTGGTATACCCTGATTCAAAGATCGTTTCGCGTTCCTCAGGCCGAATGCCAGGGCCATCATCACAGACCGCAAATCCGCTTTCGGTGGGTTTGATCGTGACGGTCACTGAATCGGTGTCATCGTCGAACACCGCGTGTGGATCTTGAGAGTCGCTTGAAGCGAGTCCTACTGATTCTTCGGAGCCATGTTGGATGGCGTTGCGGATCAGATTCTCGAACAGTTGTTGGAGTCGGATTGCGTTGGCTTCGACGGTCTCGAGTTGTGGTTCGACCTGCAGCCGAGCGGTCGAGGGATCGACAATCCGCCAAGCCTGAATCGCCATCGTCTGTACTGAAACGTCTTCGCGGTCGCCTTCGGCGTCAGTGGTCTCGATTGTTTGGAGATGGTCGGTGATCAGTGAATCGATGCGCTGGACGGCGTTGTGTGCGGCCTGGAGGTGCATTTCGGCGTCTGACTGGTTGGCCAACACGAGTTCAATACGCCCATAGATCACAGACAGCGGGGAGTTGAGATCGTGTGCAACCGTTCGGGCGAACTGCAAAAGCTGTCGGTTACGCTCGGCTGTCTGGCGGAACCGTGCCTCGAGATTGGTGATAGCTGCATGGTGGTCGAGACATCCACCTCCGATACTCGCAAGCTGATGGACGCTGGCGGCTACTGCCGGTGTGAACACATCGTACTCGACCACAATCGCTCCCTGGCTGCCAAGCGGATAGACGCCTCTCTGTGGTGTGTCTGTCTGGTCTGTCACCGTCGAACCGTCCGTTGGTTCGGCCGCCCACTGTGGTTCGCCGGTTTCGACGGCCTCACGCACAGCCGGCCGAACAGCCGAGCAGTGGCCGTCAGTCGCTGTTGTGGCCTCGAGTGAGCCATCGACAGTAGTTAGCCATATCTGGTGGTGCCGAACCGATGCCAACGCTGCAAGCTGCTTTTCGAGTTCGGCCACCACAGCATGTCGGCTGTCGGCGTCGATAACGGCCTTGAGTTGGCTGGCGGGCTGGTAGTGTTTGGAATCCGGTGTAGTCTCGAGATCTTGTCGAGGAACTGCCTGCTCGAGACACACAGCGAACTCGTCGGTTTCGTCGGCTGCAGCGAGACTAACCGTAGACTCGCCGTCTGCTGGTTCGGTTGAGACAACGAGAACTGACAGCTGTCGGTCGTCCGTCTGGAGGCTCGATTTGAGCTCAAAGCCGTCCAGTGGATCCATGTCGGCGTCGGCGACGACACAGCTGAGATCCCAGAGTCGAACCAGTTCAGCGACAACTGTCGGATCGGTTGTCGTCTCGATTGAGACGTTCGGGCGATGGCGAGCCACTGCCGTTCGAATGTTCCTGTTTGTGTTTTGGCTATTGCTCACACACAGAATGTCGGGTGATATGTGGGCTGTTGATCCAGAATTGATACTCATGGCTGTGGCTGCGAGTGGACACCGCTCTCCATCGGCCGGTAATTTGCTACTGACTCCGACTCACGTGGTCGCATTCTCACCACCCACTGGCCTCTTTTGATACTCCCAAACTCCCTTGGATATGCATACTCTCCCTGCTCGAGACAACTACTTTTAGTTCACCTTACAAATATCAGGTCTGATACTACCGACTCGGCCGAGTCGCTTTGGTCAGGATAAACTATTAAGCCGCTGTACGGTCGATCCTCGCGTATGGAAGAATATATCCTAACCGGCGAAACACATCTGTCGCCGGCTGTCGTCGTCACCACGATGCTGTTGCTCGCAGCGTTCGGACTCGGCTTCGCATATCAGTTAGTGTTGTTCGTTCTGTGAGTGTCGGCTACTGTCGCGTCCTGTCGGCGTGTGATCGCACCCAGAGTTCACCGATTCGTGAGAGCTTGGTGCGATAGGATTTACCGACCTCCTCTTGTTCGATATACCCTTTGCCGCCGGGGCCGAGCCGATCGACGTTGTAGATGACTTTTGACCGGAAGCTGTCAGTGTATTCTTCGTTGAGATCTCGAGCCAACGTCGAGGCCAACTCACTGACTGATTCGAACTCGCCGTGTTCGCCCAGCGTGAACAACACAAGTTCCTCGAACGGTTTGACGCTCGAAAACGAGGCAACAGGCAGTTCGACGATATGGCTGTCACCGATTTTCTTCGCGCCGATGGTCACACCGCGTTCGTCGAACTCCGCCAGCAGGTTATCGATGCTCTCGAGGCGGGTTTCGATTCGCTCGCGGTCGAGGTCTCCGGCTTCGAGGAGATCCGAAAGAAGATCACCTTCGGCTTGGAGTTCTTCGGCGAGTTCGGTCTCGAGATACTTCTCAGGAGCCGTATAGTAGGTGTGAATGCGATCTCTGTCTTCTTGCCGTTCGACCATCACCGAGTGGGCTGCGGTCGCAAACGCGAAGCTAACGGGTCGCGGCATCGAACAGACGTTGACCCACACCTCTGCGCCGCTGTCGAGTTGGTTGTTGATCAACTCGAAAGCACCCTCGAAGGCCGCATCGTAGTCGTAGACGTCCTCGAGACGGATGCGTTCGGTCTCGGCTCCCAAGAGGTTCCGAAAGTCGGTCTCGAGTTTGCTCGCTAGTCGCCGAGAGTATTCAACGTTGGCCTCGCTACCGACTGCGCCTTCGAGCAGAATAACGTGATCCACATCGAACTGATCGCGGATGAGCGGCGCAATAAGCCGGTCGTAATCGAAGCCGACCGGGACGATGTGCGTTTGCATAGCTGATATGTGCGGACGGAGTGTATAAATGACATCTGTCTCTAGTCGCATTCGTTGCGGTAGATGTTGTTTCTCGCTGCTGACAACTACGGTTCGGAGTCGCTTTCGGTTTCGTCTTCGGGTATGATCTCAGTTCGGAGTACTTTCAGCGGGATATTGTGCAACTGTTGGCCGATTTCTTTGCGGGCGATACGGCTGGCGTGTTGTTCCTGTTCGACATTGAAAACGATTAACTCGAGTTCGAGGGCAACCAGTGCTTCGTCAGCAGCAATAAAGGCAGGTGGCAACTCCTCTCCGGCGGGCGAGGTTCGGGTTCCCATTTCGATTTCGACGTAGTTGAGATCCGGGTTCAACATCTCGCCGGTTTTCGAGATGGCGATCCGGACGGCCTCGTCCACTGTCTCGACATCGTACACGGGAACCGCAGCCTCGACGACGACTCGGCAGTCCATACGTATTGTAGCCTCGCAGTGGGTATGAAAGTTCGCCTACACTCTCGAAAAACAGAGTGTCACCGCCGCGTCTGCTATCAGTTTCCGCCATTCCGCAGATAATGAAAAACGTACGTTTGGGCATAGCCTGCATACTGACCGCCAAACTGCTTGCGGATCGCCCGTGAAGTCGAGACATACCCACCTTGATCACAGTCCGGATACTGCTCAGCAATCGCCGTCTGAATCCAGGTATCCAGCGGGACGGCTTCGGTAAAGCCCAACGAGAACAACAGCACACAGTCGGCGACCTTGTTGCCGACGCCGACGAACTGGGTGAGATGTTCACGGGCCTTTTCGTACTCGAGATCGAGTGCCGCCCGTGGGTCGACCTCGCCCGTCGCAACCAACTTGGCGGTTTTTTGGACGTAGGGTGCACGATAGCCCAAACTGAGATCACGAAGCTCACCTTCGCTGCGTTCGGCCATCTGTTCGGGGGTTGGAAACGCGTGGTAGGTCTCACCGTTGAATTCGATTTCCTCACCGTACTCGCGGGCCAATCGACGCTGCATGCCGAAAATTCGGGAGACTCGCATCTGGGCCGAACAAATAAACGAGATCAGACAGGGAAACACCGGATCGCGAACCAACCGCATGCCTGCATACTGCTCGAAGGCTCTCTCGAGCAGTGGGTCGTCGGGTATGGCGGCCTTAATTGCCTGCAGGTCGTCGTCGAGTCTCAATAGATGCTGGACAATTGGGACTGCATCGGTGGTCGATTCCCACTGCAGTTCGCCGTTGTGTTGCCGAATGCGAACAACCGCCTGTTGGTCGAACACACCTGGTATCGGTGGGACAACTGTTTCATACCACGCGCTGCCGCCGTAGGCCGCGGTGGTGGTGTACATCTTACCATCCAGTCGATCCCACAGATAGCTTTGGCCGCTTTCGACCGTCGACTGCAGATCAACTGACCCCTCGAGTTCCGCGACCGGAATCGCACCCTGTTCCATTGTACGAATGGTGAGTGTCTGTCCGTTTCGACCTTTCGGTGCGCTAGAATGCGAGTGCTACCGGAGTTCGAGTTGGGTCATTGTACCGAGTCGGGTAGCGATTTCTTCGTCGAGTCCGTCGCTGGTCACCCGCCAACTCCAGTTGCCTTTGGCCGTCCCTGGCGTATTAAACCGGGCGTGGCTATCGAGTCCGAGCAGATCTTGCATCGTCGTACACGCCAAGACAGCCTCAGACCGCCAGACGGCCTCGATAATCGACCAGTTGATCTCGCTACCGTCAACGCCGAGATTGTAGTGGAGACACTCTCGTTGGCGATCCGACAACCCCTCATAGTAGCCTACGAACGTATCGGTGTCGTGGGTTGCGGTGTAGCCTACTGAGTTTTTTGGATAGTTCATCGGCTGATGTTGGTTGCCGCCCTGACACCAGTCGGCATACTGTGGAACCCGCATTCCTGGGAACGAAAAGCGATCCATCAGCGCAGTGAGTTCGGCATTTGGAAAGCCCAGATCTTCGGCGATAAACGGGAGTTCGCCCAACTGTTCGTCTATGGCTTTGAAAAATGCGGCACCCGGCCCTTCGCGCCACTCCCCTTCGGCGGCCGACTCAGCATGGGTCGGAATCGCCCAGTATTCCAGAAAACCCTGGAAATGGTCTAGCCGCGTCACGTCGACCTGTTCGAACAGTCGCTCGAGCCGACGAGTCCACCAGTCGTAGTTGTTCTCGGCGAGCCGTTTCCAGTCGTACAGTGGGTTGCCCCACTTTTGGCCCGAATCGCCAGCGTTCGGCGGGACACCTGCGACCACGGTCGGTCGGTTTCCCTCATCGAGCTGGAACGCTTCGGGGCTCGACCAGACGTCCGCGCTGTCGAGGCCGACGTAGATCGGCACATCACCAACAAGCGTGATTCCGGCGTCTTCGGCATCCTGTTTGAACGCTTGCCACTGTTGGTCGAACCAGTACTGTGTGAGCGTTCGGTACTCGAGTTCCTCGCTGAGTTCTTCGCGGGCTGCCTCGAGGGCCTCGGGTTCGCGGGTACGAATCGGTTCGGGCCACTCGACCCAGGCCTGTTTGTCATGTTTGGCCTTGAGTGCGCGAAACAGCGCGTAGTCATCGACCCACTGTTCGTCCTCACGAAACGCCGCAAGGTCGGTGCGGTCGGCTTCGGTTGCGGTTTGGCGAAACGTCTCGTGGGCCGTTCGGAGTTTCTCACGTTTGTAGTCGGCGACCTGCTCGTAGTCGACTTCGTGGCGGTCGAACGCCGGTACTGGCTCGAGGTCGTCGGTACACAGCCATCCATCGTCGACCAACCGCTCGAGACTGATGAGCAACGGGTTGCCGGCGAACGCCGAAAACGATTGGTACGGCGAGTTGCCGTGGGCAGAGGAGGTCGGCCCAAGTGGACAAAACTGCCAGAACTGCTGTTCGGCCTGCTCGAGAAACGAGAGGAACTCCCGTGCACCCTCGCCGAGGTCGCCGATCCCGTGCGGCCCGGGCAGCGAGGTTAGATGCAAGAAGAGTCCGCTCTGTCGATTAAATTGCATATAACAGCTATTGGTGGCCGTACTGTCAAACGTTGCGGTATTTGTCGTATTCAGTACCACTTTCCAGAAATCGATTCTTCTGGCAAAGACGGCGCTGGCAGTTCGTATCAGTTGTGCCACTTCAGAAGCCGGCTGGCTTCCAGGGTGTGTAGTTGTAGATTCGGAGGATCCGATACCGCAGAATCTGAAACGTTCACCCGGCCACAAATAGTAGCCGGGTGGACGCATAACCGAGCCGACCCGGGCAAAGTCGGCCGGTCAGTGCTTGCCGGTCCGGGCAAAGACGGACAAGCGATAGATCAACCGTCCGGGCAAGGCGGTTGATCACAGTGCCGGTTTGTCAGAGGCACCCCGGCGTATCTACAACTGGTTGGTTTCATCTTTACATCACTGCATGAGTGTGCTCACCGAGATCTGACCAAAGTTTATATATCTGGCGGTTATTTATATACATATGTCAGGGGTAGATCCGTTCAGCGGATGATATGAGATGACTCAGCATACTCCTCTCGGGATTATTTCGCTTGTGACGAAACGCGAGCCGATTCTTCGGGCGGTACATGCCGACGGAATCCGCAAGCGTGAACTCGTCGAGCAGTTGCGGGTCTCGCGGTCGACCGTTGATCGTGGAATCCGTGAACTCGAGAATGTGGGGCTGCTCGCCCGCACGTCCGATGGCTACCGGCGAACACTGTTTGGCGAACTGCTGTTATCGGAGTACGATCGGTTCGCCACACAGACACAGTCTCTGTTGGCTGGCCAGGAACTGTTGGCTGATCTCTCGCCGGCACACGAACTCGACCCGGTCGTCTTTCAGGATGCAACAATCATCACCGCGAGCAAGCACAATCCACATGAGCCGATTTCGGCGTTCTGCTCGCTGACTGGAACAGCTCGCTGGACACAGACCGTTTTTCCGTCCGTTTTCCCACAACTGCTTGATCAGTGGGTCGAACTGTGTGACCAACAGATGATTCGGGCCGACATTGTTCTTTCAGAGCCTGCTGTTGGAACGCTGGTTAGTTCACACACCGACTCACTCGAGACACTGCTTGCCGAACCCAGAGTGAGGCTCCATCAAATCGAGACGGAACCCGCCTGCGGGTTGGTTGTCGCCGAAGACGACTCGAGTGCGACCGGTGGGCTCATTGTGTTAGACGAACGGGGCGGTCCACGAGCGTTTATTGAAACCGACACAGACGAAGCAGTCTCCTGGCTCCGTGATCGGATAACCGATCAGTTGATGCAGTCTACACCGCTTTCAGAACAGCCTCTCGAGTAGGCGTGTTCTCTCAGCACAGCCTATCAACACAGCCACTCGTCGAACAGCACTGTCTGTCTCATGTCAGACAGTTGGCGGTCGACCACGAAACCTTAATATCAGCACACCCAACCGTCCGGCATGGACGCGACCCCACAAGAGATCACAACCCTCGTTGGACGCGAAGTCTACTCGAACAACGGCGTTTTTGTTGGTGAAGTCGAGGACGTACGACTCAACCTAGACCAGGAAGCTGTCACCGGACTGGCAGTCGGCCAGCTCAACGCCGAGTTGTTTTCTAATACGGTCTCGCCCGGCAAGGGCATAATCGTTCCCTATCGGTGGGTTCGGGCGGTCGGTGATGTAATTTTGATCAACGACGTGATCGAACGACTCAAACAGCCCGAAGAGACTGAAGAAGCCGTTATCTAGCTACGAGCCGTTCGTACTGTCGCTGCCTTCGACACCCATCGCCTCGAAGAGCTTTCTACGAACTGCCTCTTCGGTCAACTGCAACAGCGTATCGCGGTTGTCCTCGCTGGCTTCGATTCCGGTAAAGATCCCGAGTTCGACCTCCACGCTACCCTGTTTGGAGTGGCCCACCACTTCACCAATCTCCTCAAAGCCGCTTTTGAGCACACTGCCGATGTTGATCCGGATATCTTTCGAGCGTGCAGCGACAATGATCTCGTTGTCGACGATGCCGAAGACAGCGCTCGTGGTGATTCCTTCTAAATCGAGCAGATACTGGGCTGCCTGCTCTAAGGCGTCTCGGTCTCGAATGAAGCCTGCGGTCGAAAACAGATGGCTACCCTGGACTTCGCGGTTCTGGATCGCCTCGGCGAGCACATCGAGGGTTTCGGGCGACATCGACGGCGATTCGACCTGCTCGAGGGTGTCGTGGTTCGCGAACGGATGCAGATACGCTGCAGCGGTCAGATCTGCGGGTGTTGTATCCCGCTTGAAATCCAAGGTTTCGGCCCGGATACCGTACAACAGTGCGGTAGCGACGGTTTCGCTCGGCGAGAGATCGAACTCTTGGAGATATTTGGTGAGAATCGTCGAAGTCGAAGAAACGTTCGTTCGGATATCGACAAACGCGGCTTCGAGTTCATCGTCGGGCTCGTAGTGGTCGATGAAAATGTCGATCTCGAACTCGACGACCTGGTCGCCGGATTTCATCTTATCGACCAGTGCAACGCGTTCGTACTCCTCGATCGGGGTGGCGTCCTCACGAGCCAACAGCTCAATGCCCAATAGATTAACGAACGCACGGTTTTCCTGGTGGCCGATATCGCCGTCGTAGAGAATATCGGATTCGATGTCGAACTCCTCGGCGATTGCCTGGAGGGCTGTCGCACTCGCAATCGAGTCGGGGTCTGGGTTGTCCTGTGTGAGTATCGCGAGCCGACCGCTGGTTGATTCGAGAATCTCAGCAAGCTGGCGGGCTTTGTACTGGAGTTCGCCGGACTCGAGGCTTCGAAGGGCGGATTCTGCGATCACTGTCGAGGGGTTGACCACGACATCTGAACCGAGGTTTCGGAGTTCTTCTTCAGTAACGGGATCGGAGGCCCGGACGACAATATACTGGTTGCTGCCGCGTTCGCGGATCGCCGAGACGGCGGCTTTGGAGGCTTCGACATCAGAGGCCAACACGAGTACGATATCTCGGTCAGCAATGACCTCGGCGGCTTCGGGGTCGCTGATATCTTGGACTTTGGCGTTGAGATCTTGATCCCGAAGCGCCTCGACGCGACTGTCGTCTTTATCGAGGATGAGCACATCGTTGCCCTCCTCGGCCAACTCTTCGGCGACTGCGTGGCCGACGCTTCCACAGCCGAGAATCGCATAGGTAGATCGTGACGAGCCGATAGCGCCAGCACTCATTCGTGGTTGAAATCTGGACGGGTGGCACTTAACGCCATCCGTTTGTGGTTTTATACTCGTTGCTTTGACACAACAGAGCTATTCGGCTTTCCTCGAGGGATACTCGGGCCGTTCGGCGTACTCGATTGGATCACGAACACCGATCTGATCGAAGGCCTGCAGTCGGAATGCACACGAATCACACGTCCCACAGGCTGGTTCGGCATCCCGGTAACAACTCCAGGTGTGTTCGAACGGTACCTCGAGGTCGACTCCGCGGTCGGCGATCTCGGTTTTTGTTGCCTCGACAAACGGGACTTCAATCGAAATCTCCGTTTCGGGTTTCGTGCCTACCTCGACCATCGTCTCGAAGGCCTCGAAAAAGGCGGGCCGACAGTCCGGATATCCCGCGAAATCTTCGCTGTGTGCGCCAACGAAAACGGCCTCGCAGTTGTTGGCCTCGGCGTACGAGACGGCCATCGAAAGCAGGTTGGCGTTTCGAAACGGCACGTACGTATCGGGAATCTCTTGGCTGTCGAGAGCAGCCTCGCCAACTGCGATTTCGTCGTCAGTGAGCGCCGACCCACCGATCTGTCGGAGGTGGTCGGTTTCGATATGGAGGAACTCCGCTGCACCAACGATCTCGGCCAACTCGACCGCACAGTCGTACTCTTTGGACTCGGTTCGCTGGCCGTAGGATGTATGCAAAAAATACAGCTCATAGCCCTGATCCCGGGCCTCGTAGGCGGTTGTCGCGCTGTCCATACCGCCCGAAACGAGGACGACGGCGCGTTTCGGTTGCTGCTCTGCGGTCGGTTCGGCGGCAGTGTCGGTGGTCTGTGGGTTCTGTGTGGATGGTGGCATTGTCACTCAGGTTTCGGGGGCGTCGTTCCAGAGATCAACATGGATTCGCGGCGTATAGCGGAAGCCAGATTCGACAGCCACTTCGGCGACTTCTTGGCGTGTGTCGGCAAGTTGGCTGCGGGTCTGGCCCTCTGGCATCAACAGTACGTCGGTGTCGGTGATTTCGGTCTCGGCTCGAGTGCGCAGTTCGTCGATCAGTGTCTCGATTTCCGGCAGATCATCTCGACCCGTGAGGACGAATTTGAGTTGGAACGCAAATCGCTCGAGGAGTGCGGTCAGTGTCTCGTAGTCGATTCGGTTTTCCTCGTGGCGTTGTTGCCAGACACCAACTTCGTCGGTTGCTGTGCTACCGCCGGCAGGCGGTCGCTCAGATGTTGGTGTCGAAGAGGCTAGCTTTGGGCTGATGCTGGCGAGATCGATTGGCGTCTCCGGCGGTGGAGCGATCGTACCGTTGGTCTCGACAGTGATGTGGTACCCACGCTCCGAGAGCCGGCAGATCAACTCGAGGGCCTCCTCGTGGATGAGTGGCTCACCGCCGGTAAGCACAACATGGGTTGCATCGAACTCGCCGACAGCCTCGAGGATTTCATCGAGACTCATCCAGGCGTGAGTCGGCTCCCAGGAGGTGTGATACGAATCGCAGAACCAACACCGCAGATTGCAGCCACTGGTTCGGATAAAAACGCTCGGGACACCAGCAAGCATGCCCTCACCCTGGAGAGACTCGAACAGTTCGTTGATCGGCAGTCCAGAGCCGTCAATCTCGCCGGCTGAATTATCGTTTTCGACCGCAGGAGTGGAGCTAACGGGCATCGTACTGACAGCTACTCAGTTCGGCAGTTTCGCTCACGTCGGCTGACACCTCTGTGACCGTCTCAGGAAGCGCCTCGAGCAGTTTCTGTTCGAGGACGACTGCCATTACTTCGGCAGTGGGCGGAGCCTCGAGGACGACTACCGCATCGCCATCGCCGGCCTCCTCGAAGGCTTCAATCAGTGGATCGCCCTCCTGAAGCAGGAACATGTGATCCCACTGGTCGATAATATCGGTCACGTCGCCTTTGTCGACAACCCAGCCTTCGGTTGTGAGTTCGCCCGAGACGGCAACCGAAATCTCGTAGTTGTGGCCGTGTGGCCGGCTACACTTGCCGTCGTGATGGAGAATACGGTGGCCAGCACTCACTCGAATCGGCCGGTCACGACCGACGTGAATTGTCCGGACGCCGGCCGCTGCAGCGAGTGAGTGTTCTCGAGATAGTCGTTGAGGCATACCGAGAGATTACCAGGTGAGGTATATAAATGTACACCGTTAGGTCGAACCGCACCCGGTGGATTCGGTCGTAGAATCGTTCCCTGGCTTTCAGTTTCGTTGGCAGCGCGATGGATTCGGAATCGGCAGCATGGCTTATTGAGGTGCTACTCGTAGCTCGTAGCATGGCCCGAGCAGCGTTTGTCGCCCTTGGTGTCGTCGAAGCACTGTTTCCAGCCCGTATCACTGACTTGTATGAGAAACTGGCCCACGAGAATCCCGACGATGGAGTCCGAAAAGAGTGGCTGCTCTCGGTGGTTCGAGCCGAAGGTATCGTGGTTGGCGTGGTCAGTCTCCTCGGTGGGCGGGGGTATGCGTGGCTGTTGAATCTCATGGGCTTTGCGGGCGCAGTGGCGGCCTGTTTCCCATCACAGTACCATGATTTCGCAACGCGTCTGATCTACGAGAACCCGGACCAACTCGAGTCGACCGACCGCTTTCCGACGATCATCCGTGGGCTTGGAGTGCTGTATATGTTCGTCTCCCTGCGGGCCTGGAAACGTCGCCGCAGCACAGCGTGACGACGTTACGGCTTGACTGGTCGGTCACACTTTTATCAGCTTCTCGCTATGGTTCGGTATGGGCGATCAAGTCGACCTGTCTACTGGGGATTCGACCGAGACAGTTCGACTGGTGGTTGTCGACGGTGAGGCCGAAACCGAACTCGTCGTCGACCGCGGGCGGGTGTTGCGGGACGTGCTTTTGGACGCAGGACTGTCGCCGTACAGTCGACTGACCGAGCGCGCCAACTGTGGCGGGCGAGGAATCTGTGCGACCTGTGGAGTTCGGATCGTTGAGGATCTGGAGCCGGATCACTGGCACGACAAACTGGCCGAGCGGTTTGGGTATCCGCGGCTGTCGTGTCAGATTGGGGTTACCCAGGATTTGCGTGTGGATTTGGTTGAAAAGGTAATCTGGGGGAATCGAGACGAATAACACCTGTCTGTCCTGTCTGAATTAAACTCACCCGCTGCCCAATTCGGGTCGGGACGGATTTGGCATTGATAAGTTCATTCGCAGAGAGAAATCCGCCCTCCCCGAATTGAACGGGGGACAAGTCGATCTACAGTCGACTGCTCTACCAGGCTGAGCTAAGGGCGGGCTATCTCAGTATAGCCGCCCATCGGTGTTTAAGAATTCCCATTTGCCCGCTCATCGCCAAGCCATCGCACGATTCGGAGCCGTCGAATTTTAGCCCCTGCGATCCTCACTGCGGCCATGGGCGAGGATCGAGAGCCACGACAGGCAACGTTCGGAAACAACGGCGAACTCGAGACCGACCGCGATCCCGAGGCCTCCACAGAAACGGACTTCGGCGAGCCCAAAGCAGCCAACGAAACCGACGGCGGCTACAACCGCTATGCGGTCTCGAGTCTCCTCCAGAAGGCAGTCCGCCGCTCGGACGAAGAACTCGCTGCTTGGGCCGCCTGGGAACTCGCCCGCTCGGGATACGCCTGGAACCTCTGGGATCGGCTCAATCTCTACGTTGTCGAAGACCTCCAGGCCGGCGACCGCATCGCACTCACTATCGAACGCTACGAAAAACTGGCAACAGAACGCTGGGACGAAGCCGGCTGGAAAGGCCGACTCTGTGCGATCCACGCCGCGCTCGCTGCGGCCCGCGCGCCCTCTACGCGCGAGGCTGCCAACGCCGACGAATACTTCCGAAAAGTCGCTGCTGTGCGTGCCAATGCCTACGAGCAGGGCGAGGAGCCAGCCGTCGATTTCCCAGCGGGCAACCTCGAGCCTGGTGGTACATACGACGCCATTTTCGACGGCCACACTGGCGAGGGCGCACGCCTCGAGCGGGGCAAACGCTTTTTCAAAACCCGAGGTGCGCGTGTCGGCCCCGAAGGCGAAGCAGACCTGAGCGCCCGCTGGCAACGGCTGAGTATGGTACTCGACGAAATCGAGTTCAGCGAGAAAGAAATCACCCACGCACTCGAGGCGGTCGAACCTGAATCTCTGTGGGACGAACCTGACTCACTCGAGTAATCATCATCGAACTCGGCCCTCGAGTACTCATCACTGGCTCTGGCTACTACAGTGCGTTCAACAGTTCGTGGCTGTCGTACGAACCTATTGCTCGAGTTAGCGCTCTCTGACGTGTCGAACCGTACTGGCGATCCCACGCGTTGCGTCTGTCATCTCTGGGCCGCTCATCTCGGCGCGTCCCACCGCGAAGGCTTTCGGGCCGCGAATAACGACTTCGTCACCCGGTCGAATCTCCTCGCTGGCCTCGAGGACACCCGGCGCGAGCACGCTGCCGTGGGGCACAAAGCCGTCAATCTCGATGAGTTTGGTTGGCGCGTCGCTTTCGACCCAGCGGTCTGCGCCGGTGAGTGTCATCGCCAGCATGCCGTACTGTGGAACCATCGTCGCCAACTGTTCGCCGTCGCTATCGCGAACCTGAAGTTTGGGATAGCGTCCAGTCGTCCGGATCTCGATGTCGCCGAACAACTGGTCGCCTGCGTCGGGGCCGAACTGGTAGTCCGCAATCGCTTTGACGGTGTTGTGTTCACGTTCGCGTTTGGCGTATTTGAGCTCGCCCTCGAGGGCAGCCGCGAGGTTCCCAAGCGAGTCGGTCGCGGTCGGATGTCCCTCGACGGTGTATTCGAACTCGAGAGCAACCTCTGTCTCAACGCGTTCGACGATATCGCGGTAACCGTGGTCGGGAACGTGGGCGATCACCCGCGGGTAGTCGTTGCGCTCGAGGTATCGTTCCAAAACCGCGGCGACAAACTGCTTTTCATCTTCGGACCATCGGCCTGTTACTACCGAATCGTAGTGCTGGGCAGGATACGTCAACTCGAGTTCTTGGGGGACGACACCGATCGGCGAGGTCATCGAGACAGTGTGGCCTCGGAACGCGATCATGTCGTGGAACTGGCTGTGGCTTTGAGACTCGCTGTAGGGTTTGCGGGCCGAACACGGAACGAGGACAAGCGGGTTATCAAACCGGTTGCGGTACCGGGTTGTCACGCGGTCGGCAAACCGCTGGATTTCGACCCGGCGTATCGAATCGCTTGTCGCCGCCGACAGTTCGGTGTTCCGAACAACCGGCGTCCGGGACTCGAGGTAGCTATACTGGGCGTCGAACTCCCGGAATGCGGCGGTCAACCAGTTGTCGTGGCGCGCCTGGCCCTCGATGTAATCGCGGAGTCGGCCAGCCCGAATCCGTTCTCGGACGCGGCGAAGTTCGGCCCGAAGAGCGGCGACGTTGTGGTCAATACAGTCTTGTCGACCAAACTCATCGCGTGGGGTCTGACAGGCCGGACAGCTACAGGGCAGTTCCTCGAGATCCTCGAGAAACGCCTCGCTGTCGCTGGTCAGATACTTACCCTGGCTGGCCTTTATTTTCGCCAGTTTGGCGTCAACTGCATCGACGCCGGCATAGGCCAGCGTGGCGACGTTGAGCGGGGTAGCCACACCGGAAACCATGAGGGCGGTATCGGCTGGGAGGGCGTTTTTCGTTCGTAGTATTGCATTCTTGAACCCTTCACCGTGGCCGACAAAGCCCGAGGCATCGCTCAGAATATAGACGTCGACGCCAAGCTCGCGGGATGACTCCGAGGAGATGACCGCCGCCGCTGGAAACTCGACGTCGACGGCCTCGGTCGCGAACGCCTCACGGACTTCTTCGCGGGTGCCGGCCGGCAGCGAGCGATGTGGAAGTACCGTCAACTGGTCGTCGCTACCTTCTGGAACCTCGTTTTTGCTTGTCCACAGAGAGCCACTGTCAACGATCACATCGTCAAGCAGCGCTGGCGTCCGCACCGGTGACGAAAGCCGCAACTCGCCGAGTCTGGCCGCGCCGTCGCGGTCAAGAACCTCGAAATACTCAGTCATACCGATTCTGGGCAGTCGAGGGTGAACTATCTTGCTTTTCGTCGACCCCAACTGATTTGCAGACACTCCGCGAGAGGAACATATGAATCCAACTGGCATGTGGGACAAGGATACAACCGAGGCGTTTCTCCACAGCGAGACGATTCCGATTCGTCTTTCGTGTAGACGACCGGCCGGTGATCTGTGGATGCTCTCGCTGTGGTTTATCTACCGTGACAACGCGCTGTGGTGTGCGACCAGTGCGGAGGCCGATGTGATCACGTATCTATCTTCGACCGATCAGGTAGCTTTCGAGGTGTCGACCAACCAACCTCCATACAAAGGCGTCCGTGGCAACGGAACGGCGGCGGTCATACCCGATACTGAGAAAGAACTGTTATCCGATCTTCTGGATCGCTATCTCGGAGACACTGACTCGCCGCTGGCAAAGCGCCTGCTGTCGCCGGATCGCGAGGAAGTGAAGATCCGGATCGATCCACACAGCGTGTATACGTGGGATTTCACCGAGAGGATGTGAACGGCAACGCCGTGGGATCGCTACTCGTCGTGCTTCGTGTTGTTTTCGCTTCTTTCGTTTTGTTCTCCGATTTCACCGATCCGTTTGATTCGAACCTGTTTGGGAATGACATCAAGCGCATCAACGTGCCACGCTGAGATGGCTAAGGTGAATTCGGTTTCACGGTTGGCCTCGACGAGCCGGGACACACCCTCG
Source organism: Haloferacaceae archaeon B1-Br10_E2g22 (assembly GCA_001563795.1). Taxonomy (GTDB): domain Archaea; phylum Halobacteriota; class Halobacteria; order Halobacteriales; family Haloferacaceae; genus Halohasta. The sequence goes on along the minus strand of LKML01000003.1, from coordinate 7,716 downwards.
GCGGCCGCAATCTGCCCCTGTCGGTCTGGCCGATCCGGGACGGCTGCGGTGAACGGATACGTCTCCGAGAGCGCTCGCGGGAACGGGCCGAACGGGGCGAGAACGCGCCAGGCGGCGTCGTATTCGTCCGTATCAGGCGCACCGGCCTCGGTGAGCAACAGCCGCTCAGGCGTCGAGAGCCGCTCGAGACGTGTGTGATGCCGCAGCACTTCAGGTCGGCGCGCACTCTCCGGGGATGTATAAAAGAACGTGCCTTTCGAGACCGGATCTTCGGCCTCGAGTTGGGCGGCATGATCCAACAACGCACGGTAGCCGTCGTACATCGCGGGGTGGCCGCGCGCTCGGCGGTCGACGAGTTCGAGAAGGTTCCCACTCCGAATGGCCTGTTTGATTCGGCGGAGTTCCTCGAAGGTAACATAGAGGTTGTGTTCGGCCAACAGTCGCTCGCGGGTCTCGTCGTCTTTTTCGCGGAGTTTTTCGGGCGTCTGCTCGGTACAAACCGGGCACGAACACGGCAAGTAATCTAGCTCCTCGAGGTGTTCGGTACCCGAGACGGTGAGATACCGACCCGCACGGGCATACAGCGCGTAGGCTGCCGAATCAAACAGATCACAGCCGACTGCGACGGCCAGCGCAAGCATCATCGGATGGCCGGCTCCAAACAGGTGGACTGGACAGTCGGTGTCCAAGCCGCGTTTGGCCGCCGAGACGGCAGTCACCAGTTCATCATAGCGGTAGTTGTTCATCAGGGGGACGACCGCCCCAATCGGAAACATATCAAGATCCGTCCTGGCGGCGTGTCGGCCCGCCTGCTCTCGGAGTTCCGGGTAGGTCGAGCCCTGAACCGGCGCGTTGAGCAGCATCTCACCAACGTCGATGGCTTCGGCATCAGCCAACGCCTGTTCAGTAATCGCCAGGTCGTCTTCGGCCTGCTTGCGGCTTACGTTGGGTGGGGTCGGAATGTCGACCGGGGTGGCAATGTCGGAGCCGATCTCGTACTGGAAGTTGACGATTTCTTCGGTTGTCACCTCGATTTCGCCGTACTCGGAGAGCTGAAACGACCCCGAGTCGGTCATAATCGCGCCGTCGAACTCGAGCAGTTCGTGCAGGCCCTCCTCGAGTGCCTGTTTGCGGAGGCGGTCAGTCTGGCGGATGATATACGAGTTGGTGATAAGCAGTTCCACGCCGAACTCGGAGGCGAGCCGCGAGGGCTCGATAGTCAGCATATTCGGGTTGATAACGGGCATCAGCGCCGGGGTTTCGATTGTCCGGTCTGCCCGCGGAATCTCCAGGCGGCCGATTCGTCCAGCGACATCGGCATCCCGGATCTCGAAATGATCGCGCATATGCGAGTGGTATCCGGGCCGGTCGGTAAGGATTGCGTTCGGCCGCGACAGGACTACCGGCAGGTAAGCTCGTAGTGGGTGACAGTCAACGCCGCCCGCCCATCGTCCAACTCGCCGTCAACCACACTCGCGAGATACTCGTTGTAATCGGTCACATCCACGCGGATAGACTCGTTTTCGTCGAGTTCTTGATCGCCGGCCGGCTCACAGTTATGGGCAACGAAGTGGTGATGAACCGAGGTGGAAATTCCGTTCGAGGGCTCGACTGTCAACAGATGCTCGAGGCTGCCAGCCTCGTAGCCGGTCTCTTCGCGGAGTTCTCGCCGGGCGGCATCGAAGCTGGCTTCATCGCCCTCGAGTGTGCCCGCAGGGAGCCCGCGATTGACTTTGTCGACGGCCTGTCGCCACTCTTCGATTACGACGACATCACCATCCGGTGTGAACGGAAGAATAACGACCGCAGCCGGCTCCTCGACGTAGTGATAATCAGTTACCGTACCGTCTGGAAGCTCGACGGCATCCCGCCGGATGTCGAACGCTGGTGAACTGTAGTCAATTTCTGTGGCTTTGGTTTTCCATCGAAGCGATCCGTGTGTCATAGCTGACTGTCTGGAGTCAACGGCTAAATATCACCGGGGCCGACTACTCGACGGATTTGCCAGCAACATCGCGTCCTGTGTGGTTCCGACAGCCGCCGACTAGTCAGGACAGTTAGGAGCCTCCATGCACTACGGTGAGCGATGACAGTCATTGCAATGCTCAGTGTCGCACCCGTTATCGAAGACAGCATGGCCAGTGAGGTCGCCAACGCGGTCGCCGCACTCGAGGCCCACGATGTGCGCTATGAGACCAATCCTATGGGAACCGTAATCGAAGCCGACGATATCGACACGCTGTTGGCAGCGGTTGCCGATGCACACAAAGCCGTTGAGGCAGACCGGGTGAGCACGTTCCTGAAAGTCGACGACAAACGAACCAGCGATCAGTCCGCCGCTAATAAGGTCGAAGCCGTCGAGGACGTTTTGGGCCGGACAGCCAAAGGCGACCGATAGCAACTACGAATCCATTTAACAGACGACAGCCAACCGAGACGTATGGAGAGTATCAATCGTTCGGCCGTCGAACTCATCGACGAGGCGCTCGATTTTGCCGAGGAACTCGGTATCGGGGCTCTGGAACTCAACTGCGGGACAACGGTACTGGATTTCGGCATCGAAGCTGATGGCGGCATCGAAGCCGGACTCATGTTGGCAGACATCCAGACTGCTGGGCTAGCGACGATCTATACCCAGATGGGACAGGTCGGTGGTGCACCGATCCCATATGTCGAGTTGAGTACCGATCATCCTGGTCTCGCGCTGTTGTGTTCCCAGAAGGCCGGCTGGGAACTCGACCTTGGGGAGTTCAACGGACTTGGTTCGGGCCCCGCGCGCGCACTTGTCGGCAGAGAAACCGACTTCGAACGCGTCGGCTACTACGACGAGTTCGATTTCGCCGTGCTGGCGGTCGAATCAATCGATTTCCCGACCGACGAGATCGCCGAACATATCGCCGAACTCAGCAACGTCGAGCCGACAAGCGTCTTTTTGCCCACGTTTGCAGCAGGCTCGACCGCAGGCAGCGTTTCGATGGCCGCTCGAGCCGCAGAGCTAGCCGTTTTCCGGCTCTCGGAGCTGGGATACCCACCAGCAGACATCATCTCGGCGACGGGCCGTGCGCCACTCGCACCGGTCAGCTACAACGAATCAACCGCAATGGGCCGCACCAACGACGCGCTGGCCTACGGTGGGGAGGTATACGTTCAGGTTCGCGAAGACGCCGCTTTCTTCGAGCAGGTGCCATCTAATGCGCGCGAGGAGTACGGCATCCCCTTCGAGCAGATTTTCGAGGAGGCCGACTGGGATTTCTATGCGGTCGACGAAGACATCTTTGCGCCCGCGAAGGTGACCATTGACGTTGTCGACGGGCCAACACACGTCCTCGGCGACACAGACGACCAACTCGTCGCCAAATCGTTCGGCATCCAATAGATGCGATTCAAGTGGGTTCCCGAACCACCGGCGTCCCTCGAGGAGCTTCGATCCGTCCAGCGGGCGATTCCGCTCGTGCCTGCGAGCAAATCCGACTGTCTGGCCCGCTTGGGCGAACGAACCACACAGATCGACGACCGTGAGACCGCAAACGAGTGGCTAACGTTTCTCCGCGCGCTCGAGGCTGTCGAACAGGTCTCAGGCGGCTATCGTCGGACCCGCGAGGAACTGACTGCCGAAACGCTGGCCAGCCGACTCCAAGAGCGTCTCTTCGGTGGCCGTGAACTCTATGCGTCGTTGGTGGCCGCCGACGAACCGCTCGATGTCGAATCGCTTCTCGAGTGTGGGATCGACCTCCCGACGTGGGAACGACATCATCACACAGACCACCAACGGGTACATCGCCGCAGACAGCGTCGGCTTGCTGACTGGTTCGTCCTGTGTGCGGTGGCTGAAAAGACAGCAACCGGCTACCGACTCACTGAATCTGAACGGCCGGATGCGACTACTGGTTGATTGCGGTGACTGTTCCGACGCCCTTACTCGAGCCCTCTCGGAACACGAACCGCTGGCCCTCCTCGACGAAGTAGGGCCGAAACTTGAACTCGACCGTTGTTTTGCCGGTATCGCCGGGAAGCAGTTTGCCTTCGGCGGGCGAAAACACTGCCGTCTCGCTCAGTGTCTCGAGGTGGACGACTGGCTCGTAGCCATCGGTGATCCGTGTGGGATGGTTCAGCACCATCACCTCTGCTTCGAACGAACGGACTGGCTGGGGTGTTGTCGTTCGGGGCAAAAGCACCATGCCGCGTTCGACCTCGCTTTCGGTGACTCCTTTGAGAGCGATGCCGACGATTCGGCCGGCTTTGGCCTCGTCGACGCGATGGTAATGCATCTCGATTGATCGAACCTCGACCTCTCGGAAACTGCCGTCGGCCATGGGGCCAACGAGGAGTTCGTCGCCGGCCGACACCGTTCCCGCGTTGATTGTTCCCGATGCGACTGCGCCGACGCCTGTGACGTTGTAGGTGCGGTCGATATACATCTGGAAGCTGCTGTGTTCGTCGGTCGCCCGCTTGGGGAGCGTCTCGAAGAGGTAATCCAGATCCTCCATTCCGTCGCCACGGACAGCACTCGTTCGGACAATCGGGACGACTGTCTCGTTGAGTTCGGCTGCGGCAGTTTCGATACCGTAGCGTTCGACCCGCAGTGGGGTTTTCTGAACATCTCGCAGTAGTGTCTCGATTTCCTTTTCGACCTCGACGACGCGCTCGGGTGTGACCGCATCGACTTTGGTCACCGTTACGATTGTCGGGAGATCAGTTGCCAGTAAAATACCCAAGTGCTCGCGTGTCGTCTTTGTGGGCCCGTCGTCGGCAGCAACAGCCAACAGCCCGTAGTCGATTTTTTGTCCAACGAGTCCACGAATCGTGGTTCGGAGCCACGGCTCGTGGCCGACAGTGTCTACAAACGAGACAAGTCGAGTAGACTCTTGGACGACGCGTGCGCGATCCGTTTTCCGATGCGGGTTGTCCATCCGAACGGCCTTGCCTGTCTCTTCGAAGCCGTAGACCGCATACGAGAGATCGGCCGACAGCCCGCGTTCGACTTCGTGGGGTTGGACATCCAGAAAGCTCCGGGTAAAGCCGTCGCCGTCGTCAGGTTCACCGGTAACCAGCGAGCCGACAAGCGTCGATTTGCCGTGATCGACGTGGCCCGCCGTTCCGATAACGATGTGGCCGTTGTCAGCCGACAGCATCGCGCCCTCGCTGATCGTGGCCATCCCCACCAGGCCGTCGTTGCCGGCCGACCAGGTATCAACGTTTTCGATGTGGGCACCGGCCTCCTCGGCGAGCAACGAGAGGACGTCCATTGTTTCTGAAAACGCCTCCGATGAAATACCGGCGATACCGCCGTCGTCTGTGACGCCAACGACATATGTGGCCTGGCCATCGCCCGACAACACTCTGTGTCGAAGTTGGGCTGCCAGACTCTCCATGCGCCCGTCGGCCAGATGAAGCGACCGAGTGAGTCGTTCTTTGAACTCGATGGGCTCGCCGTCCTGTTCACCGCGCTTGAGGGCCTCCTGTAGGGCAGCCCGATCCGCGCTCATACGCGCCGTTTATCAGGCGACAGTAAAACGCTTTTCATGCTGTGTGGACTCATACCAAATGAAACTCGAATGTAGTATCCCGTTCGGTACTACCGAATAACTCACTCCGAGAGCGTCTCGTAGGCCTTGCTTATCTTTTTAAACCGGGCTTCGTTACCACCGTCGGTGTCCGGATGGTGTTGTTTTGCCTGCTGTCGGTAGGCCGTCTTGATCTCCGATTGGCTCGCCGAAGACTCAACACCGAGGATACTTCGTGCTTCGGCCGCTGAGAGCCTCGAGGAAACTGTTTTGGTCCCGCGTTTGGCCCGTCGACGGTTTTGCCGTGCTCGGCGGGCGCGTTCGCGTGCCGAAAAGCCCGCTCGGCTTGCTCTTGGTCCGAAGCCTCCTGGGGCTCTCCGCTGTCGGCCGGCAGCGTTGAACTGCCCGGCGGCGGCCTGCCGACGCATCCGTTCGGCGAGTTTCCCGCTGGCCTGATACCACATCAGATACGCCGACCCACCAAAGGGGAGTGCAACGAACAAAAAGAACGGATTGACTGCAAGGCCAACGACCATCATCAGGACAGTAATCCCCACAAAGACGGATGCTATCCCCATGATGAGGCCGTTTCGGTTCACTGCCAAAGACAACGTGTTGCATCAATGTAATTGTCTCGGCTGGCCACCCCCTCTTTGCCCCAGTAGCTAACCCCCTCGCAGTTGTATTCGAGTATATGAGTACGGTCGGTCTCTGTCAGGTCTGTCAGGCGGCACCCGCCAGCCACACGTGCGAACACTGTGGCTCGCTGGTCTGCCAACAGCATTATGACCGCAAGCAAGGTGCATGCCACCAGTGTTTGGGCAGATAGCGATAGCTACGAACACCGGGTAGCTACGACTCTCGATACTGGTTGAGTCGCCGTTTGAGTTTCCTTGCTGACTGGCCGGCGGCAGCAGCGAACGCCTCGCCCTGATTTTCACCCGCATAGATGATCCCACGCGAGGAGTTTACCAGACCGACGCCGTCGGCGGTAAGTCCATGTTCGACGGCTGCCTCGGCATCACCACCCTGTGCGCCAACGCCGGGGACGAGAAACGGCAGCGAGGGGACGGCCTCCCGGATGGAGTTGAGTTCCTCGGGGCCGGTTGCACCGACGACCAGTCCAACGTTGTTGTGGGCGTTCCACAACTCGGCGAGCGCGGCCACCCGTTCGTAGAGCCGCTCGCCGGAGTCGAGCTCGAGGTCTTGGAAATCCTCGCGGCCCGGATTCGAAGTCCGACACAGCACGAACACGCCTTTGTCGGCGCGATCCAAAAACGGCTGTAGTGAGTCTCGGCCCATATATGGATTAACTGTAATCGCATCGACCTCCTCGAGAATCTGGGCGTACTGGCGGGTTGTGTTGCCGATGTCGGCGCGCTTTGCGTCCAACAGCACGGGTACGTCTTTGCCGTGGGCATAGGCAACTGTCTCCCGTAGTGCCCGCCAGCCGTCGGCTGACTCATAAAACGCAGCGTTGGGCTTATAACAGGCCGCATGCTCGTGGGTCGCATCAATAATACGGCGATTGAATGCCCACTGTGGGAGGTCTTTGTCCTCGAGATGCTCGGGAATCCGTTTCGGGTCAGTATCGAGACCAACCGAGACGACGCTGTCGATGGTCGCAATCCGGTCGGCAAGCCGATCGAAGAAGGCAGTAGCCATTACCGAGGGGTGTCGTGGCTCTCTTAAGTCTCCTTCTGTGTCGGCTTTCGTCGCCTCATTCCTGAGGGGACTGTAGGCAGTCTCTACTGGCAGTGAGCAGACGGCTAACGAAATCCGACTGTGACGACCACCAGCTATGAGCAACGCTGGTGTCATTGGGTGGCTTCGCGCCCGCCAGCAAACGCTGTGGATCGTTGCGCTGCTGTTGTACGGATTCGGTGATCTGGTAACGACGATTGTGGGTCTCAGCCAGCAGGGTATCGTCGAAGTCGGGCCGGTCGCCCAGCCGGTACTCAACGCCTACGGGACACCGGGATTGGTGGTGTTGAAATCAGGGATGCTCGCTGGAAGCTACGCTGCCTGGCAAGTTGTGCCACAACCCCATCGTCTCGGCATTCCGCTCGGCTTGACGATTGTCGGAATCGCTGTCACCGCCTGGAATACGGCACTGATCTGGGTTGTTACAGGGTAGCCGGCTCTGGACGGAACAGTAAAATGGTCGACTGAGAGACTGCCAGTAATGGATGCCGCAAAACAGCAGTCGATC
>LKML01000088.1 GCA_001563795.1 Haloferacaceae archaeon B1-Br10_E2g22 | reverse complement strand
CGAACTCGAGGCCGCCGTCGAGGAACACGACCTGCCGGTTCGTGAGGTCCGCGGAAACGGACTGATGATCGGCGTCGAGGTCAAACGCGGTGCGAACCGTTTGCTGCGTGATTTCGCGCTCAACCACCAGATTCTCGCACTGCCGGCAGGACGAACGGTTGTTCGGTTCCTGCCGCCGCTGACGATCGAACAAGAACACGTCGATACCGTCGTCGAAGCGTTCATCGAGGTGTTGTCCTGATGGCTGTCGAAGCGGACGCCAGCGTGTTGGAACATCCGGCACTCGACACTGAGGGTCGCCGGCTGGTGGCCGAACTCGTCTCGATTCCCTCAGTCTCAGAAGAAGAACGAGAGGCCGCCGAAGCGTTGGTGGCCTTCTTCGAGCACCACGACCGGGAGGTCTGGATCGACGAGATCGGCAACGTTCGTGCGCCTGCAGACGACACCGTGCTTTTGACCTCGCATATCGACACCGTCCCCGGCGAGATTCCCGTTGAGATCGCCGAGGGTGACGAGGGCCCAGAACTCTGGGGGCGCGGCAGCGTTGATGCCACCGGTCCGCTGGCCGCGCTGGCCGTCGCTGCAGTCGAAACCGGCGCGTCATTTGTTGGTGTCGTCGGCGAGGAATCCGACTCTCGAGGAGCGTGGTATCTCGTTGATGATCGCGAGGCTCCCAAGGCGGTGATCAACGGCGAGCCCTCCGGGTGGAACGGTATTACGCTGGGCTACCGGGGACTGGTCGAAGGAACGTACGTCGCCACCAGCGAGTCGGGCCATAGTTCGCGGCCGGATTCGAACGCAATCCAGGATGCGATGAGTTGGTGGAACCGAGTCGAATCAGTGTTCGACCCCGACGAATGGGTGCCCGTTTTCGAGCAGGTTACGACCAAACCGATTGATCTCGAGGGGGGTATCTCGGTTGATGGCCTCTCGATGGAAGCGACCATGGAGTTTCAGCTTCGGGTGCCACCGGAGCGAACGCCCGACGAAGTGCGGGTGTTGGCTGATGCCGAGTTGAAAACGGGAACGGTCAACTGGTCGGGAGCGATCCCACCGGTGATGACCAGTCCCCGAACCGAGCTTGCCCGGCTGTTTCGGGTAGCGATCCGGTCGCTGGACGGCGATCCACGGCTGCTGCGGAAAACCGGCACCAGCGATATGAACGTGTATGCCGAACACTGGAGTTGTCCGATGGTGACCTACGGCCCTGGTGATTCGGAACTCGACCACGCACCGAACGAACACCTCTGTCTCGCGGAGTTCGACCGCTCAGTCGACGTCCTGGTCGAGGTCTGTGAGAAACTGGGTGCCGAACGTGAGACAGTAGAGACAACGGAGCCACCCCAATGAACGCTGACAATTTCTTGGATATCGACGACCTTTCGAGTGACGAACTACAGACGATACTGGCCCGTGCGGCCGCACTGAAAAACGGCGACGACGACAGCCGCCTCGAGGATCAGACACTTGGGATGCTGTTCGAAAAGCCGAGTACCCGCACCCGCATTTCGTTCGAGACAGGAATGACCCAACTTGGCGGCCATGCCATCTTCATGGGGCCCGAAGACATCCAGTTGGGCCACGGTGAGCCGCTGAAAGACACCGCTCGAGCCGCCGGTCGGTACGTCGATGGGATTATGGCTCGCCTCTTTGCTCACAAAGACGCCGAAATCCTCGCCGAGTACGCCGAGGTGCCGGTCATCAACGGGCTAACCGACGACGCCCACCCGTGTCAGACGCTGGCGGATCTGTTGACAATCCGCGAGCAGTTCGGCAAGGAGGTCTCTGTTGCGTGGGTTGGCGATGGCAACAACGTCGGACAGTCGTTTGCGATCGGCTGTGCGCTGGCGGACGTCGATCTCTCGGTTGCCACACCACCGGCGTACGCGATGGACGAGGCTGTCATCGAGCGAGCCGCAGAAATCGGAAGTAAACCCGATGTCTACACTGACCCCGAAGCCGCCATCGAGGGTGTCGATGTGATCTACACTGACGTCTGGGTCAGCATGGGCCAAGAGGACAAACGCGAGCAGAAACTCGAGGCGTTCGAAGGCTTCCAGTTGAACGACACGCTGCTTGCAGAAAGCAACGCCAAAATCATGCACTGTCTGCCCGCCCATCGTGGCGAAGAAATCACTGACACCGTGCTCGAAAGCGACCGCTCGATCGTTTGGGATCAGGCCGAAAACCGCCTGCACGCACAAAAAGCGTTGTTACTCGAGTTGCTCGGCTGACCGACCAGAAGGCGAGCTAGTGAGTGTCTTTGTGGGATTCGAGTCCAGGCGGCAACCCGAGGTGTTTGATGCCGCTTTGGGCAGTGATCTCGAAACGATAGAGTCTGGTCGGTTCTTCGAGACTGGCGCGTTCGAACAGCGCTGGCCGCCAGCGGATCTCCATGTCCTCGAGGAGGGCCGAGAGTTCTGATTCAGGAACCTCGCCAACTGAGCCACACAACAGGACACTTCGCCACTGAAAGGGAGTTTCGGCACTGTAGACGAGAAACCGGGCCGTCTCGGCGGTGTTGGTCACAGTCTCTTTGCGGCTCTGTTCGCCCAGTACATAGACGAAATACAGCGCTGAATCGCCGTCGAACCAAAACGAAAGCGGCCGCAACAGCGGTTCAGTCTCGGTTGGGAGACCCAACACACCGACGCTCTGGGCAGCAAGAAAGCGCCGAATCGTCTCGTCGGTCATCGGCTCCATTCCGTACTCGGCGAGATCATCGACAGTCATGCACACACAGACGCAAGAGATGTAAATAAGCGGTCGCTCCCGACGGATTCGGTGACTCTCTGAGAGAACGGAACGTCGAACCGATCTCGACTCCATTCACTCCGGCCACCACACCTTTTAAACGAATGAGGCCGAAGACAGAGCAGTGGCAACCGCAGACGACCAGTTACGGTTCTTCCCGTACGACGAGCCGTATCCGAACCAGCGGGAGGCAATCGACCGGATCGCCAACTCGCTGGGTCAAAGCCGTGATGTCCTCTTAGAGGGCGCACCGGGGACTGGCAAGACGCTGTCGGCGCTCGTTCCTGCGCTCGCATACGCCCGCGAACACGACAAGACAGTCGTCATCACAACCAACGTCCACCAACAGATGCGGCAGTTCGTCGAGGACGCTCGCGCGATTACCCGCAGCGAGCCGATTCGGGCGGTCGTGTTCAAAGGGAAAGCGAAGATGTGTCATATCGATGTGGGCTACCAAGAGTGCCAGAGCCTCCGGGATACCACCCGCGAGTTGGTCGAGACTGAAACCGACAAACAGCAGTTGGCCTCCCGTCAGCGCGAACTCTTAGAGGCCAGCAAACAGGGAGACTCCTCGGCAACCGAAGCCCGAAGTGCGGTGATGGACGAACTCGAGTCGGTCGAATCCGAACTCGCCGAACTACAGGACGGCAACGTCTGTGAGTTTTATTACAACAACCTCACCGACGACACTGAGGAGTTCTTTAGCTGGCTGTTCGACGATGTGCGGACACCCGAGGATGTGTATGCGTATGCCGACGCCCAGGGGTTGTGTGGCTACGAACTTCTCAAAGAGGGCATGGAGGGCGTCGATCTCGTAGTCTGTAACTATCATCACCTGCTGGATCCGATGATCCGCGAACAGTTTTTCCGCTGGTTGGATCGCGATCCAAGCGACGTGATCACCGTCTTTGATGAAGCTCACAACATCGAAGGTGCAGCCCGTGATCACGCAACCCGAACGCTGACCGAAAACACCCTCGAGTCGGCACTCGAAGAGCTTGAGAGCCTTGAGGATTCGCGTGCCGAACCCGCAGGTAACGTGATCGGAGCGTTTCTTGCGGCGCTGCGATCGACCTACGAAGAGACGCTTGGCTCGGAGTACGCCCGTGAAAAAATCGGCGATAGCTGGGAGGATATCGCAGTCGCTAACGACGACCGCAAAGACGACCTGACGATGGCGTTTCTTCGGGCCTACGAAGGCAAAGGCATCGAAATCGAAACTGAACTCGCCGTCCAGTTGGGAAACGTCCTCGACGAGGAGTACGAACAGGCGTACAAAGACGGCGAGGCGACAACGCGAGCAGAGTCTCAAACCCTCCAAGCGGCTAGCTTTATTAGCACCTGGATGGACGAAGGCGACCAACTCGGCCAACATCCAATGGTCGGACTCCGGCGGGACGGGACGACCGACGAAATTTACGGCCGGGCGGAACTCTACACCTGTATTCCCCGCGAGGTGACCCGCGAGCTGTTTGATGAAGTCTACGCAAGCGTGCTGATGAGTGCAACCCTGCGGCCGTTCGATGTGACCGAAGACGTCCTTGGACTCGAGTCGCCAGCCCGGCTGGCCTACGAGTTGGCGTATCCCGAACAGAACCGCCGAACGTACGCCCTCGAGGTTCCGCCACTGTTTGCCAGCGACCGCAGCGACCCGCACGTCCAAAAGACGATTACTGCGATGCTCCGAGATGTAATCGGCTTTACCCCCGGCAACACGCTGTTGTTTTTCCCGTCGTACAGCGAAGCCCAGCGCTACTACGACCGTCTCGGTGCCAATAGCATTCACGACCACGGACTCGGCTCGCTCATGCTTGATGAGGCCGGAACTCCCACCGAAGCGTTGCGCCAACAGTTCGTCGACAGCGAAAACGCGACGCTCTGTACGTCACTGTGGGGCACCCTCGCTGAAGGGGTGAGTTTCGACGGTGACGACGCCCGGACAGTGGTGGTCGTCGGCGTACCGTACCCGCATCTCTCCGAACGGATGGAGGCCGTCCAGGATGCCTACAACCGCGCTTACAGCGACAGCCGCCGAAGGCGGGATGCCGGCTGGGCATATGCGGTCGAGATTCCGACGATCCGCAAAACGCGGCAGGCGTTGGGTCGGGTGATTCGTTCACCGGAAGATTTCGGGGTGCGAATCCTGGCTGACAAACGCTACACCAACGCAGAGATGGGCAAATACAGTGTTCGGGGGAGTTTTCCAATCGAAGAACGCGAGGAGTTGGTCGACATCAGTCCTGAAAAACTGAAGTTTGCAATGTTGAACTTCTATCAGGATCACGACGCCTACGACGGCGAGCCGCCGATGCCGTAGACACGCCCGTGACATCCTCCCCGTCGTAGAACGGAGAGGGAGCGAAGCTCCCTCAGGCAGTCGGGCTGCGCCCGACGACGACGGGGCTTCCCGTACCGCAGCGTTGGGATATTTGCTGGTTTACGATACTACCTGATCTTGTGGGACTATCTCACCCGTTGATCTATCGAACAGGTAGACCGATGGCTGTGTCATTCGAAAGTCGAAGATTTTCGTGATGTGGCCAGAAATCAGAGATTTCTGATAACGGCGTGAACGCCGGGATTCTCTCCTTGTATAAAGATAGCCGACGATTGGATGGACAATCGGCTACATCTAGCTGAGATTGTGTGAGACAGCCAGTGTAAGTATTCTGGGCATCGAACCAGCCGGTCACACCAACAAGAGATCTCGGAGTCGGACTACAGATCAGCGACGTCTTCGATCGCGTCAGTCAACTCTTTGACCGACTCGAGGGTGTGTTCGCCCATGTGGCCGATACGGAACGTCTTTTCGCCGAGTTGCGAACCGTAGCCGTTCGAAAAGACCATATCGTACTCCTCGCTGACCTGCTCGATGGTTGCGGCAACGTCGATGCCCTGAGTGTTTTCGATACAGGCGACCGTTTTCGACTCATAGCCCTCCTCGGGGAACATGGCGAAATGTTCGTCGGCCCACTGTTGGACGTATTCAGCCATCTCGGTGTGGCGTTGGGCTCGTCCCTCGTGGGTTTCTTCGAGCATGTGTTTCATTTGTTTGCGGTAGGCCAGCATGACCGGAATTGCAGGCGTCGAGTGCGTCTGACCCTTTCGGTTGTAGTAGTCCAAACAGCGCTGGAAGCCGCCGTACCAGGAGGCTTCGTCTTTGGCGAGTTCACGCTCGTAGGCCTCGTCGCTGACGACACAGATGGCCAGCCCCGGCGGCATGGCGAAGGCCTTCTGTGAGGACGCAAAAATCACGTCGATGCCGTGTTTGTCGATATCGACATAATCGCCGCCGAGACACGAGACCGCATCAACAACGAAGTACGTATCGGGGTACTCGTTGACGACGTCACCGATCTCTTCGACCGGGTTTCGGACGCCGGTCGAACTCTCGTTCATGACGGTAGCGACAACGTCGTAGTGTTTGTCGCTGGATTCGAGTGCCTCGCGGATGTCTTCGGGTTTGATCGCCTCGCCCCACTCGTACTCGAGGCGGTCAACGTTTTTCCCAAGGCGTTCGGCGACGTTGGCGTGCCGTTCGCTGAAACTGCCACAGGTCGGTACCAGAATGTTTTCTTCGACGAGGTTGAGCGTCGAGGACTCCCAGAAGGCCGTCCCCGAGCCGGTGAGAATGATGACCTCGTTGTCGGTGCCGAGATACGCTTTGGTGTCTTCGACGATAGTTGTATAAAGGTCAGTCATCCGATCCATCCGGTGACCGAACATGGGTTGGGCCATCTCTTCGATGACGTCCTCGCGGACTTCGGTCGGGCCAGGGATGTACAGCGTCTTGTCAGGGTAGTCGTCAGTATACTCTTGTTTTTTTGTCACGAAATCCACCTTGTAGCTACTGGTGGGAAGCCAAAGGTCATGGGCGTTTTGATACGGCTGTAGCACAAATTCGAGCGGATAGTCCGATTCTTCGCTGGATCTTTGTGTTGTTACAACAGGACCGAAAATCGAGGTCGTATCAACACAGACAGCAGACGGCTCCGGCTCAGGCGAAAAGCGAGACAACGCTTACGAGATAGAACGCGACGCCGGCGACAACCGCCCAAAACAGCGTCTCGTGACGACGGAAGACGGCGAAGTCCTCATAACAATCCTGGTACAGCGAGCGGACGGCGATGCCGCCAATTACCAACCCACCGGCAACAAACAGCGTAAGCTGTGGCTCAAAGCCAGCCATCGAAGCCAATCCAACGGCTTGGCCGACAGTCACCATACCGAACAGCCCCACCAGATACACTGCCGCTTTGGCCCGATCCATACACTACTGTCAGATGATCAGATTATAACGATTTCTATTATTTTCACTGGCCGATTGCGTCCGTGAGTTTAAACCCTAACACTGGCCAAAGAAAGACAATGAAGCCAGCCGAGATCCCTGGAGTGCCGTCGGGGATCGACGACCAACTCACAAGCGAGGGGATCGAAGCGCTGTATCCACCCCAGGCCGAAGCCGTCGAGGCCGGCCTGACCGAAGGCCACAGCCTCGTGGCGTCGGTGCCGACCGCCAGTGGGAAGACGCTCATCGCAGAGCTCGCAATGTTATCAGCGATCAAGCAGGGTGGCAAAGCGTTGTATATCGTTCCGCTGCGAGCACTCGCGAGCGAAAAAAAGGCCGAATTCGAACGCTGGCAGGCACACGGCATCACGGTCGGCGTCTCGACAGGCAACTACGAATCAAGCGGTGAGTGGCTCTCGAGTCGTGATATCATCGTCGCAACAAGCGAAAAAGTAGACTCGCTGGTTCGAAACAACGCCGGCTGGATCGACCAACTGTCCTGTGTCGTCGCCGACGAAGTTCATCTCGTCGACGATAAGAATCGCGGTCCGACACTCGAGGTGACACTCGCAAAACTCCGGCGGATCAACCCCGGGCTTCAGGTTGTCGCACTCTCGGCGACCGTCGGCAACGCCACCGAGATCGCCGAATGGCTTGATGCCGAGTTAGTCCACTCGGAGTGGCGGCCCATCGATCTGCGGATGGGAGTGCATTTCGGCAGCGCGATTAACTTCGACGACGGCAGCCAACGGGAGGTGCCGGTCGAACGAAGCCAACGGAAAACCGAGGCGCTGGTCGACGATACCCTCGAGGAAGGCGGCTCGACGCTCGTGTTTGTTAACTCCCGGCGTAACGCCGAGTCAGCGGCCAAACGGCAGGCGGGTGTCGTCCGACGGCGAGTTGACAGTGACGAACAGGCCGAACTCGAGGCGCTAGCCGACGAAATCCGTGGAGTCTCTGAGACAGAAACGAGTGAGGATCTGGCCGACTGCGTCGAAGGCGGTGCGGCGTTTCATCATGCTGGGCTTGCAAGCGAACACCGAAGCCTCATTGAGGCGGCCTTTCGGGATCGTCTACTGAAGGTGATCTGTGCGACGCCAACGCTGGCTGCCGGCGTAAACACGCCCAGCCGACGCGTCATTGTCCGTGATTGGCGACGGTATGACAGCGAGTTTGGCGGGATGAAACCGCTGGACGTCTTGGAAATCCACCAAATGTGTGGTCGGGCAGGAAGACCGGGACTCGATCCCTACGGCGAGGCGGTACTGCTGGCGAAAAACGCCGAGACGATGGACGAACTCTTCGAGCGATACATCTGGGCCGACCCCGAGCCCGTTCGCTCGAAGCTGGCGGCCGAACCCGCTCTCAGAACCCATCTGTTGGCGACGATTTCTTCGGGCTTTGCGAACAGCCGTGAGGAACTACTCGAGTTCTTAGAGGCAACACTGTATGCCACCCAGACAGGCCAAGACGGCCGACTCGAGACAGTGACTGAGACCGTCTTGGCGTATCTGGAGGCAAACGAGTTCATCGAACGCGAAGGCAAGACGATTCGAGCGACAGCGATTGGCCATACGGTCTCGAGGCTGTATCTCGATCCGATGAGTGCCGCCGAGATTATCGATGGACTGCGGTATGCCGAAGACACTCGGGGGGAGGCGTCGACTGCGAATCAGCCCACCCAACGCGAAAAGCGAAAGCGACCGGCCGCTGGTGATGACACCGAACCGGAGGGGTTCGTCTCAGCAAGCGAACTGCAGGCCGCAAGCGAATCAAACGAAGAGACGACCGAAAAACCCGAGACAGACTCCGAGACGGATGGCGACGACCCCGCTCGTCCGACGCCGCTGGGACTCTATCATCTCGTGAGCCGAACGCCGGATATGTACGAACTCTACTTGAAATCGGGCGACCGCGAGACGTACACCGAACAGTGTTATGAACACGAATCAGAGTTTTTGGGCCGCGTGCCGTCCGAATACGAGGAAGTCGAATTCGAAAGTTGGCTGTCGGCGTTAAAAACGGCCTCGCTGCTTGAAAACTGGGCGAGCGAAGTCGACGAAGACCGGATTACCGAACGCTACGGCGTTGGGCCGGGTGATATTCGCGGGAAAGTAGAGACGGCCGAATGGCTGCTCGGTGCGGCCGAGCAGTTGGCCGG
The DNA here is from genome assembly GCA_001563795.1 of Haloferacaceae archaeon B1-Br10_E2g22. Taxonomy (GTDB): domain Archaea; phylum Halobacteriota; class Halobacteria; order Halobacteriales; family Haloferacaceae; genus Halohasta. The sequence continues at coordinate 794 of LKML01000088.1, read as the reverse complement.
AGAGTTGGGTCTGTCTTCGCGGGTCGCCGTCCGAGAAGCAAAAAAGCGGATCGAATACGGGGTTCGCGAGGAGTTGATCGATCTCGCAGGGGTACGAAACGTCGGCCGAAAGCGCGCCAGACGACTGTTCGAAGCCGGCATCAAAAGCCGAGCGGAGCTTCGAGAAGCCGACAAGACAGTCGTTTTGGGGGCACTCCGAGGGAGAGAAAAAACCGCCGAAAAGATTCTTCAGAACGTTGGCCGAGAAGATCCCTCAATGGACGACGTTGAGCCAGTCGAACTGGAGACAAAAGCAGTCGCCACAACTGAGAACTCCGAGGCGGATCTCGAGGAGGACACGACAGACGGCCAATCGAGTTTGGGTGATTTCTGATGGGAGCGTGTATCTAAATGCAGTTCGTTGAGGGACACGCCGAGATTGAGGATCTAGAGGAGTTTGTAACCACAGTCGGTCAGATACGCGAAGAGACTGGCTCGACAATCCAGTTTTTCGCCGCCGACTACGTGGCCGGCGAGCGACACCTCCGGCGGGCCGCCGAGTTGGCACGACGAGCCACCGAAGCCGGAACCGCCATAGCCCACGATCCGGCAGTCGAGTTGCTGGTGTATGCAGCCGGTCGCCGGCAGATCAATCGGGCACTTGAAATGGGGGTCTCGGAGGGTCAGATGGCCGTCGTTGGAGTGATCGACGGCGGTGAGGAATCCACAGCAGTAGCCGAGGTTGAAAACCTGTTAGTTTCGACAGACCCCGTCAGGTGGGGGTCTAAAGAGACCTTAATGCAGTTTTTCGATAT
>LKML01000087.1 GCA_001563795.1 Haloferacaceae archaeon B1-Br10_E2g22 | reverse complement strand
GTCATGCCGCCTCGGTGTACGTCATACCACGAGCCGATTCGAGATAAATATCGGTATATATGCTGAACGTGGTTTGTGTCGGCGTTGTCGGATTCACGCCCGTTCGCCAGACTGCGTCTGGCGGGCACCCAGAACGCTCGCGTTCTGGTGACGTCCTAAACGACGGGATTCTCTCCTTGGAAGAAGATAGCTACCGTCCCGTCCACCGCAACAACAGCAGAGTACCTTCGAACAGCGCGACCATCGTGATCGTGATGATGATCGGTGCCATCCCGGTCGGATCAAAGCCGGTGATGAACGCGATCCCCAAAAACACCCCCCAGAAAATGAGGCGTTTGTCCTCGAGCCAACGGCGTGTGACCAGACCCATCATAATTGCCAGCATGATAAACAGTGGAATCTGGAAGATGAGTGCCATCCAGGCCATCATGACCAAAATGAGGCTGAACGTCTCTTGGAGACCGAACGCAATAACTGCAGCATCTTCGGTGTACGTTGTAAAGTAACTAAAAATAAACGGGAGTACTAAAAAGTGCGAAAACAGCACACCAAAAACCCCGAGAACCAGACTCATCGGTACTGAGGCCAAATAGTAGCGTCGTTCCTGTGGGTAAAGCCCAGGGCGCATAAACCGATAGGTCTGATAGACGAACACGGGCAGCCCGATGAGTACGCCAGCCAGCCCGGCCACTTTGAGCTTCGTCAAAATGAACTCCAAAGGCCCGTAGAGCCGTGGACGATTGAAATCTGCTTCCGGGATATGCGACGACCACAGGAAGTTGATTGTCTGGTCGGCAAGCGGGTACGCAACAACGGTAACGACTCCGGCAACTAAAAAGACGATTCCGAGCCGACGCATCATCTCTTCGATGTGGTCTGCAAGCGGCATCTCCTGGTCGGATTCAGGGCCCATTCCGACGGCCCCGTCATCAATTGTCGCCGACTCTGTTGTGTCATCGGACTCCTCGGGAAGTCCACTCTGTGTGGCCCCGCCGTCTGGTTTCGCCTCGGCGTTACTGTCTGCGGAGTCTTCGACCGACTCGGCGTCATCGCTCTCGAGGTCTTGGATAGGGCGGTCGCTCTCGGCGTCCGTGTCGATTTCCTCATCGTCGGCTGACGCCGGCTGGTCGACCATTCATCTGTAGTAGGCCGCTGGGTCATTATAGGCCTTTTCTGATTCGTCCGGCCAACTGCCCCGAACGACGGTCGCCGAGAGAAAAAGTTGATAACGCCGAGTCGGCTTACTGTAGCTATGTCTAGCGCGCTCGATGCGGACACCAGGCAAGCACTTGGTGAGACGACCGATACCGCTCGTGCGATGCTACGGGCTGCTCAAAAAGACCTCCAAAAGGTCGCCATCGCGTTTTTGATCGGTTTTTTGGGGATGTTCTATGCGCTTCGGTGGTACATCTGGGATTTCCTCCAGGGAGTAACCGAATCCAGAATGGAAGCCGAAGTCGGCGAGAGTTTCGAGGTGATCGCCCAGACACCGTTCGATGTGATCTTGCTGCAGGCTAAAATCGGACTGATTGTCGGTGCTATCGTCGCACTGCCGGTGTTTTTGTACTTCTCTCGAGATGCCCTTAGAGAACGTGGCTATTGGCCACAAGCACCTATCCCACGCTGGAAGCTCATGGTGATCGCCGTCTTTGCAATCGATCTGTTCATCGCCGGGGCAGTGTATGCCTACCTCGTGTTTTTCCCCGTGATGTTCGGCTTTCTTGCTGGCTTCGGCTTCGAAGCCGGCTTGAACCCGAGTTACTCGATTGTGATGTGGACGGAGTTCATTGTGCTGTTGACACTCTCGTTTGGATTGGCCGCCCAGATGCCGCTTTTTATTACGGCACTGTCGTACGCAGAAATAATTAAATACGAGACATTCCGGGATAAGTGGCGACACGCAGTTGTCGCCATCTTTGTTTTCGGAGCAGTGTTTTCGCCACCAGATCCGTTCACCCAGATTATGTGGGCAGTCCCGTTGATCGTACTGTATGGGTTGAGTCTGTACCTGGCAAAAATCGTCGTCACCGCCCGTAGACAAAGCGAACAGATCGACATTGCAGGAGCCATACGCGGACACTGGAACGTTATCGCCGGTCTGTATGTTGGGGCTCTCGGGCTGACCTACGGCTTTTATGAGTACGGTGGCCGCAGCGCGTTTAATGACCTGTTGGCATCGGTCGGTAGCGACCGTCGAATTCTCGCTGCAGGCGAAGGACTTGGCATCGCCCCGGAGGCAGCAATCGCCATCTACGGCATGTTGTGGGGGATGGTGTTCGTCCTCCTTGCGATTGCATACTTCGTGTATGCCGAACTCGAGGCCGACGAACCCAGCGGCCAGTTCGGTGATCCGACCGCTTTGGATCTCTCGACGCTGGATGCCGCTGGTATCCAAGCGGCACCAAGCGAAGCGTTTGTCGAACTCAGCGAAGACGAAGCGATGGCGATGGCCAGCCAGGCGCTCGAAGAAGACGCCCCACAGAAGGCTCGAGCGATCGTCGATCGGTTCGATGAGGCCCAGGCCAAACGCGAGACCGACGACGAAGCCGACCAAGAAGACGAAAGCGGTGACCTCGGCAACCGTGCGGAACGAGCCGGCGATTCCTTCTTGGAGGAGTTCACTGACGGCGAAAGAGACACCGACGACATCGGTGGCTACTACACCGACATCAAGTTCATTCTCGATAGTCTCCGCTCGAAGTCCTTTCGGCTCATGCTGACGTTTTTAGTCGGGATGGTCGGGACGTTCATGTGGTTCTATCTCGGTGGGCTGGGTGCGGTTCGAGAGAACTTCTTGAGTCGAATGCCCGAGCAGTTGGTCGACGAGACAGCACTGACGATCATCACACTCCATCCCGTCGAGGCAGTGCTGTTTATTGTCAAAGTCTCAGTGCTGGTCGGCGCGCTGGCAGTGTTGCCGATGGTCGGCTACTATGCATGGCCTGCACTTCGAGAACTCGGGTTCGTTCGTGGTCATCAAAATGTCGTCTTCCTGTGGACTGGGTCGCTGACCGCTGGACTGTTGGGTGGGCTCGCACTGGGATACCTGTATGTCGCTCCCACGGTAATTTCGTTTTTGGTTGCTGATGCCACCGCAGCAAACATGCTGATTACGTTCAGAGTGAATGATTTCTTTTGGCTTATCATTTTTACGACCGCAGGAATCGGCCTACTGGCAGATATTCCGATTCTGCTGATCTTGCTCAACAAATCCGGAGTCCCGTATGCCGCACTGCGTAAGCGGTGGCGAGAGGTCACAATGGCGATTTTGACGTTTGCTGCCGTGCTGACTCCGGCAGACATCATGACGATGTTTCTGGTAACGATCCCACTGATGGCTGCCTACGGCGTTGGAGTTGTCATCCTATTTTTCATCACTGTTGGTGGTCGACGAGATCTGGCACCGCCGTCGGATATCGTCTCATAGCACCGAAAGCGGCCGACCGAGGATACTCGTTCGGCTCATGTAGCGGTCTTCAGTCTGTCGGCTCCGTCTGCAGACCTTATACGTCCTTAGTTAGTTCGAGTAGAGGTTGATAGTTAGAATCTACCGACACAGTTCGTGTTGGTGCGTAGAATTAGAACTATTCAACCAAATACGCAAAATATCCTGAAAACCCTTATGTTATTGGCTGGTTTGGAAGAAATATGGAACCAGAATCAAACGTCAAACGAACACAACAGCTTCACAATTCGATTCCCGAGCCACTGAAATCACCGGGTCGGCTACATGATCCGTTCGAGTGGTACGACAACAAACGCGCCACCGCACCAGTACAGTATGACCCAAAGCGGGATGTCTACGATGTGTTTTCGTATGACCTCGTCAAAAACGGACTCCAAAACAGCAACCAACTGATTCGAAAAAACCTCTCGGAGAGCCACCTGAACACACCAACGGCGTTTTCTTACATCGATACGGCGATGGTCTGGTCGGACGGGCCAGCCCACAAGGCGGCTAAAAGCCAACTGTTCAAATATTTCAGGCCCTCGATGCTGGAAGGATTGACCGAATCGATCGAGACAATTGCCAACCAACAACTCGAGACAGCAACCAACAACGGCCCGACGTTCGAGTTCGTCGAGGAGTTTGCCGTTCCAGTGCCACTACGTGTTATCATGGACGTTGTGGGCGTACCACAGGAAGACCACCACCAGCTCCTCGAGTGGCTCGAGACGTTCCGAGAGGTGATGTACAGCGAGTACAGCGCAGTCGGGCCGGCCGACGGAGCAGCCATGGAAGATGCAGTGGCGTATATGAGACAGCTGGTGGCAGATCGAAGCCAGGAGCCGAAAAACGATCTGATTTCACAACTCGCCGCTGAGACCGAACTCAGCTACGAGGAGATCGGTTCGAACTGTTTTGACTTTATTTTGGCTGGACAGGGGACGATGTCTGAGCTACTGTCGAATGCGCTGTACATCTTTTGGAACGAAAACCTACTCGGCGAACTCGACGAGTACGATCTGAGCGTCGTCCTCGAAGAGGTACTCCGGTATCGGAGTTCGCTGCAATCACGAGCTCGAGAGACTGTCGAGTCGGTCAGGCTCGGCGAAACAGAGATCCCGAGCGGAGAGACAGTAATTCTGTGGATCGGTGCGGCAAACCGTGATCCCGCCCAGTTCGACCGTCCCCACGAGTTCATTCCGGACAGGAACCCGGATCATCTGGCGTTTGGCAACGGCCCGCATGCCTGTATTGGCGCGCCGCTCGCCCGACTCGAGGCACCCATTATCTTACAGACGGTTATCGACCAGTTCGATACAATTACTATCGATACCGAAACAATGACACCGAAATCGAAAGCATCGAAACTCGGGTTCGAACACCTGCCGGTTACGGTATCAGCATGAACATGATGGTACTCCACTCAGAAGTTCCGGTTAAACCAGCGTCTCGCGAGACTGCAATCGAAATCTGCAAAGAGATGGCCGCGACCTCGCGCACCGAACCGGGTGTGATTGAGTATCGGGTGACCGTGGATCTCGAGACGCCGAACGTGATCCGAATTATCGAACAGTACGAAGACAGCGAGGCCGTCGAAGCCCACGAATCGAGCCCACACCTCGAGGCGTTTCAGGCCGAAATGGAACCACACCTCGCAGAAGACTCGACACTAACGCAGTTTACGGTCGAATCAACAACCGAACTTCCAGGCCCGTAGCTGCCGTGGGCGTGTCTCGGCGACGGGCTCACTCGAGTTGTGAGTCCCACTCAGGCCACGGAATATCACGACCAGGGTAGCCAACAGCAGCAAACGGCCAGTCGTTTTTGATCCACTCACGAAGCCGTCTTTTGATTGGTTCGGCAAGGTTGCTTTCAACACCTGCCTCAGCAATCCAGACGTAGACTGCCGCATCGTACGCTGGATGGCGTGTCGGCTGGATGTAACAACAACCAAACTCGAGTGTGTCTGCCGGATCGACGACCGCATAAGTAAACGCATCGCGCCGCTGGAACTCCTTGTGATGCCAGGCAACGTCGAGACGGTTCTGTGTGAGCGTGAGCCCGGCCGGCGGCCACTCACTCGAGGGCCCGAAGACACCCTCGAGTCGCTCACGGGCGTTGCTAACGGCTGTATAATCCTGTTCGGCATCATCGATTGTCAGCGGCCGGAATACGAACTCATCGGTCTCGAGCCGTGTTGGTGGATCGAACGACGGCGGTACCAGATCCGGTGTCTCAAATGGCATACATACATTCTGTGAGACAACCCGTATGGTTCCGGCTGTCTATAGAATTTAAAGACCTAAATCAAATATTAACGGTTCTTCTGTACACTTGTGCTGGGGGATACTGTTGTACACATTTCAGGCAATGCTTTTACTTTCCAATCGATTTTCTACTATCGTTGCGTAAACGAATACACACTGAAAGTAAAACGCGCGATTAACAATACAGATAGAAACTCTATGACAGACGAGAAATCAGGCGAAGACATCTACGGTAAAGCATACACTGAATCAAACGAACCAATCTTTAGCGGGATTCCGACATTCCTTAAGTTACCACAGGTTGACCGCGAGAACCTCTCGGAGGAGGCTGTAGACATCGCGATTCTGGGAGCACCGCTCGATACGGCGACGACGATCCGTCCGGGAACCCGATACGGGCCGCGTGCGGTTCGAGCAGCCTCAACCGTTCCGTCGCCACCCTACCAGCATTTCAATATCGAAACCGGCGTCGATCCGTTTGATACGTTCAAAGTCGTCGATACCGGCGACGCCCAAATATCGCCCGGCGATACCCGACAGAGCCAACTAAACATCGAAGATGCAGTGGCCGAAATCAGCGAACAGGCAACACCGATTATCATTGGCGGAGACCACTCGATTTCGCATCCCGACATCAAGGGGTGGGCAGAGGCCAACGACTACGAAGATATTGGGTTGATCCACATCGACTGTCATGCCGACACCGGTGATGACGGACTGACTGGATTCGAATACGACCATGGTGCATGGGTCAAACGTGTCTATGATGAGGGAATCATGGCTGGCGAGAACTACACGCTGATCGGCCCACGTGGCTTTTGGCCCGGCCCTGAGACCTACGAGGAGATGCGCGAAGCCGGTATGAAGTGGTATACTTCCATGGAAGTCGGTAACATGGATCTCGATGAGATCGTCGCCGATGCGGTCAAACGCGCCACCGACGGCACCGATGCCGTCTGGCTTTCGTTCGATGTTGATGCGATGGATCCCGCCTACGCGCCGGGCACCGGCGAGCCCGAACCGGGCGGACTAATCCCTCGAGAGGCGATCTACATGGTGCGCGAAATCGTCAAAGCACTTGATCCGGATAACTTCGGCTTCGATGTTGTCGAAGTCTCTCCGGCCTACGACACCAGCGATACGAACTCCTATAACGGCGGTGTCACCAGCGGATTCGCCAACCGTCTCATCATCGAAGTGATGGGGAGTATGGCACTGGCGAAAAAAGGACTCGAGGAAGGATCGCCGATTAAACCGAAAGAACCACTCGGCCTACAGGGAGACGTCGAAGCTCCTGCTGACGACTGAGCGCGCCCGTCGCTCAGGTCATACCCGAATCCCATTTCACCACAATGATTTTCAGAACCGTTTCGGCTGTTGTCGCTGTTCGTGCAGTCCTGTTTGTCGTGCTGTTTTACGTCCTAAGCATGTATCTCGTGTGATTGTACGAGCGCGTACTGCCGAGAACGTTTTGTGAGTATCCTGCAAGCAACCGGGCTCGATAGAGATAAAAGACGGTTGATAATCAGACGTTCTTCGACCTGAAATTGAGAGCTATTCTGGGTGTTTGAGATTTCGGGTTAGACGGGGTCATTGACTCAGGATTAAAAGATATTTAGTTGTTCGCTAACGTACCTCTCTAGAGGTACTACTTAAAATCAATTCCATGCAAGGAACACTCGCTACACCGGTTGCTGAACCGTTCGGCATCGGTATGATCATCAACGCCACGATGGAATTTTGGGACGGGATTATGCTCACATATCTTCAGTTTCATGTAGTATTTACCCTACCAGTGTTGGCGATTCTCTGGTATCTTGCCCCGTCATATCCACCGGTTCGGCGGAAGCGGGCTGCGGCAGGACTCGTTATCCTCGTCGCCATCGCGTTTGCGTACACGACGCCGTGGGGAAGTTATATGATCCAAACAGGAGTCTGGTGGTACGGCGAGGGCGCAGTCGTCTGGCGCGCGCTGTACATCCCTCTCGGTGAGTACCTATTTTTCATCATTCAGACGCTGATGGTGGGATTTTATCTTCACTGGCGAGGGTTTGATCCTACCTACCGAAGCGGTGACTTCGCCGTTGGGCCCGCAATCGCTGGTGTCGTCGTCGGGGCCACCATGCTTGCCGGCGGCCTTTATCTAATCACGCTTGGGGATTCGTTTTTGTATATAGGTGGGCTGATCGCCTGGGTTGGCCCCGTGGTGGTTATCCAGTGGGCGGTTGGGGCCGGCTATCTGGTTCGGGAGTACCGACCGTGGATTGAGGCCGCGGTCATCCCATCGTTGTACCTGTGGGTGATCGACCGTATCGCTATCGGCATGGGCACATGGGTCATCTCCGAACAGTACACGACTGGACTGGAGGTTCCTCTTTTGGGACTGCCCATAGAAGAGGCACTGTTCTTTGTTTCAGCGGGCGTGATGACAGTTACCGGACTCGTCTTGTGGGAGTGGGTACTCGATTACAACGACAAAACAGGTGTACTCGAAGCGTACATACACGAGCGACTGCGACCTAGTTGGTTGACCGACGAAACGAAATAGCATATAGTGTCTAACGTGGACGTTGAATCAGTTATTTACCGGACTCGCAAAACCCAACCATTTGTTCGGAAGGTGAGCTTGTCTGGGTTGGGGTGCTCTGTAAACCGCCCATCCTCATCCCGCGAAATCGCTTCGCGTGGAGTGCTTACGACGTAGGCTGAGGGAACTACAAAAGCCACGGGTCACCCGACCCGTGGTCGTTTACTTGCAACCGAGTACCACCGTGCCTGAGGTATTTATCACCTTATTTCAGACCAGTCGTTTCTCGCATGAACGATATGCAATACGTTTGCATTGGCCGTGTATCGTCGGGATTTCTGGGGCAGTCCGTGTTTATGCGGACTTCTCGAGAGTAACCAAAATCAACATAAGCTTCGGCCCAAAGAACACGCTCGTTACATTCGGCCGGTTGGATGGTTTCTCAGGAACAGTTTGTACTGTTCGGTCTCGTTCGAACAAAACCCACCGGTAAAATAGCCTACTCTGTGGTCAAAAAACGACTCTCGAGGAACTGGACAATCGCTTTTGCACCAAGCATGGCTGTCGTGCCGCTGTCGTCGTCAAGCGGCGGTGAGACCTCCATGAGATCCATCGCACCGATCTGTGAACACTCGCCGAGTCGATCCATAGCTGCCAACAGTTGGGCGCTACTCAATCCACCGGGTTCGGGTGTACCCGTTCCGGGTGCAAACGAGGGGTCTGCAGCATCGATATCGACGGTGAGATAGACCACATCGGTGTTGGCGGTTGCATGTGCAATCGCCCGCTCGAGGCAGCTGTCGATCCCATCGTTCTGTACGTCTCGAGCATACTCGACATGCAGGCCTGTTGATTCAACCAACTCAGGAAAGCCTGCAGACTCATAGCCCCGGATGCCGACCATCGCGTGGTTATCATAGCTGCCGTACGTCGATTCGTCGATCCGGGCCATCGGCGAGCCATGCCAGTGGTCACCGTACAGGTCGCTATCAGCGATGGTGTCGCTGTGGGCATCGAGGTGGATGAGTCCCACATCCGCCTCGACAGTGTCAGCGAACCCACAGAAAGCCGGATACGTCAGGTAGTGATCGCCGCCTAACAGCACCGGAAACGCCTGTTTGGCGACCGTTCGAGTGTAACCACGAACCTGTGTGTAGGTTCGTTCGACGCTGTTCGGGACGGTCGGAACGTCCCCACAGTCACGGATTGTCAGCGACTCGTGGGCAACATGGGCGTTGAGATCGGCGTTGTACGCACCGCCAGGAACGCCTGCAAAATGGTCATACCACCCACTTTCAGCACGGAGTGCGGCCGGGCCGTACCGTGTGCCGGGTCGGCGCGAGACGGCCCCATCGTACGGTGCACCGAAGACCGCAACGTCGACGTCGGCCGACAGCCCCTGTGGATCGACGCGTGGTGCTTTCAGGAACGTTCCACTGTTGGCAAACGATAACTCGGGTAGGTCAGTATAGTGTGTATTGTCTGATGTCATAGCAGTGTATCCTCAAAAACGAGTTACTCCCAGAGGCCTCCAGTAATATACTCGGCAATCGAGAGACCGACGACCGTGATTGTGATGAAAAACAGACTCACAACGGCGATTGTCGGCGAGTAGTTGTACCGAAGGCTGGTAAAGATCTGGATCGGTACTGTTGGTGAGCTAAACCCAGCCAGCAGCCAGGCGATAATATATTCATTGAGTGACAGAATGAACGCAAACAGGAAGCCAGCAACGATGTTTGGCCCAACTAACGGAATCGTGATTGTTCGAACCGCGGTTAGCTGAGAGGCACCCAAGTTGCGGGCTGCCTCCTCGTAGCTCCGGTCGACCT
>LKML01000023.1 GCA_001563795.1 Haloferacaceae archaeon B1-Br10_E2g22 | reverse complement strand
TCTGCCCCAACCCATTACATTACTCAACATTCTCAAATCCATAGACGGCGTAGGGTATTTTATACATAATACCACTATTCTGTCAAACGGATTCTTACGTTGATTGTACGTCTCTTGTTTCTGTCTGTCGGTTATGGTATACGTGATGTGGTCAACGTATAGACACATCATAATAACAGGCTGCGTACCGATGCTAGTCTGATTCAGCCACCTGCTCGAGGGCTTGTTGGGACATGCCGGACTCAACGAGCACGCCGTATGCACCCTCTCGCTGTTTGGCCCCAGCAGAGACTTTTACAAACACAGCGTTTTCTCGAGCAGCTTGAATCGAGTGGCCACCACAGTAGCTCAACCCTGAACGAATCCCTGCGAGAAAGTCTTCTGTCATTGGTTTGAGTGGCCCCTTGTAGGGAGTCAATGCTTCGACGCCTTCGCTTGCGTCGACGTCAATTTCTTTGTCATCGCGGTCGTCGTTGGCGGCCGTCGAGGCCATGCCACGAGAGCGTTTGAACCGTTCGCCGCCACGCGTCACTACGCGTCCTGGGGCTTCGTCAGTACCGGCGAAAAACCCGCCCATCATCACAGTCGAACCACCAGCCATCAGCGCTTTTGCAGCATCACCGGAGTTCTGAATACCGCCGTCAGCCATCACCGTAATGCCGAGTTCGTCTGCCCGGTCGGCACACTCATCAACCGCCGAAAGCTGTGGGTACCCCGCCCCTGCGACCTCGCGAGTCGTACAGTGAGAACCCGGGCCGACGCCGACTTTCACACAGTCTACGCCAGCGTCATAGAGGTCTTCGACAGCCTGTGGTGTGACAACGTTGCCGGCGATCAGTTCTGGGTCATACTCGGTTCTGATTTCTGCGACTGCATCAAGCGCTCGCTCCATGTGGCCGTGGGCGACATCAAGCACAACGGCATCACCGCCAGCATCTAGGATCGCCGCGGTACGCTCGAGATACGACTCGTTGATGCCAACTGCTGCGGCGACAGGGCCACCCCTTTCGGCAACGTCTCTTACTGCTTTTGTCTGCTGTTCGATCGAGAGAAACCGGTGGATAACACCCACCCCTCCCAGCTCGGCGAGTGCGGCCGCTGTTTCGACTTCGGTGACGGTATCCATTGCCGCACTGACCAGCGGAATCTTGAGTCTGATCGATGGTGTCAGTTGCGTACTGAGATCGACGTCACCCCGAGAGTCGACGGCCGACCGCTGTGGAACCAGCAATGCATCTCCGTATGAGAGGCCTGTTCGGGTCTCCATGTGTAACCTTCACAGCCAACGTGAGTTTCGATATTAACCCTATCTTTGGAGGCCGATGATACCGCAGCACAAACAACTTAGTCCGTACAGTCCGTAGGCTGAAAGAACACACGTCACGAGTTCGGGACTCCATGTGTACCCACCCCCCGTTCTGTGGCGTGTGTCTTACTTGCTGAGTGGTAGCTGAGCCGTCGCTGAGGTCGACAGCATTGCTCGAGCGTGCTGAGACACAGACCGAAAACGCCGTGTGTTCGAATCAGTCATAGTCAATAGCTGAACTGCCGATATCGAGCGACCGTACCCAACACTGAGGCTGATTGAGCCTAATTCGTGAAAAACAGGTACACCAATACACCCCAAATAACGACGTTCACAACCACAGCAACTGCCAACAACAGCCAGTTCATACGCGGTGTTTTGTGGCGTAACTGAAAGTGCTTACTGATTGTCCTCGAGCGGTGTGGCACCGCACCCTTCGAGAGCAACTACGAGAAGCATGTTCGTGCTGTGTGCGATAGTCTGCCGCCCTCTCAGAGTGATACTCCGTGGTTCACAAGATCACTGGATTCGTCAGTTGCTGCGTACACTCGGCGCACTCGAGCTACGTTGGCTGCCCACTCGCCGGATCATCGGAAGGAGGCTCTCGAAGCCAATGATTACAAAGCCAGCGACCACCACCGCAAAGCCGATTACCGTCGTCATTGACAGCGACTCACCGAGCAGCAGCCAGCCACCGACTGTCGCCACCAGCGGGCTCGCATAAAATATCAGACTCGATTGGGTCGCACCTACCTCCTCGAGCAGATTGAAGTACATAATGTAGGCAATCGCGCCGGCAACGATGCTGAGGTATGCCAGTGCGACGACGCCGCCGACTGTCCACTCGATTGTGGCCGTCGACTCGCCGACACCGATGCTGAGTGCGTGAGACACCACCGCACTCACTGGCAGTGCCCACGCCGTCCGTACCGTACTCGAAAGCGATGCGTTCGCCCGGCGGATCAACACCGTTCCGAGTGCGAGACTCACCGCACCCCCAAGAACGAGTATTGCACCGCCGTCGAACAGTTGTACCATCGTTGCGGGCGTGATCTCGATGACCATACCGACGCCGACCAACCCCAACAGCGTGCCGACGATGCCGGTCGCCGAGAGCGGTTCGTCACTCAACAGCAGACTGGCAAACAGCGGGGCGAAAATGGGCACGAGCGCAAACAAAATCGCACCGACACCGCTGCTCACCGAGCCCTGGCCAACAAACAACAGGCCATTTGCGAGCCCAATGGCGAAGATTCCTGCAGCCAAGATGGCATACATGTCACCGCTGGTCTTTGGCAGCCACTCGGTGCGCTCTCGAGTCACGAGGACGTAGCCCAACAGGACGGCTGCGGCGATGTCGAACCGGAGGGCGACGAGCAGCAACGGCGGAATAGAAGCCTGGCCGACTTTCGCCGCAACGAACGTCCCACCGAAAAAGACGCTGACGAGCACGAACAACCCAAGTGTCCGCCGGAGTTGGCTCACTCTCGAGCCTCCAGGAGCCACAGTTCGACTCGTGGGCCAGTTGTTGGTCGCCATTTGTCTGTCATCAACAGAAGAGAAGAGACGGAGCCGTATAAATTAATTCAGAAATAATTTCAAAGTAAGAAAGTAGCCTGCAGCCTGATACTCTCTCAGCAACCAGTAGAATTTCACGGTGTGAAATCCAGGCGAAAAGGACTTGCCCAGAGCGTCCGAAACGGACGTATGGAACGGGTGTTGGACGACATCGAATTTCTGGCTCGCTCGGCGAACCGCGTCGACGTCTTGCGGTTGGTTGCCGACCGTCCGCATACCCGCGTCGAACTCGCCGAGGCAACCGACGCCTCACAGCCGACACTCGGCCGGATTTTACATGATTTCGAGGGAAGACGGTGGATTGCTCACGAATCCGCAGGCTACAGCGCGACCGCGACTGGCCGGCTCGTCGCCGAAGGACTCACAGAGCTATCCCGGTGTCTCGAGACCGAGCACAAACTCCGCGAACTCCTCGAGTGGCTCCCAGTCGAACAGTTGGATTTTGATCTTCGCAGGCTTCAGACTGCGAGAGTCACTGTGCCGACCCAGACCCGTCCTGGCGCGCCGGTCGGCCGGGTGATCGAGTGTATCGAGGCGGCCGACAGCGTCACCGTGCTTTCGCATGCATTCAACGACCGCACGCTCGAGGCCGTCGCCGACTGGGTTGATGCCGGCGGCACCTTCGAAGGCGTGTTTTCGGTTACTGCGATCACCTCTGTTACCGATGACGACGCGTTGGCTCACCAACTAAACCAGCTGGCCGAAAGCCAACGGGCGAGTCTCTCGCTGTATGACGGGCCAGTGCCGCTGGCAGTCACGCTGACTGAGGATGTCGTGAGTCTCTTAGTTCGAGACGAGGCCGGGCGGCTTCAGGCTGCGTTGGATACTGACGATCCAGTCGTCCGCGAGTGGGCCGAGACAGTCTACAGCGAGTTCCACCAAAAGAGTCGTCCGCTTGAGGTCGAGCAACTCAACACAGACCAGTTTGAGGGCTGACTACAGGTTCAGGCCACTGAAAGTGGTCAGTTATGGTTTTGGTACACCTCCGGTCAGCCGCTCCCAGAGGATAATAACAGAGGGTGTGACAACCAGCGATGCAAGATACGCATACCCCACGCCGAGAGCGATCAGAATCCCGAACTCCTGGATTAGCGGAATCAGTGCGATTGCTAACACACCGATTCCGGTGACTGTCGTAATCATACTGCCGGTAAGCGCACCACCCGTCCCAGCGACCGTTGCAGCCAGCGCATCGAACGTCTCGAGGGTTTTGTACTCGTCGACGAATCGGTGGACGAAGTGCACCGTATAATCGACTCCGAGCCCAATCGAGACCGACAAAATCGGGGCATTAATTGGCGTCAGCGGAATCTCGAGCAGCCGCATAGAGGCCAACAGCATCCCGACAGTGACCACAACCGGCACGAGATTAATCAACCCGTAGCTCGCCCGCCCCTCGAGTAGCCAGTAGCTTCCAACCAACACGACCGTCGTCAACAGGAAGGCAACAATGAGACTCCGGAGTGCCGAATCCAGCGTCGCGTTGATTACTTGCTGTTGGACGATCTGATCGCCGGTCGCAACCGCCGAAAGCGGTGTTCTGTCGGCAACGAATTGGGCATCTTCGACAACGTCCGGTGTCTCTGCATCCGGATCGACTGCAAACTCAACGCGCGTACTCTCTCGGTTTGCCGAGAGATACTGCTCGGCAGCAGGGCCGTCTGCGGCCTCCAGTTCGTCGTAGACCGTCTCGAGGTCTCTGTCTGGAACTCCTGTTCCCAAACGGTCGCGGCGTTCGACCAACCGGTCGAACTCCTTGTCGGCTGCTCGCTGGCGGTCGATCACCGTGAGGATACTTTCAGTTTCCGCCCTGCCAGCTGTCGACTCCTCGAAACTGTCGGGCGGATTCCGGCTCAGCCGCTCAAGTTGCTCTAGGGAGTCATCAGCGCGAACGGGCTGGTCGATATAGATTGTCACACCGCCGCCAACCGACTCGCCGAAGTCGTCTTCGAGAATATCGATCGTATCGAGAAACGTGTAGGTCGTCGGCGCAAACGGCTCGGGCAGTTGTTCATAGCGATCGATCCACTCCTCGTCGGGGAAAAACGCTTCTTCAGAGAATTCGGTATCAACACCTGAGCCGTAGACACCCGCAACACCTGCCGAGATGACTATGATCACAACAAACGCCACTGGGGCCAACCGAGCAATCGAGACACCGCCACCCAGCCCGCGAGCCAGCCGCGAGTCTTCGGTCAGGATGGGTGAGGTGCCGAACGCCGGGATTCGAAAGCGGCCTCGGAGGCGTTCGACGGTTACCTTGGCGGCTGGTAGATACATCCCGAAAATAAGGAACGTAAAAATCATACCGACTGCCGCGACCGCGCCGAAATCACGAATCGAGCCGAGTTGGCTCGTTAGGTTGGCTGCAAAGCTACAGACGGTCGTGAGTGTGACAATCAGAAAGGCCGTCCCGAGTTGATTCATTGATTCGTCCATTGCTTGATCAACCGTTTCCTCCCGGAGTCTAGCTTCTCGGTACCGATTGATCGAGTGAATCCCGAAATCGATGCCGACAGCCAACAACAGCGGAAATACCGAGACGATCGCATCCGAAAACGGAATGCCAGCATAGCCCATAAAACCGAACGTCCAGGTCATCGTCAACAGCAGCCCAGACAGTCCAATGGCGAGATCGATTGGATCACGGTAGGCCACGAGTAAAAACAACAAAATCAATCCGAGTGCGGCCGGAAAGACGACAATCGCTGTATCCGAAAGCAGTGCGGTGATCTCACTTTGGAGAATCCCCTCACCGAACAAAAACGCATTCTCGCCAACCGAGTTGCCTGCCACATCGTCAACGACGGCCGAACTCTCGAGTTGGAGCGTCTCGAGTTGGCTCGTCTGGATGCTTTCGGGGACATCATACTCGACAGTCACAAGCGCGGTCGAAGCCGACTGGGCTGTCGGGTTGTAGTCCTCGGAGAGTTGTCCCGTAAACCCGTCTTCGTCTCCGACTGCTTCGATTGCACTCGAGAGTTCGCGGTCAGTTGCCCGCTCGATGGCTCGTTTTCTATCAGCCGGTGTCTCAGCGGTCGGCTCGAGTTCGGTTGCGATCAGGTCGGCGTGACTCTGTGTATCGCTGATCCGAAGGCCGCCGTCGTTTTCGAGTTGCCGTTGGGTTTCGAGCAACTCGAGTAGCGCGGGCCGTGAGGCGACGTTGTCGCGTTGGACGTACAGTTGGGCTGTCGTCTCATCGTCGCCTACTGCGCCGTCGAACTCGTCTTCGATTTCTTCCATCGCCTCCATGGCCGGCACCTCTTCGGTAAACTGGTCGGTGCCGGCCTCCTGTTCGACCTGCGGAATTCCGCCCGCAAACACGATTGTCAACAAACCAACAATAATCAAAACCGCTACCGCGTTCTCGATGGTGGCCGCCGACAACTGCTTGACGGCGCTGTCGGGGTCCCACATTTCACTGTCGCCAGCGGATCGCCGCAGTGGCCCCCACGAGCAGTGCAACGACGCCAGCGACTGGCAGAAGCGACGGAAACAGTCCGTCATCCGGCGGCGGTTCCTCAACTGTCACTGGAATCTGATACCGCTGGGAAATCCGGTCGTCGTCCGTCTCGTCGTCGTACCGGATATCGAGATCAAGTGGATACGCACGCTGGCTGGCTGTCTCGTCGACCGACACATCCACAGCAACAGTCTCGCTGTCGCCTGGTTCGAGTTCATCGATAAACGCTTCGTCAGCATCGACACTGAGCGGGTCGTCGGGATACAGAAACACATTGAGATTCGAGAGCCGCTCGTTGCGGTTGTTGGTGACGTTCAACTCGACCGTCTGGGTTGTTCCGGCCGGGATTTCTGCGTCCTCAGCCGTGATGCTAAAGGCGCGTCGTTCGTCAGCGACGTCGATCCGCTCGACGAACGGATCGCTCTCGAGGCGCTCGCGGTCAATCCCATACTCGACTGTAAGTGTCAGTTGTCGGTCGCCGGCGTCTGCTTGGCTGCTTACTTCGGCATCAAAACTGATCTCTGCTGTCTCGCCGTCTTCGAGATCGTCGACGGCGACGCTCGAGTCGGTAATATCAATCCGCTCGGAGGCAGTTTCGGCCCGAACAACTGGTGTCTCGACGTCTTCGGGACCAGTGTTTTCGAGCGTTGCAGTGACTGTTCCGCGTTCGCCGACCTCGAGTGTACTGTTCAGATTACTGATCTCGAACGTCTGGCCGGCGGTTGGCTCGACGGCTGTCGCCAGCGTCGGCGATTCCCGAAGAATCCCGTCTTCGTCCTCGTAGACAACCTGTAGTTCGAGCAGATAACTGTCGACGTTCACATCGCTGTCAATTCGTGTATCGAACGCCACGGTCGCGGTTTCATCGCTTTCGATGTCACCAACGAATGCGGCTGAACTCGCTTCTGTGGTTCCGCTCGAGGCAGTTGTTTCAGTGTCGTCCGGCGGCTGGTCATCAGATTCTGGTGGCTGGTCGTCGGATTCCGGTGGCTCCTCAGGCTGTGGGCCAGTGGCCGTGGCTCCGTTTGCAGGGCCGGCAGTGACACCCCCAGTGGGAGACTGGGCGGTAACGCGGACAGCCTCGGCGTCGTCGCTGCCGACGTTCTCGAGATCGACCTCGACGGTGCCATCAGTCCCGACCTGAGCGTCGGTTTCGACATCACCGATTTCGAACTGTGATTGCCCGCCGACCTCGAGTTCGACATCGAAGCTCTCGGTTTCGGTCTCGTCTGTTGCGTTGCCGTCGTTATCGAAAGCAGTGTAGGTGTACTCGACGTCGACCGCAAGCTCGCCGCTGTCACCATCAGCCGATTCGGGCACAGTCACAGAAACCGGGACAGTGGCGACTTCGCCAGGTGGGATCGAGCCGGCGGTCGTCTCACCCGAGTTGACTGTCAGTGGGGCGTCATCGTCGTCGAAAACCACACGCACGCCTCGAGCAGTTGCGGTCGGCTCATCGAGTGACGTTCCCGTTTCGATGCTGGCAGTGTTGAGGATTGCAATTTCGACCGTTGTCTCCGTGCCGGCTTCGACAACCGGCTCGGCAACGAACAGATCCAGCTGTGGTTCTGAGACGGTGTCGTTGGGAGCCTCAAAGAAATCAGTAACCAATGGCGTGGTATCCTGCGGTGTTGTCGCTGGCTCGCCGTTGGCCGTCTCGACAGCCTGGGTAGAGTCTGTAGTGTTGGCTGGCGTTTCCGTGTCGGCAGCGAGGCCACTGGCGGCGAAAGCGACGCCACAAGCAAGGAGAATACAGCCGACCAGTATCCACTGGTGAGTCGGCCTGCTCATCTGTTGGTGCTCCGTTGTTTCGGAACTGCAAACTGATTCCAATGGAGGACTGTGAAACGAGATACCGAATCCATATCTGATAGTTACTCAACCATCACATAAGTGATTTATTCATAACAAATTGAATGTGTACGAATATCTGTTTATGCAGGGAATCCAACAGCAATCTCGGCTGCGTCCGGCGTTTTTTGCGTGGGACGCCAGACTGTCAGTTTATTGTCTGTTCTGGACAAAGTCTCGTGTATATGACTGTACTGCTTTGGTGTGTTGAGAACCGTTGCAATCGTTGCAATCGCTCGCAGGCGGCCGGATGTATCGTTCAGCATTGCTTACTTACTAGTTGCCTAACTCCCGGAAACTGCTCCAAAGTGCGCCGCAGGGTAAATTCCTCCATATCGTATTCAGCAGTAACTAACAATGATGGTTGGGGGTGACCGTCCATATGGATGACCCGTATGTTTGAACTGACCGGCTTCCAGCGAGACCTGCTGTACGTGATTGCAGGCCTTGGTCGACCCTCCGGTCAAATGGTTCGCCGCGAGATTGAAAAGCACGTTGACAACGTTAACCACGGCCGTCTGTACCCCAACCTCGATACGCTCGTCGAGTACGGCCTCGTCGAGAAGGGACGGCACGACCAGCGAACGAACTACTATGAACTCGCTCCCGAAGGCCGCGAGCTGATCGAACAGCGACGCGAGTGGGAACAAGAGTACGTCGCCGCACCTGCCGAGTAGCTTCTGTCCGTCCGCGGACAGTGCTGCCTGCTTTTGAAGTTATTATACAGCTTGCCGCTCGTTTCCGGCCTATGTTACGGTCTCGCCGACCGAGAGTGCGGTCGATTCGACGAGGCCTCGAGCCCGTTCGAACAATCGGTCGGCAGTCGCACAGTCGGCTGCATCAGCAGTAATACGGACGACGGGTTCGGTGCCGCTGGCACGGACAAGGAACCAGCCACTGTCGGTTTCGATTCGAATGCCATCGGTGGTGTCGATCCGGCTGTACTCGCCGTTGAGCCGCCGCCGAATCCGGTCGATGGCGTCGTATTTCGCTGTGGCATCGAGACACGCCCGTCGTGTGGTGTGTTGTCTACTGTACGGCTCGAGCTGTGCAGAAAGCGGCCCGTTGTCTCTGATGAGTTCGACCAGTTTGCCCGCCGCCAGATGGCCATCCGGACACCGGCTGTGGTCACTCCAGATCCACAGTCCGCTGGGTTCGCCGCCGAAGACGACGTCCGAATCATCCATCGCCTCAGCGACGGCCATCTCACCGACACCGGTTCGAACAATCTCACCGCCGGCTGATTGGACAGCCTGTTCGACGAGCGAACTGGTATCGACGGTCACGGCGATCTGCCGGCCCGGTTCGGCAGTTGCGGCCGCAAACAGCGCAAACAGGTCGTCGCCGTCGACGAACTGGCCTGTTTCGTCGATCGCAAGCATGCGGTCGGCATCTGCATCGTGGGCAATCCCGAGGTCGGCATCGGTTGATTGTACTACATGGCCGAGACGCACACAGGAGGTGGCTGTCGGCTCGCTTGGCCGTCCCGGAAACGTCCCGTCCGGGTGACTGTTGAGCGTCAACACATCACAGCCCAGCGCATCGAGCACATCAGCGGTCAGCCCGCCGGCTCCGTTGCCCAAATCGAGTACGACAGAGATACCCTCCATCGGCTCGAACGCCTCGAGAAGCTGTCTGCGGTGGCGGTCACGACAGCCCTCACGCCGTGTTGTCGAGCCAATATCGGCCGCTGGGGCCAACGAGACCGTTCCGGCCGTAGCTCGCCGAACAACCCGGCGGTATTCTGTCCGGCTGAGTGCGCGGCCATTGGCACTCCATAGTTTGAACCCGTTGTCGCCCGCCGGGTTGTGCGAGCCGGTAATCGCCACACCAAGATCGGCGTTGTGCCACGAGACGCTGCGGGCGATCGTCGGCGACGATTCGACGCCGACTCGGATGACGTTGCTGCCACACTCTTCGATGCCAGCAACCAGCGCGCGCTCTAAGAGCCGACCGCTGGCTCTGACATCCCGGCCAACAACGACAGCGTCGGCTTCCGAGCCAACTGCCCGTCCAAGCCGAACCGCCAGAGTGGTTCCGATCGTTTCGCCAACAGAGCCACGAATACCGCCCGTTCCAAACATGACCTGATACTGTCGACTCATCGGTTTGAGTAAAGGGGTCATACCGGAGCGTAGGCCACCAACTACTCCGGCCGTCTCTCGAGACGATATCTGTCTTAGAACAGACGGCATGAGCCAACCAGGACGATACAAAGCACAGAATGGAACTGTCGGCGACCTGCGTACAACAAAAAAGAACCCGCCTGCTCGCCAGCCAACGATTACTCAACGGTGACGCTTTTGGCGAGATTCCGCGGTTTGTCGATCGAGCGCTCGAGACGGTTGGCGACGTGATACGACAGCAACTGCAGTTGGACGTTCGCCAACAGTCCGTTGAGTTCCGGCGTCGAAGACGGAACCGAGACGAACTCATCGGCGGTTGATCTAACCTCGTGGGCGTCTTCGGGAGCGATAGCGATCACGCTCGCACCGCGGGCTTGGACCTCGCGAACGTTGTTGAGTGTTTTCTCATCGTGTTCGCCGGTAAACACCGCAATAACGACCGTATTGGGCGTTACAAGCGCCAGCGGGCCATGTTTGAGTTGACCTGCCGCAAACCCTTCGGCGTGCTCGTAGGTGATTTCTTTGAACTTCAGTGCACCCTCGAGAGCAACCGGGTGGGCGATTCCACGGCCGATAAAGAAGTGGGAATCCAGTCCCTGATACTGGTGTGCCAACTCGGCAGTCGGGTCTGCATCCAGGATCGATTCGATCTGTTCGGCCAGCGCACCCAGCGAGCCCAGCAGGTCGCTTGATTTCTCACTTGGTTCACCAGTGATATCACGGTGAAGCCGCTCCGAAAGCAACGCGAGGGCAGTGACCTGCGAGGAGAAGGTCTTGGTTGCGGCGACGCCGATTTCGGGGCCTGCCCGAATGTAGAGTACGTCATCTGTCTCGCGAGCGGCTGTCGAGCCGATTACGTTCGTCAGCGCAAGCGTCCGCGCTGGGGTATCCTCGAGTCGGCGGAGCGACTCGAGCGTATCGGCAGTTTCGCCGGACTGTGTGACGCCGATCACGAGCGTTTCGTCGTCGACCGGCATCGGATTCGAGGCGTACTCGCCGGCTCGGTGGGCGTAGGCCGGAATGCCACGCTGGCCGAGCAAATGACAGCCGTACAGCGCGGCATGATACGACGTTCCACAGGCGACGAACTCGACTCGGGAGATGTCGCTGAAATCGCCTGGTTCGAACTCGTCAAACGAGATTGACTCCTCGATTGGGTCGAACCGACCGTGAATTGTCTGGTTGAGCGAGGCCGGCTGTTCGTTGATCTCTTTGAGCATGTAGTGGTCGTATCCCGATTTTTCGGCGTCTTCCGAAGACCACTCGATGGTATCAATCGGCCGGTCGACGGCTGTCGCCGACCGGTCAAAAATACCGTGTGAGTAAGGCCGCAACACCGCAACGTCTTCGTTTTCGAGGTAGATCACCTGGTCAGTGAACTCGATAAACGCCGGGACATCGCTCGCCAAGAAATAGCCGTCATCGGCAAGTCCGACGACGAGCGGCGAGCCGTTACGAGTCGCAAAAATCGCATCGGTGTCTTTGAGAATCATCGCCAGCGCGTAGCTGCCCTCGAGGCGATCGACCGCACTCATAAAGGCATCAAACGGTTCCAGCCCGTCTTCGAGGAACTCCTCGACGAGATGCGGGACAACCTCGGTGTCGGTGTCGCTGCTAAAGTTGTGGCCGCGGCTTTTGAGCTCCCCGCGAAGCGTATCGTAGTTCTCGATGATACCGTTGTGGACAACTGCGACGCGATCACTCGAGCCGGTATGTGGGTGGGCGTTGGCATCGCTTGGCGGGCCGTGGGTACTCCAGCGTGTGTGACCGATGCCGATGGGACCCGTTGGGTTCTGCTGGTCGACGAGTCGACGGAGTGCGGCGGCTTCGCCTTCGCGTTTGAGCACGTCGACTCCCTGGCCGTTTTTGACCGCCAGGCCTGCCGAATCGTACCCTCGATATTCGAGGTTCTCGAGTCCGGCCATCAGGTCTTCGACTGCGTTATCCGAGCGGATGCGACCGGTTATCCCACACATCAGTTAATCCTCCGAGTCGGCGGTGTGTGGCGGCGGCCCGATTCCGGTGGGTATCTATCGGTTCGGTGTGGTCGTGAGCGTCTGTATTGGGGGCACATTGGTTTCTAAAGCACTCAACAGGCCATCGGGGCTCCCAATCGGCTTTGTTATAGATCCGTTGTCAGACCCGCTTTCTGTGTGGCTCTCAGGTAGGCGTCGTATACCAACGAGTAGACAAATCCTCGCCAATCAGTGACATATGTTACAGACTGCGCTGTGGTTACTCCTTGTTTCTGGCCTGCCTGTGATAGAATAGTCCCTCTGACAAAGGGCTGTATCCGCTCGAGCGAGTCGTCGCTCGATTCGCCGGCTGTTTATGTAACCGAGTAGTGGGCCGTCCCCAGCAGGACAAACCCGAGAAGCGACAGGCCGAAAACAACGCTCAGACCGCTCGGAACCGCAACCAACGCGGCTGCGAACAGTGCGAGACTCAGTGTGGTGTGGCCCAGATAGTATTTGGGCCACGGTCGGGTCTGTTCGTCTTCTGCCTCCAAAAACGGATACAGCTGTTCGGCGTTCGGGCCGAGTGAGATCGTTCCGCGGTCGCCGTCAAACTCGACGACATCAGTGTCGTCCATTTTTGGGAGATGACACTGATAGAGACCGACATAGACGCGTTTTCGTTCCTGAGACGACAGGGCGGCTTCGGGTTTGTCGTTTTCGATGGCCGCAATGTGTTCTGCCAGGTCACTCAGCGAGACGGTCTCTGGATTCGCGGCGAGATACTTCAGCACGCGCCGACGGCGTTCGTTTTTCAGGACTTCGAACACCAGATCCAACGACAGCGGCTCGGGCGGTGCTGTTTCAGCCTCTGTGGCTGCGTTTGCGGGTGGTCTATCGGTGCGTTGCGTCTGGGGTGTGTCTGTGGGGGCAGTTTGTGAACTCATGTGTCACGGGGGGTGTATGGGTCGGACGCTCAACTGATGTGTCGTCCGATGATTGTACCGTGCGATAACACCAACTGACAGTCCTACCGTGTCGGCAGTGTGTTCGGCCGAAACACTGACTGGCAATCTGCGATGGCCACTCGTAGTCTCGGCCTGTAAAGTGTCTCCTGACATACGGGGATGTATGGCAGTGGCTACGGCTGTCCGGAGTCGCGCCAGTCGCTCGGCGAATAACGTGTGGGGAGGGCTCTGGACGCTCGCAGCGTGTCCGTCTGCACCGACTCGAGGACGCTGCCAGACTGTGGGGATGTAGCATCGGTGTGTAACTGTGCAAATGTATGTTGTGAGACTAATTGTATAAAACTCACGTATGGTTTACTGACAGATTGCTGCTGTAGAAGCCTCCTACCATGAGAGTATACGTGTGACATACTACCACATAGTGAGACCTGTCACTCCTAGAATCAACGTACTGATTGACTACTCTCGGTTCAGCAGCGATTATCCGCGGCCATAAGCGACCAAAGCCCTCTATTCGGTGTGACCTGCGGCTCGGTATTGGGTATCTCGAGGGAGTCTGCCAACCGCTATGGGCTTCAGCGTTCCAGAAACTGCTTTGGTCAGTTATCTCAGACGATCCTCCTCGAGTTTCAGTGGATCGAAGTAGTGATCGACGGCCCTGTGAGTCCGTTGGCACCGCTCGCGGACGATTTTGGCCATCGGTCGGTGCTCATCGTGCCAGAGGCCCGGATGGACGAGCAGTTGGAACGTCTCGGCGAGTCCGTTCGGAAACGGCGGGGTAGTCGTCCACTTTTGGCTCGAGTCCGAAAGATATGCGATCTCTTCGAAAAACCGCGGTGCGTAGGTGTTGACAAACCCGTCGTAGGATCGACCGAGCACCCACTGCGGTGGGATGTGGAACGATACACTCGAAATCTCTTCGCCAACTACTCGAGTTAACACAGTCAACTCTTGTTCGACTTTGGACGCAACCGAGTGGGGGTGTGGCTCGGCTGTGGGCTTCCAGTAAACATGGGTGTCGAAATGCAGTGCGATTTCGTGGCCCAACTTCGAAATACGCTGGAGTATGCGGACGGTTCGAGGATCGACGATATCGTAGGCCGGCGCGTTCAACAACACACAGTAGGTCGATTGGACGCCGAGTCGGTGTTCGCATTCGGCCATTGCCAGTGCGCGATCAACCGAAAGATCGACATCGTGTCGCAGCAGAATCTCGCCCGACTCGAGTTGGCCGTCCGAATCGAACAGCGAAAACGTATAGCCAGCGGCTTTGAACGACTGCAACAGCGATTCGTACGCATCCAGTCGGTACTTGAGTGTCTCGAGGTCGGCCGGCGAAACGGTGGCGTCAGTCATCGCCAGTGGTCGATAGATGCTGCTTTTGTTCGATGCTGTCGATGCGACTGTGTTGGCCTGGTGAGTCGAAGACCATCCCTGGCTGTGGATACCAACTGTCTGCGTCCCAGTCGGTGACCAACACCGAGCCGTCGGGCGTCGAGACGACGAACTCGTCGGTATGGAACACCGAGATAATCTCACCGGGTTCGGCAGCAAATCCGAAATCACACGAAAAGGGCTGGACGCGCCAGATTTCGACGCGCTCGCCGTCGTGGAAGCTAAAGGCTCCCGGATACGGCCGTGTCACCGCCCGGACGAGATTGTAGATGTCGTCCATCGGCTCGCCCCAGTGGATATCGCCGTCATCGGGCGTACGCTTGGGATAGTAGGTCGGCTCGCCTGCTTGGGCCTCGAAGTCGTGCTCGCCGCGCAAGATGGGGCCGAGTACATCCAACAGCATCTCCTCGATAGCAAGAGTGACTTTGTAGTACAGCGACTGGATCGTATCGAACTGGTTGATATCGAACTTCCGGGTTGCAGCGACACCGCCGGCGTCGACGTTGGCATCGAGCCGGATGATTGAGAGCAAAAACCGCTCGAGTTCCTCGATAAGCGACCAGTTGAGCGGTGACCGTCCCCGGCCCTTTGGGAGCCCAAACGCGCTGCCGTGGTTGCCGAGTACTCCCTTCGAGAACGTCTCGAGAACCTCGCCGGGGAGTATTCGATTCCAGCCGTTGACGATCATGAGATCAGCGTTGAGATCCTCGAAGAAGGCGACGTCCGATTCATCCATATGGTAGACGTCCGGATAATAGATCGGAATGTCGTATTCGTCGGCAATGGGTGCGAAATCAGTGTACTTTGCGACACCTGCCTCCTGGCCCATCTCGGGGGTAATCGAAACAAGCTGTGTGATTGGGACTCCCTCATCCAACAGCGTCTCTAAGACGTGATAGCCAGGTGTCGAGACGCTCGTGTAGACAAGGGTCGAATCATCGGGTGTGTCCATGCTACCGGGCTACTCGCATACTGACGGCTTTGTTATTCTGTGCCAATCGCCGTAGGTGGCTGATAGTCACTCCTTACGCTCGAGGCCAAGCGGTACCGCCAGTCGAACGAACCGATCGCTGATAGTCGAACGAACCGCTAGCCGGTGAGCGTGTGGTAGGCGCGCTTGGCCAACTCCATTTGCGGGCCGCTGGATTCGATTTTGTAGTACGGCTGTAAGGACGCACCGAACTTGCTTTTGTACTTACAGAGCCGGTCGGTGTTCGCACCAACCAGATCGTATGCTGAGACCGTCTGTATTGGTGGGTCTTCGATGAGATCTTCGATAATCCGCCAGTGAAGATAGCTGTTGACGGTCGTCCCATTGTACTCACCGCGGGCACCCCCTTGCCAAAAGTAGGCCGCATCGTTCGAGTACACCACAGTCACCCCACTGACGAACTCGCCGTCAGGATCGCGGACGACGTAGCTGCGGGCTCGCTTGTCGAGTGCTTCGAACATCGCTCGGACGTACTCCCAAGATAGTGAAAACGGCTCGTCCTGTTGGCGATAGCGGCTTTCGGTCTGTTCGTACACCGCGTGTGCACCCTCGAGGCCTTCGGTCTGTATGTCGACCTCGAGATCACGAACGTCTCGGATCTCTCGTCGCAGGCTTTTGCTACAGTTCGAGAGCAACTCATCGGCACTGCTCTCGGAGATGTCCAGTCTGTAGGTAAATACAGGAGTAATCTCGAAATCAGCCCACCGATACGGTCGTGGGTCGCTGTAGGCTGTATTTCCGATCATCCGAAACAGTGTCCGCGAACTGTCGAGTTCGAGTTCTTCGATAATCGCCGTGGCGAACCGACGATTAAGTCGTTCCTGTTTGCTGCGTTTTGGGCTTGCAGGCATCAGAATCGGGCCCAACCGGGGCACACCCAGACCGGGCGGCGGCGAGGTTACGGTGGTACCGATAGACCGCCGCTGGATGAAAAGCGGAACCATCGCAACCGGGTTTTGACCGTTGTAGCCGGCAAACAGCTGCATTTGCCCGCTGGCGTGCGAATCAAGAACGTCCAGTGCGGCTGCGGTATGAAACGGTTCGAAGCCAGCCCGAGGGAGTGCGGCATCCCACTCCTCGAGCGGGAGTTGTTCGAGGCGCATGAAATCGACCGAACAAACCACCGAGAGCTGTTTTGTTACCCTCCGATTATCGCTGTTTGGCGGGGGTGATCGGCAGTTCAGGATGCTCGAGTCGGTCATAGAGTTCTCCCGGTGGACCGACCCAGCCGCCCAACTCCTTGGCGCGAACGATAATGCGGCGATACAGTTCGGTGTAGTTCTGGAAATCGAGTTCGCTGAAAAACCGTGGATGCCACAGGATCGTCATCACGGCATTGTTTTCGGCAGCCTCCTGGAGAATCCGTTCGCATTCGCGCCATGCGCTCTCGAGATCGCTTTCGACATTCGGAAGTGCCAACTCCATAATCGTCAGTGGAAAGACGACAAACTCGTCGTCGAACGGACGTTTGATGCCGTAGCCGTGCGCAAACCCGTAGCTGTCCGACGAGCCAAGCGTGCAGTCGTAGTTGAGCCCAATCGCCTGGTGGTGCTGCCAGGTTTCAGGAACCGAGCGGTTCAGATAGTGTTGTCGGCCGCCCTGGATCGGGTGGCCAACGAGGCGTTCGATCGTGCGCTTTTCGGCGGCTAACCGCTGGCGGTCGGTCGGTGATTCATACGACCCATGGAGGCCGACTTCCCAGCCGCCAGCGTCTAACTCGGCGATGAGATCGACAATCCGCTGGTCGTCGAGGTCGTACCGACCGCCAAACAGCCGCCAGCCGTCTTTGGTCAGCCACTCTCTGGGCGGGCGATCCCGAAACAGCCGATCTTCGTTCAAAAAATAAAACGCCGAGCGAACCCCGAGTTCGCTTTCAAGCGTCATAAGCCGCTCAAACGTCCAAAACGTGTTCGTCCCCGGAAGCAACGACCGGAGATGTTCGGGATCTCGGTCTCGGAGTGCATACACTACCGAATGAAACGTTTTGTACGGTCTATCAACGTCGTGGGTCAGACACAACCCAAAGGTGTACTCCTCGAGCATAGCACTATGGTCGAAGCTGCAGGCCGTATTTAACCACGTTCGTGGCGGCGTCTTTGGTGCGTTCGGCGAGCAGTTCGGCGTACGAACCGGCCCAGCGGTTCGGATGTATCAACAAGCACGCGCGGTCTATGTTCTGGGTCGAAAGCAACTCGATGAGCTCCCAGGTTGTATCAACCTGAACCTGTTTGTCGCCTTCGCCCATCGTATGGTCTTTGACTTTCAGCGGGCCGTCCTCCCAGGTTCGGCCCGTATCCGAAAAGTAGGTCACATCCTCGAAATCCATCGAGAGATAGGCTTCACCCAGCAACTCGTAGTCGGCATACGCGTACTCGCCAGTCCACATCTCTCGGTTGTCATGAGCGGTCAACGGGTTGCCATGCATACAGATAGTATCGACCGCACAGAGCCGCCGGAACCGCCGGAGGTTTCGCCCAAAGGAGTCGTGAGCCGCCTCGAGGTCGCCGTCTGCGGTGTCGAGATCTTCGTAATGATAGCCGACTTCGTGGCCCAACCGTTCGGTTTGCTGGATGAGTTCTGGCCGGAACGTTTTGGGAATAATCCGGTAATAGTACGTTGTCGGAATATCTCGGACGGCTTCGATGCGAGCCATCTGCAGGGCGTTCATCGGTTTGCGATCAACGTCGTGGCGAACAATCAGGAACTGCTTGGGAAGTCGCTCGCGGCTAAGATACTCCCTGACGGTAAGAAACGTATAGCCTGCCTCGAGGCCAGCATCCAACAGCGAGGCGTAGGCCTCATCGCTGAAATCTGCCGGCATTAGTCGTTTCCTCCATCGGTTGCAGGCTGACTGGCTGTGTCGGTCTCTGTGGTCACTGTCTGGGCAGCGATATCAAACTCGCCGCGACCGCCGATTGTGTACACGGTGTGACCAACTGACGCGGGGTCAAGCACAGCGCGTGTATCAACCACTGCGGGATCGTCGAACCGATCCCACTCAATGGCTTCGAAGGCCTCGTGGGCGGTGACCAGAATAATCCCGTCGTACGTGTTCTCATAGCTTGCTTCGATGCTCACAGGTGTTGCGTCGAACTCCGAAAACGACTCGAGCATCGGTTCGACGATATCGACGCTCGCACCGTTGGCCGCCAGTGTTTCGGTGACGCCGATTGCTGGGCTTGCTCGAGTCTCAGCAACGCCTGCTCGGTAGGTACCACCAAGAACCAACACGCGGGCATCACCGAGCGTGGTCGAACGGCCAGCAAGCAGTGCGGTGAGTTTACCGACCACAAACGCGGGCATCTCATCGTTGACCTGCCGAGCAGTCCGTAACAGTGGACTCTCGAGACCGAACTCTCCGTACAGGAAGTACGGATAATACGGGATACAGTGGCCGCCGACACCCGGGCCGGGCCACAGAATGTCACACTCATCTTGGGTGTTGGCGACCGCAATTGCTTCCCGAACGTCGACCTCGAGTGAGTCAGTGTAGGTTGCCAACTCGTTGGCCAACGCGATGTTGACATCCCGGTGGACGCCCTCGAAGACTTTGACTGTCTCGGCGGTTGTCGCATCCGAACAGCGGATCACGTCGTTTGTGGTCACCTGGTCGTACACAAGCGCAGCCGCCCGTGTGCTTTCGTCGTCGATCCCGCCGACGACCTTTGGCCACGAGCCACGAATATCGCGGATCGCACGGCCGCTTTTCGTTCGTTCCGGACAGAACGCAAGCCCGAACTCGCCGACCGACAGCCCGCTTTCGGCCGCCAACAGCGGGGCGATCACGTCTTGGCACGTTCGCGGCGGCACTGTCGATTCGACAACAACTAAATCGCCGGCCTCGAGGCCCTGAGCGATATCTTCGAGGACTGATTCGATAATCCGTAGATCAGCAGTCCCCTCGTCGGTAATCAGTGTGGGGACGATCACGACGTGGAGCCTCGCGTCGGCAGCAGCGGCTGTGGGATCGGAAACGGCCCGCAGCGAACCGTCGGCGACGGTTTGTTCGACCAGTTGGGCCAATCCGGGCTCACCATCAACGTGACATCTGCCGTTGTTGATCGACTCGACGACCGCCTGATCGACATCTGCGCCAGTGACGTTACCAGTCAGATCGGCGAACACACCGGCCAGCGGCAGGCCCATTTTTCCGAGTCCGTAGACCGCAACCGGAAGCTGCCCTTCGAAAAGCGCCTCACGCTGGTGGTCTTCCTCGAGGTCGCTTCCGTACAGACTAGTCTCATCGTGGTTGCTCATGCGATATCATTGCCTCCCTGGAGGGCCTCGGGTAACTGACGATGGATCGCCGGCGTGCCAACTGCCAGCCGCTTCGGCGGAACATCTTCGGTGACAACCGCACCGGCGGCGACAAACGACCCCTCGCCGATGGCAACATCCGGCAGAATCGTCGCGTTAGCACCAACCGAGACGCCGTCTTCGAGAATTGGGCCGATGAGGCCGACGTCTGTGCGGATCGGATACGGATCGTTGGTCAACACCGCATGCGGACCCAAAAAGACGTTACTACCGATCGTTGAGTCGCTGGGAACGTACACGCCGGTTTGCATGCTAACACGGTCGCCGACTGTGGTCTGGCCGTCGATCACCGTATTGGTGCCGACAGTGACATCATCGCCAATGGTTGTCTGTTCGCGGACAAGCACGTTGTGTCCCGTCTGAAAGCGCTCGCCAATGCTGACGTTCGGGTAGATAACCGAGCCCGAACGGATCGTCGCCTCACGGCCAACTGATGGCGGTGGGCCGTCTTCGCTCTCGAGGAGACGAACATCCGGCTGGATATCACAGTTTTTGCCGAGTTGGGGTTCAGTACGCATTGTTCGTCTCCCGGTTGTCTCGAGCGAGTAGCCGTGCGTTCGGTGAGGTTGGGGAAAGCTGCGTTGTAGGTCGCTGACCCCTCGAGTGGCAGTCCATGGAACTACCACTGAGTTCCGTACGTGCGCGCTTTGTTATGTGATCCTTTCGACCTAGACGGTATTTTCTGCGCACATACGCAGTATCCGCCGTGGGTTCGTATTTTTCGAGGGCTCACCTCCTCACCACCGCGAGCGGCGGTAAGTCCGTGCTACTGAGAGAGTCTCTCCGAATGCTCAGACGGATTACGAATGCAGCCTCACAGAACTCGTTGTGTCGACGTGGCTGTATGAACGTCGCTGTTCGTACACACAGGACATTTCAACAAACAACAATGCTGCTGTGTTGAATGTCTTCGGCACCGTTGTTGGGGCCGAAAAGCCGAGCATAACAAAGCCTCATCCAACCGATAGTAACCGACATGCCCGAAGCCGAGGCCACTGGTCTGCAGACGCTTGTGGTCGGACTCGATGGTGTCTGTTCGTCTGTTCTCGAGCCGTTGATTGACGATGGGCTTGTTCCGACTCTCGAGGCCATCCAGCAACGGGGCGCGGTCGCAGCGCTCGAATCCCAACTGCCACCATGGACGCCGAGTGCGTGGCCCTCGATTTATACAGGCAAAAATCCCGGCAAACACGGAGTGTACGACTTTCTACAGTTCGATGGCTACGAATGGGATGTCGTCAACCACTCGAGTGTCAACGCACGAGCCGTCTGGGAGGTCTTGTCAATGCAGGGCTACGATAGCGTCGTCGTCAACGTTCCTGTGACCCATCCGCCGCGAGTCTCGGATGCCACTGTCGTCCCCGGCTATATGGCACCGGAAGCACCCGACTGTCATCCACCAGGCACCTGGGAGGAACTCATCGACGAACTCGGCGAGTACCAACTGTATGCTGACAGCCGGTACAGCGAGGCTTCAAAAGCAGACCGCCTCGAGAGCTACAACAGGCTCACACGCATGCGCGGAGCGGCGTTTCGGTATCTATTGGCCGACCGCGAACCGGCGTTCGGGTTCGTCCAGTTCCAACAGACGGATACGGTCTATCACGAGTATCCCGACGACGAGGCGGTGGTTCGGTCAGTATACCAGACCGTCGACGACGAAATCGGGTCGATTCTCGAGATGTGTGATCCAAAGCTCCTGTTGGTTGTCAGCGACCACGGACTCGGGCCGATGGACTGGGAGTTTCGCGTCAACGAGTTCCTTCGCGACCGGGAGTTCGTCGAGACAACTGCCGGCGACGGCGGGATGCCATCGTGGTCAACTCTCGCCGAAACACAGCTTCAGAACGGTGAGGAGACCACCACACAGCGTCGCTCGGCGGCCGAACGCGCTCTCGAGACAGCAGCCAGCGTCGGCCTGACAAGCCAGCGACTCGCCGCGATTGTCCGGCGGCTCGGTCTCGAAAAACAGGTGCGGAAAATCGTACCCTCAGAGCTTATTCGGGCAGGCTCCGAGCGCGTTGCGTTCGCAGACTCGCGTGCGTATATGCGTTCGCGAACCGAGATGGGAATCCGGCTCAATCTCGAGGGTCGCGAACCAGACGGCGTCGTCAGCGAAGACGACTACGAATCGACTCGAGCCGAGTTGATCGAGACATTAGAGTCGGTTCGTACACCGACCGGCGAGTTGTGTTTCGAACAGGTGCTTCCTCGTGAGGCTGTCTTCGATGGCCCCTACGTGAGTGATGCGCCCGATATCGTCATCGTTCCGGCCGGCTTCAAGCAGTATCTGTCGGCATCGCTCGCCGGCGAGTGGTTCGACGAGCCATCCGAATCGTGGGAGCACAAACGCGAGGGAATCGTCATGGCCGCTGGTGAGAACGTCTCGCCGGAAGCCGACATTGCAGGCCACATTTTCGATGTTGCACCGACGATTCTGGCATCGTTTGGTCTCGAAGTCGACCGCGAGATGGACGGCGATCCGCTTGCGGTGGTCTCGCCGACTGGCCGACGTCCCTACCCGCCGTACAATCCCACCCAGAGGGTTCGGACTGACGATGCCGAAGTCGAACAACGACTCGCAGATCTGGGCTATTTGGAGTAATATGGCAATTGATATCACAACCCTTCAAGACGCTGCTGACTGGAACCGTCTCGTCGAACAGAGCGACCACGCAACACCGTTTCATCGAGCCGAAAGCCTCGAAGTGTTTGCAGACCACACCGACAGCACCCTGTATCCGTTCGTGGGGTACAAAGGACAGGAGCCAGTCGGCATTTTTCCGATTTTTGAGCTATCGAAAGGCCCAGTGAGTACAGCGTTTTCGCCGCCACCCGATCTCAAAATCAGCTATCTCGGCCCTGCACTGTTGAATCACACCAAACAGAAACGACGTCGCCGAGAAAAAACCAACAGCCGGTTCATTCGTGGCTGTCTGGCCGAAATCGAAGACGAAATCGACCCCAAATACTCCCACTTCCGAACCAGTATTCTGTATTCGGACACCAGGCCGTTGATCTGGGACGGTTTCGAGCCGACGACACGCTATACGTACGTTGTTGATCTCTCGAGGCCGACTGACGAACTACTGGCGGCTTTCAGCAGCGACGCCCGCAAAAACATCACCAACAGTGACGACACACAGTATACGATTACAGAGGGCGGTGAGGCCGAACTGACCAGAACGATCAGCCAACTTCAAACCCGGCATGCAGAACAGGGAGTGAGGTTCAAAATATCTTCGGCGTTCGTGGTGGATCTCTGGCGTCAGCTTCCGGATGGGATGTGCCGAATCTACACCTGTCGGGCTGACGGTAAGTTCGTTGGCGGCCACATTACGCTCGAGGCCGGAGAAACCATCTACGGCTGGCAAAGCTGGGGAAGCCGAGATGCCGACGTTCCAGTTAATGATCTGTTAGACTGGGAGATAATTACCACGGCTCGTGACCGCGGACGCAGTCAGTATGACCTGGTCGGTGCGAACAACGAACGGATCTCGAAATACAAAGCCAAGTTTGCTCCTGAGTTGCGAACGTACCAGACCCTAGAACATGGCACACCAATGATGAGTGCTGTCTCAAATCTGTACAAACGGCTTCGATAAGTCGTATAAATTGATTTGTGTCTTCTATTCGAACTGTAACAAAAGATCATATATGTGTGTTTGACCGAAAGAACTCTTGTGTGAAAGCCTTCTGACAGTATGTGTGGTGGTTAGTCTTCTTCGGTGTCGATGCGTGTGTTGATCGACCAGTTGAACAGTCCGTCGAGAACCATTGCGATCACCAACACGAACACTCCTCCGAGGGAACTTTTCAGCGAGTTTTCGGCCTCAGTATCAGCCGCTCGCAGTGCAGCTATCGCACTCCCGACGGTACCAACGGCTCCACTGACGTACAATACGAGCACAGAAAGTCCCAGTGGGCTGTGTCGGCCCGACCATAGCCGCCACAGAAACGTTCGCAGCAACATCAGCGAGACACGGGGGATATACGTTAGATAGCTGATGTGGCTCTGTTCGTCGCCGTAGTTCAGCGGCGAAGGAACGTCCGCGACTGTCTGTCTCGAGACGTTAAGTCGAACCAACAGATCGTTACAGTAGCCGTAAAACTCGTACATCTCTTCGATGTCGGCCTCACGAAGTGCCGTCAGTGAGATGGCTGTATACCCCATCTGTGGGTCGCCAATTCGCCAGTAGCCGCTGGCGATTTTCGTTAACGCAGTCAGTATTCGGTTCCCTATCTGCCGGAATCGCGGCATCTGTTCGTGGTCGGCGTCGTTGATCAGTCGATTGCCTTTCACGTAGTCGGCCTCGCCATCAACGATTGGATCGATAATCCGGTCGAGAACAGTTGGATCCATCTGTCCGTCACCGCCCATGACAGCGGTCACATCGATCTCGTCGTCACGGGCTCGAAGATACCCGGTTTTGATCGCTCCGCCGACACCGCGGTTTTCGCCGTGTTGGATGGGGACGACCCGCTGGTCGAACCCTGCACCACCGTCGGTTGCGGTTACCGCAGTGTTGATTTCGGTAGCCGTCTCAGTGATTTTCTCCCAGGTATCGTCCGTAGAGCAGTCGTCGATCACATACACTCGATCGACGAACTCAGGAACCGTTTCGATTACCTCTCGGATGAATCCAGCTTCGTTGTACGCCGGTACGACAACGGCGACTGTATGGTCTGTGTACATTGATCACGCAGGCGGACGGATGGCCCGGCCACTACAATCAACACAGCCCGTTTGTGGTTTTGTTATGCCCTGCTTGCGGTGGAACATCAGTACGGAGTTCCTCCGAACGGCGGCTATCTTCTTCCAAGGAGAGAATCCCGTCGTTTACGCCGTTATCAGAAATCAGAGATTTCTGATTGCCCGCCAGACGCAGTCTGGCGAACGGGCGTGAATCCGACAACGCCGACACAAACCACGTTCAGCAGATATACGGATATTTATCTCGAATCGGCTCGTAGTATGACGTACACCGAGGCGGCATGACCGCCCACCTAATCGGACAATATCGGGACTCCGAGACCCAGAACGTTTGAGACACACTCTCGAACCGCTGTGGTGTCTCGGTCAAGATAACTCCGAGTCCCATGCCGGGATAGGA
>LKML01000022.1 GCA_001563795.1 Haloferacaceae archaeon B1-Br10_E2g22 | reverse complement strand
CATTCGTTCTTTGCCGTCGTTACACCGGAGTCGGACTCGGCCACCGCCGAGCATATCGGTGACGACTGCAAACATCTCATCATCGTTCGGCATGCGGAGGTTCTTCCTCCCTGAGTTTTCAGACACGGTTGCAATTAGGGCCCCGTACAGTTAAACCGTAGCATCGTGCGGTAGTCCCTCGTTGGTGACCCGCACCGGGTGGTCGTCGTGAAGTTCGTTGGCGTCGTAGCTGTTCCCACAGAGTTGTGGGACATACTTTTTGAGGGCATCTTTTGCGTAGCTACTCAAATCGTACTCGACAACCACGCCGTTGGCTGCTGACTGTGTGTCACAGCCAGCGGCGAACGCGGGGGTATGCGCTCGTATCTCTATCACGGAGTCGAATCGTTTTTTTAAGCCGGCGGCCACCGACTGGTATGTTCAAAACGGGCCATCTCGGCGTCTCACTGATCGTCTTCGGGCCGGTTGGTTACGCCCTCGTCGCTCGAGGCGCACCAGAACTGGCTGCAATCACTGGCTTCGTGATGGTCTGGTTTACGATGCTGCCTGATATCGACCACCGACTCCCGATACTCGAACACCGCGGACCAACGCACTCGCTGGCGTTTGCCGCAGTAGTCGGCGGTGTTGGGTGGGGAGTCGGGATGGCTCTCGAGACGGTAACCGGGCCAGCAGCCGGAATGTCGCTGTCGACCGTTGGGTTCGGAATCGGTGTGCTGACTGTGGTTGGGCATCTGATCGGTGATACCCTCACGCCGGCTGGCGTGCCGTATCTGTGGCCGCTGTCAACGCGGACGTTTTCGCTGTCGCTGGTAGGTGCCGGAAACCCGGTCGCCAACAGTGGACTGTTCGGCCTCGGATTGCTCACAACCGCCGGTTGGGTTTCGGTTGCTCTCGGCGTCGTCTAACGTCAGGATTCAAGCGTGTGGCTACCGGATCGGTTGGTATGGATCTCAGCCGGTGTGCGTTCTGCGAGCGGCCAACCGACCCAATCGAGTGTGACCGCTGTGGGACAGTCGTCTGTCGAATGTGCGTTGATGCCGAACTCGGCTTTTGTGTACAGTGTGCCGAACGAGCCAAACCAACCGACCGCCGAGGAGACACATTTTTGTTGTAAAACAGGGGGCTTTTGGGCTTCGCACAGCTAGTACAGCTATGTTCCTTTCGCGTAGTCTAGGTTCCCTACGATCTCGATGCTGTTCGCGCTCTGTGGGTGATCACCGATGACCGACCCTACTGAACCACCGAGCGACGACTCTGCTGAGGAGTCCAAGACACCGGGAAAGAAAGACACAGAGGGGATCGATCCCTCCGGGTCTGCAGACGGCGATTCATCCACTCGAGCCGACCGGACAGCCGACAGCCCCAGCGAGCCGTCCGAAAGTGAGGATAACTCCCTCGGTAAAAAAGTTCTGACAGTCGGCATCGCCACTGGGCTTGGTTTCGGTGCACTTGTCGTCTCTCTCGGTATTCTGTTACCGCTGTTGTTTCTCAGCCAGTGGCTGGGACTTGCGGTTCCGGAGGCTCCACTCGCGTTGATCAGCCTCGAGCTGTTTGTCGGCCAGGTGATCGGAATGGGCGGGCTGTCGGCGCTCTATCTGTGGAAAACAGGCCGCGGCCTCGAGTACGTCCCGATCCGTCGGCCCACACTCATCGAGACAGCCATTATCATCGTCGCACCGTTTGGCATTATTTTCGTGACAGCAATGATCTCACAGTTGAGCCTGCTGTTGGGTGTCGAACCCTCCGAGCACGCTCTCGGTGGGCTGGGCGAGGTTGATCCAACACTGTATCTGTATTTGATCCCGCTGATGTTTCTCATCGTCGGGCCGTTCGAGGAGTTGCTGTACCGTGGTGTTGTCCAGCGTCGACTGGGCGAGTCCTTTGGCCCTGTGACAGCTATCATGCTTGCGAGTGTGATTTTCGCGCTGATCCACATTCCGGCCCACGGCTTCAGCGGTGCCGGTGTAGCCTCAGTCGCCGCATCGATGGTTGCGCTGTTCTGTGGGTCGCTTATTTTCGGTGGAATCTACGAGTACACTGAGAATTTGACAGTGGTCGCGCTTATCCACGGGCTGTATAACTCCATTCTGCTTGTGTTGCTGTATGTGGTCACCGTCTACGGCCCCGAACTCGAGGAGTTCGCCGAACAGCCTGACCAGGCACTTGTGTTACTCGGGATGTGATCTCGTCTGAATTAGCCGAGACGTTCGTGTGAGTTGCGTCCGAAGCGGCAGCCGACCAACCGTAGCGTTTTATTTTTCGCCCACCACCAACATATGTGGACGCACACCAGCCGGACCCAGAGAACCCCTTCGGCATGGACGAGCAGTGTACCAACTGTGGACTCTGTGAGAACCGCACGAACGTCGTACATGGCTACGGCGATGTCGGCGGCGAGTTCCTGTTTATTGCCGAACGGCCACACGAGGGAGCCGACGAAAGCGGCATCCCGTTTACTGGTGACGACCCAGGCGGTCGGCTCCAGTGGATGTTGGGCGAACTCGGGTTCGCTCGCACCGAACCCGATGCTGAACGCCCCGAGATACAGAATGCCTTTTGTACGTATCTGACGCGCTGTCGAGATCCAGATCGGTCGGCGACC
Source organism: Haloferacaceae archaeon B1-Br10_E2g22 (assembly GCA_001563795.1). Taxonomy (GTDB): domain Archaea; phylum Halobacteriota; class Halobacteria; order Halobacteriales; family Haloferacaceae; genus Halohasta. The sequence continues at coordinate 22,478 of LKML01000022.1, read as the reverse complement.
CAGCAGGAAATCGATACCTGCGAGCCGTATCTCAACGCCGAAATCAGGATGATCAACCCACAGATTATCGTTCCCATCGGCCAACGCGTCCTCGAGTCGCTGGCCATTGAGTACACCACACGCAAACCCGAGAGCTTCGATATCGAAACCGAACACGCAACAACGATCCGGGGCCGTGGCTTCGAGCTCATCCCGATGATGGAACTCGAGACCCAAACAGATGCCGACAGCGAGGCGTTCGTCGAACACGTCATGGAAAACGTCTTTTCGCGAGACTACCGGCAGACGAAAGGACGACAGAGCCGATAGCACCTCGAGGCGGTTCGAAGCGGCTATCTACGGGTCGTTCGGTTCGGAGTTCTACCAGTGGTTTGATTCGACTCGAGAGCCGCATCTTGGCGGGCTGTATCATCGCGTTCAAGACGCCGCCGCCCAATGGATTACTATGACTGTCATCGCTGTTCTCGCACGACCGCCGCGTGCAGGGTTAGTGCTACCTGAACTCATCGAGACAACGCCATTGGGCGAACAGGCCGTCGCCGAGTTGTATGAGGCACTGCTCAGAGATACGCTGCTGGCAATCGATCGGTCTGGCGGCGAGTTACTGGTCAACTATCTGCCCGATGAGGAACTGCCCGCAGCCCACCGGAGTGATATCGAACCGGCAGCCGAACTCCGGGCGATTGCAGCCGACACCCTCGAGGACGTCTCGGCGGTGCGGTTCGAACCGCAGGTCGGCTCGAGCCGCTCGGCGCGCGCAGGCAACACAATCACTCATCTGCTCGAGACCGAAGGGGTCTCGTCTGCGGCAGTCGTCTTCGGAACGGCTCCGCTGATGAGTCGAACCATCATAGACAGTGCAGCAATGAAACTCCGGACGAACGAGGTCGTCGTCGGCCCCGCAATTAGGGGTGGCAGCTACTATGCGGGCTTTAGCGAGCCGATTGATTTCGCCGAGAGCTTCGCGGGCATTGACCTCGAGCGGCTCACCGCGCGGGCAGCCGACGCTGGCCTCGAGACGGAGTTCCTCCAGTTGAGCCCACGAATCCAGACCAACGAGGATCTACTGTCGTTCGTCACTCTGCTGCGGGCCCGTGTCACGGCCGAACGAATCGTCCCCGAATACACCGCCGAGTTCATCTATGAGCGCGGAATTGATGTGGTCGAAAGCGAGGCGGGGCCGGAACTCGTTGTTGACTCGAGCGCGTAGACCAGAACCGTTTTGACGATAGATCACACAGATTCGTCTGCTGGTGGGATGGCAGAGTGGACTATTGCGCCTGCCTTGAAAGCAGGTGGCCTATGGCCTCCAGGGTTCGAATCCCTGTCCCACCGCATTTTCAGCCGAACAACACCGGCGAGCAACAGCTCCGAGCGGCCACAAAGAGCGATTTAAAACCGCACTACCGCGTCGACGATCCCCACCGTCTGGCCGATACCGACCAGTGCGATTCCAGCGATTCCGAAGCCGAGACCAGCCAACGAGAGGAGATACACCACCGCCCCAATCCCACTCAGAACCGCACTCCCGAGATAGATACCCGCCGCAGAATCGAGAAGTCGAGCGGTATACGCCAACCCGACGGCCGGAAGCAGCATCCAGCCGACCAGACTTATCAGAAGCAGGCCACCAGCGCCACTCGAGAAAACGAATCCCGCGATTCCAGCGAGTGTAGCCCCGAGGCCAACGACCATCACCACTCGCCAGCCAGCCAGCGCGCCGCTCGACAACTCGGTCCAGCCGGTCGCAAGAAAGAACGTAATAAAGGCGGCCATTACCAGATGTGCGATGAAAATCGACTGCTCGCTGACGACGCCGACTTCTGCGCCTGCGACAAAAAGCCACGCCAACGGCACTAACAGTCCGGGGCCAGTCTCTCGGAGTGTCTCTGACATGGGTGTCTCTTGAGGGCCAGTTCATAAGAAATTGTATCGATGGCGGTGTCTCTTTGTTCGTCCGACACCAAGGGAGTGACAATGACGGCCCGACCGGAAACTCTCGCAGGCGTCGCTGAGACAGACCTATCCGGGACAACGGCGCTCGTTACCGGCTCGACAAGCGGCATCGGCCGGGAGACCGCACTCGCACTCGGTCGGCTCGGTGCCGACGTGATGGTTCACGGCCGCGATGAAGCCGCTGGCATGGCAGTTGTCGACGAACTCGCTGCGCTGGGTACCGACCCAACCTTTCAGCAGGCCGATTTCGCCGACCGCGAGGCGGTCGAAAACCTCGCGGCGGCACTCCGAGCGTGGACTGATAGCCTCGAGATACTACACCACAACGCTGGCGGGCTGTTTCGAAGCGGACGCCTGACAGAGATCGGTGTCGAATACACCTTCCAGGTCAATCATCTGTCGGCGTATCTGCTGACGAGCGAACTGTTGTCCAGTCTCGCCGACGACGCGCGAGTTGTGACGACGTCATCGGGTGCCCACCGAGGTGTGACGATCGACTATGAGGCGATAGGCTCGCTCGAGTCGTATTCGGGATTTCGGGCTTATCAGCGTTCGAAGCTCGCTAACGTGCTGTTTAGTGCCGAGTTAGCACACCGACTCGAGCAGACGGGACAATCGATCACGGCGAATGCCTTTCATCCAGGGGCGATTCCTGCGAGTGGCTTTGGGCGGTTCCTGCCTGGGCCGTTGCCGCGGCTGCTTTCGGGGTTACAGCGGCTTCCAATGACGACGTCTGTTGCCGAGGGAGCCGCAACCGCGGTGTATCTTGCGTGCTCTCGACAGGTCGAAGACGTTTCAGGCCGGTATTTCGTCGACCGTGCGATCAAAACGCCGTCCCGTAGCAGCCGCGACCGCAACGCCCAGCGTCGGCTCTGGAAACGGAGTGCAGTGTTGTTAGATATTGACGAGCCACTGGCAGAGGCCGGCTGAGACGGACGGTTTGAGCTCATCGTCTCTAACAGATAACCTGATAGCCTCGGAAGAACACGAATCGCTATGAGTTGGGCAATTGGGCTGATTGCACTGCTGACAGGGTTGATCGCAGGAAGCGTCTTTGCGTTTTTTGGAGTGCCGATACCGGCACCACCCGAAATGGCGGGCGTATTGGGCATTGTTGGTATCTTTCTTGGGTATCGACTCATTGAGTACACAGGCGTTGGAATCGACCTACTGGAGCTACTCGGAATCTAGGACGTTGCGGTGTGGTGTCACAGGCCGGGAGAGTTTATGTAGTCGGCCACCATAGGAGGCTTCCAACGCGATGGAAGAGAGTATCTCCGGGTTCAAAGTACGCGGTGAGTGGGGCGATGTCGTCGAACACGGCGAGCGTATTACACAGGCACTCCGGGAGACAGACAGCGCCGAGCAGTTTGCCGATGCCTTCAGCGAATGGAACGAGTGGCGACCGAAAGCCCACGAACGGCTCAGCGAAGACGTCAACAAAAAGACCGCCGACCAAGCCAGCATCAACGAAGGGGCCGGCGAAAAGGCCGGCAAAGCCGCAACTGACGACGTCCGAACTGCCGGCGAAAAGCTCTCCGAATCGTACGACAGAATCGAAAACGGCGATGACGAGGGAGCGGTCGAACGGTGGCACGATTCGATCGAGTACGTCACCCGAGCGGCCGATTCGGTCGGACGAAAAGCACTCCGGACGGTCGAAAACACCGTCTATCAGAAAGTAATGACACAGCTAGCTCCCTACTATTTCGATAACGAACTGGTGAGTGCAAACATTCAGAAAACAACCCACTCGAACGGCGAACCCGAGTTTATTTTCGAAGTTAACATCAACGACGATGCGCTCAAAAACCGTGTTTCGACGCAACTCGGCGAGTATGAAGACACCATCGACCGCTGGCATGTTACCACCGAAAAGGATACCGCCAGCGTCGAGGCTGCCGAAGGCGTCGAACCGCCGGCGTCCGAAGGCGACGAGACGCGTTCGACCCGAAACTGACCGAGAGACAAACCCCAGATACTGTCAGGCAAGGCATATTTAATCCTGTCGACAACCGACCCGTTTTTCAGGTCGCCGCCTCAGCATATAGTAATGAGTCTTGAGCTTTCTGCGCCCGCTCAGTCGGCCCCGGCGTGTGCCGACGACGGCGTCTGGCTGGAGTGTATCGAGTGCGGCGAGCAGTTCGCACCGTTTGAGGACATTCGCTACACCTGTGATGAGTGCGATGGTCTCCTCGAGGTTCGGTACGACGACCCACCAACGTTCGATGAGTTCGAGGGCCGCGGTGTGTGGCGATACAATGCAGGCCTGCCGTTCGAAGTCGGCGTTACCCTTCCGGAGGGCAATACACCGCTTCATGAGATGCCGCGACTTCGAGAGGATATCGGCCTCAAGCGACTCCGAGTCAAACACGAGGGGATGAACCCGACTGGCTCGTTTAAAGATCGCGGGATGACCGTCGGCGTCCGAGTGGCCAAAGAGTTGGGCGTCGGGCGACTCGCCTGTGCTTCGACGGGCAACACCTCGGCTGCGCTTGCGGCCTATGGAGCCCGCGGCGGCATGGAGACGCTCGTTTTGCTTCCTTCGGGCAAAGTCGCCGCCGGCAAAATCGCCCAGGCCAGCCTTCATAACGCCCGCATTCTCGAGGTCGACGGCAACTTCGATAGCTGTCTGGATATTGTCCAGGATCTCGCTGCGAAAGGCGAAGTCTACCTGCTGAACTCGCTGAACCCGTTCCGCCTCGAGGGCCAGAAAACGATCGGTTTCGAGATTCTCGAAGAACACTACGAAGACTACGGCGAGTATCCCGACCGGATCATCCTGCCGGTGGGCAATGCGGGCAACACGTCTGCGCTCTACAAGGCGTTCCGCGAGTTGGTCCAAAGTGGTGCGCTCGACGAAAGCGAGGTGCCGAAACTCACCGGCGTTCAGGCCGAAGGGGCTGCGCCGATGGTCGAAGCCGTCCGCAACGGAAACGACGAGGTTCGCCGCTGGGACGAAGTCGAGACGATCGCCACCGCGATTCGGATCGGTAACCCGGTCAACGCACCGAAAGCCCTGCCCGGCATCCGCAATACGGGTGGCACCGCGATCTCGGTGAGCGACGAAGAGATCACTGCCGCCCAGCGCGATCTCGCCGCCGAGGGGGTGGGTGTCGAACCTGCCTCGGCAGCCTCGGTTGCCGGACTCCGCAAGCTTCGAGAAACGGGCGAAGTCGGTGCGGATGAATCGGTCGTCTGTCTGACGACCGGCCACCTGCTGAAAGACCCTGATGCAGCGTTTGCCGCAGGCGGCGACCCCGAGCCGGTGCCAAACGACACCGAGGCCGTCTTGGAGCATATCAACGCCGGCTCTTCACCGTTTGGACGCCTCTCACAACAGGTCTCGAAGGCCGCCGACTCACCGCTGTTGCCGGCGTTGGTGGGCGGCGGTCTCGCTGTTGGGTACCTCGGCTACCGGAAGCTTCGGTCGAAACTCGAGTAGGTTCATGCGGTAACTACCAGGGTATGAAACCGAAATATCGGCGTCTTGCGGCGGTCTGACGCGCTTTTTTGCGTCTGTAGACCATCCACTGAGTATGTGGTCATCGACGCTGCCGACCGGAACAATCCAGACCGAACACCGAGCCAGCCGGACGTTTCCACGGCCGACCCGAACACGGAGTCACAACCACCCACGACGCACTGAGACAGCCGAGAGGCCTGCCGGTCGCTCGCGGGTAGCAACCCACACAGAATACATGCGTCTGAAAGACGAAAACCGACAGCTCAAATCCCAACTCGAGACACTCCGTTCGCAAGCACAACGCCATCAGGCAGACAAACAGGCAATCATCGACCGCTATGAGCGAGTACTCGCAGAACTCCAGCAGGCGGCCGCAACCGCACCCAAAAACAAGACGACCACACAACGGACTGCCAGTTTTGCTGGCCGAACACAAACAGGCGGGCTCATCCAGCAGCTACAACAGTGGCTGTAGGTGTCTCGGCCAACGAGGCGACTACTCCGAAGCCGAAAGTTCGTCCCTGTCGACGGTGAGCCGGACGTCGAGTGCCACCACGTCCTCAGGAGCCACGACAAGTGGGTTGACGTCAAGTTCGGTGATCGAGGGGAACTCCGAGACCAGCTGTGAGAGCCGCTGGATCGTCTCGATGACCGCCTCGAGGTCGGCCGGCCGGCGGCCTCTGGCACCGCGAAGCATCGGCGCGGCCTGAATTTCTTCCGTCATCGATTTGGCCTCCCGACGGGTGAGCGGAGCGGTTCGGAAGGCGATGTCCTCGAAGATTTCGACGAAGATCCCACCGAAGCCGAACAGCAACAGGTGGCCGAACTGCGGGTCGCGTGTTGCCCCGACGATTGTTTCGGTGCTTTCGTCGGGAGCAACAAGGGCTTCGATTCGGACACCGAGGATGTCAGCCGCCGAGTCGTAGCTCGCTGCGTTATCGAGTAGCGTCTCGTAGGTCTCGGCAACCTCTTGGAGTCGAACACCGACTTCGACGCCGCCAATGTCGGATTTGTGGACGATATCCGGACTGACGATCTTCATTGCAACCGGCCCGCCAATGCGTTCGGCGACCGTTTCGGCTGCCGCGGGGCTCTCGACGATCTCGCCGTCAGGGGTTGGAATCCCGTAGGCCTCGAGGAGTTCGATTGCCTCGACGCCGAGGTGTGAAACCTCACGCTCGAGCGTCTGGTTGAGGATCTCACGGGCGCGTTCTCGGTCGACGTCGAATTCGGCCGGCTCCTCGTAGACTCGGTCGGCGATTGTGCTGTAATCAGCGAGTGCCTCGAGGCTTGCGACCGCTCTCGAGGGATCAAAGTGGGTCGGAATCCCGTACGATGCCAGCCGCTCGGCGGCCTGGTCGGCCGGCTCGCCGCCCATCAAACAGGCGACGACAGGTTTGTCGGCGGCAGCCTGAAGCTCACCAATGAGTTCAGCCAACTCGGCGAACTCATAGACTGCGGTTGGAACAGACAGTACGACCACCGCACCGACTGAGTCGTCGGCCAACACCGTCTGTATCGAGTTGCGAAACCGCTCGAGATCCGCATCGCCGATAATATCCAGTGGGTTGGCGATATCAGCAGCCTCAGGAAGCTGTGCGTCGAGTCTCTCGTGGGTTTCGGCACTGAATGCGGCGAGTTCGAGCCTCGAGTCGTCGATAGCGTCAGTCGTCAACACCCCTGGGCCGCCGCCGTTGGTGACGATTCCAACCGTATTTGTCTCGGGGAGCCGCTGGCCGGCAAGCATCTGGCCGTAATCGAAGACGTCCTGGATCGTCATCGCCCGAAGCACCCCAGCCTGCTCGAAGCCAGCCTCGTAGGCATCGTCGCTGCCGGCCATCGAGCCGGTGTGTGATTTTGCGGCCGCGGCTCCGGGCTCGGTTCGGCCGGATTTGAGGACGACAATCGGCGTGTGGTCTGTCACCTCGCGGGCAGCCTCGATGAACTGCTGGCCGTTGTCGATGTCCTCGATGTAGATGACAATGACGTCAGTCTCGGAGTCGTCGTCCCACCTGGCGATGAAATCCGTCTCATCAAGGACGGCCTCGTTGCCCAGCGAGACGATATTGTTGAACCCGATGTCGTGTTGGATCGCCCAGCCGACGACTGCTGCAATAAACGCCCCCGACTGGCTCATCAGCGACAGCGAGCCCTCCGGCGGATACCCCTGCAAAAACGTGGCATCCAGCCCTGTTGTGGTACTCATGATCCCGATGGAGTTCGGCCCAACCAGATCTAGGTCGTACTCTTCGGCGACTGCAATCAGTTCGGCTTCGCGCTGTTGGCCCTCCGGGCCGGTCTCGCTAAAGCCCGCAGAGATGACGACGACGTTCCGAATCCCTTGGTCGCCGACCGTACTGAGCGTCTCAACGACCGCTGGAGCCGGAAGGACGACGATTGCGAGATCAATGCTCGCAGCCTCAGGGACTGAGCCAATGGAGTCATAACACGTCATCCCCAGGACTTCCTGACGGTTAGGGTTCACCGCGAGCACCTCGCCGTCGAACGTCGAGAGGTTCTCCAGGAGAGCTCGGCCAACCGAATCTTCTCTGTCGGTCGCCCCGATGACAGCAATTCGGTTCGGATCGAGAAGGCCACTGCTGGTGTCGCTGGCGTCCATGGCAGACTACTCGAGACACCAGTGGGAAAACACAGTTGGCCGTTCGACTGAAAGAAGCCAGGTGCTGTGAGGACAGCACCCCACCGCTGCGGTCGTCGACCGACGAAGATTAGTAGCGGTCGAAAAACCGATCTTGTAGCCTGACGAACGCAGCCATCAGGATCGAAAACGCCGCGACAACGACGGCGATCTGCAGCCAGTGGTTGAGTGCAAGTGGCGTGACGCCGAATAAAATACCCAGCGGCGTATACAGAACCAGCAACTGGAGGGTGAGCGTGATCGCGATTGCGCCTACCAGCCATCGGTTGTTTCCAAACAGACCGAGACCGTAGCGCGTTCTGATCGCCCCGATACGGGCAATTGCCATGAACACGAACGCGGTGAACACCATCGTCTGAGCGAGTACGAGATCACCGAGGACCTGATTGTAGTAGTAAAAAAGCGGCAACAGCGTGGCCGTGATCAGGATGGCGATCCCACCGATCGAGGAGATGATCCGCTCGGTGATGACGCCCTCGGCCGGCGGCCGCGGCGGCCGCTCCATGACATTGTCGGCTTCGGGGTCGACGCCAAGGGTCAACGCAGGGATGCCGTCGGTGACGACGTTGATCCACAAAAACATGATCGGCGTCATCACCAGCCCCGCACCGGACATAATCCCGGTGAACAACAGCAGGACGTGTGCGCCGTTGGCCGACAGAAAGTAGTTGACGAACTTCCGGACGTTATCGAAGATTCGCCGGCCCTGTCTGACCGCATCCCGGATCGTCGCGAAGTTGTCGTCGAGCAGTACGATATCGGAGGCCTGCTCGGTGACGTCCGTCCCGCGAATCCCCATTGCAACGCCGACGTCGGCGTTTTTGACCGCCGGCGCGTCGTTAACGCCGTCGCCGGTCATCGCGACTGTATGGCCCTTCGATTGGAGCATCGTGAGAATCCGCGTTTTGTGTTCCGGCGACGTCCGGGCGAAGATGTCGACGTCTTCGACCACCTCGGTTAGTTCCTCGTCGCTCATCGCTTCGAGTTCCGGCCCCCTGATTACTCGCACCGAGGCGAGGCCGAGTTCCGCACCGATCGCTCGTGCGGTGGTCGCATTGTCGCCGGTGATCATGACCACATCGATGCCAGCATCGAGACAGCCCCGGAGCGCCCCGGCCACTTCGGGTCGAGGCGGATCGAGCATTCCCTGCAATCCGAGATAGACGAGGTCTTGCTCGTTGTCTTCGGAGAGTTCGGCGGGAGCCGCCGGACGGAACGCAAAGGCCATCACCCGCAGGGCGTCCTCGGCGAACGACTCGTTGCGGGCGTTGATCTCCGCTCGTCGCTCGTCGGTCAACTCGAGGAGTTCGCCGTCGACGTACTCGCGGCTACACCGCTCGAGGACGACCTCCGGTGCGCCCTTCGTGTAGGCAATGCGGTCGCCGTCGGGCGTCTCGTGGAGCGTCGTCATCCGTTTTCGGTCGGAACTGAACTCGAGTTCGTCGATCCGTGGGAACCGATCTCTGAGCTCGTCGTGGTCGAATCCAGCCTTCCGGGCAGCGACGAACAGCGAGATTTCGGTTGGATCGCCGAGATACACCAGTTCGTCGCCAGCGTCCTCGGCGGCGGAATCGTTTTGCTCGTCGTTGGGATTGTCCTTGCGGTCGCCAACGTCTTCGTTCTTGCTGGCTTCCCGGCGATCTTCACGTCTGCCCAGTTCGACGTCGTTGCAGAGCATACTACACCGGAGTAGTTCGGCGACCTGGTCGGGATTGGCTGTCTCGCCGTCTTGGCGGAACTCGCCGTCGGTGTCGTAGCCAGTGCCAGTCACCTGATAGGTCTCGCGGTTGGCCGCGAGCCTGGTGACGGTCATCTCCGCTTCGGTCAACGTCCCAGTCTTGTCGGTACAGATCACATCGACCGACCCGAGCGCCTCGACAATCGGCAGCCGGCGCACGAGTGCGTTCTGATCAGCCATCCGTCGGGCACCGAGTGCCAGCGAGAGCGTCACGACGGCCGGAAGCCCCTCGGGAACCGCAGAGACCGCAACAGCGACAGCCGTCATGAACACCTGCACTGGGGCCGTATCGCCGAGTACCAACTCCGTGATTCCGATCACCGTCACGACGCCGATGACGGCCACAGCGATTACTTTGCCGAGTCGGTCGAGTTCCGTCTGGAACGGTGTGTCGCGGTCTTCGGCCTCCTCGAGGGCCGTCGCGATCTGTCCGATTTCGGTCTCGGGACCCGTCTCGATGACCACTGCCGTCGCCGAGCCACGTTCGACGACAGTGTCTTTGTGCAGTACGTTCGTCCGGTCGGCAATCGCCGCCTCCTTCGGGACTGTCTCGGCCGTCTTGGCGACGCTGAGGCTCTCGCCGGTGAGCGCCGATTCGTCGACCCTGAGGTTCGATGCCGAAATCACTCGCGCGTCGGCCGGGACGGCATCGCCAGAGGCGACGAAAACAACGTCGCCGGGAACAACCCGCGTGGCGTCAATCTCGGTTTTTTCGCCGTCCCGTCGAACCATCGCGTACGTCGTCGAGAGTTCTTCGAGCGCCTGGATGCTCTGTTCTGCACGGTAATCCTGGGCGAACCCAAACAGTGTGATGAAAACCACGATGCCGGCGATAACCGCAGCATCGAGCGTCTCGCCGATTGCGCCCATGACGGCTGCCGCGAGAATAAGCACCCAGATCAGCACCGACGTATACTGTTCGAGAAAGATCCGAAACAGAGAGGCCCCCGCTTCGGTTTCGACCTCGTTGGGCCCATAACGGTCGAGTCGCTCGCGTGCTGCGGCGGAATCAAGCCCCTCTTCGGAGGTCTCGAGTGCAGCATAGACATCCTCGAGTGGCCTCGAGTGCCACTCGCTTTCGGACGTGGGCTCGGGTCGTTCGTAGTACGTTGACTGTGACACCGGTGTAGGGTTACTGCCGGGGGTTTAGTGGTAGATCTCGATACGCCGAGATGGGAAGGCCGATACGCCAAGTGCTACGGCGCTTCCGTTCTTAGTTTCTCTCCGCTCTGAAACTGACATCGCAGCTGAGTGGTCACGAGTCGTGATGTACCATGAGTTGTGTTGATACAAACGAATTTGGTCGGCCTCATGGTAGTGGGCCATCGCTATGCTCGAACACACAGTCGCAATTGTTACCGGCGGCGCGGTCGGTATCGGAAAGGAAATTACCACCCGGTTTCTCGCCGACGGGGCCACCGTCGTTATCGCAGATATTAACGAAGAAGGTGGGGCGGCGACGGCCGACGAGTTGGGCTGTCAGTTCGAACACTGCGATGTCAGAGACTACGAGCAGATCGAGACCCTCGTCGAGAGCGTCGTCGACGAACACGGCAGCCTCGATGTTATGGTGAACAACGCCGGTGTTGCGAGCGAAACCTCAATCGAGCGCATGAGCCTCGAGGAGTGGGACAACGTCATTTCGACTAACCTCAGCGGCGTCATGAACGGCACGAAAGCCGCGTTACCGCACCTCAAAGAGACCAACGGCTGTATCATCAACCTCGGTTCGATCTATGGGTTAGTCGGTGGCCAGGGTGCGGCCTCCTACTCAGCGGCGAAGGGTGGAGTCATCAACTTCACCCAGCAGGTTGCGATCGATTATGCCGACCAGGGCGTCCGGGTAAACAGTATCTGTCCTGGCTTTGTCGAAACGCCGATGACCGAAAAGTTACTCGAGGACGACCGATTTTACAGCTTTATCGAACAGAAAACACCGATGGACAGACACGGCTATCCCGAAGAAATTGCGCCGCTTGCAGCCTTTCTCGCATCTGACGACGCGTCGTATATTACCGGTGCGAACATTCCCGTCGACGGTGGGTGGACTGCGTTCTGAGAAAAGATCTCGAGCGCTGTTGGGTCTACAGACTGTCAACGCCGGCCGTATGCCCGAAGACGAACTCACGCAGGAGTTTACCCGCCAGTGCGGCCGCCTGGCCATCATCTCGGTCGTTGACTTCGACAATGTCGAATCCCTCACAGTATGGTGCGACATGCCGAACCACCTCTCGCAGTTGGTTCCCAGAGAGTCCAAACGGCTCCATTGTTCCCGTTCCGGGTGCATAACTGGGGTCGGCGGCGTCAATGTCGAGGCTCAAATACACTGATTTTTCAGCAAACGAGGGTGGGTCTGCCAGCCATTCATCAACTGACTGGGGCGCAATGACCGTTATGTCATCCTGTTGGGCGCGTGCCCACTCGTCGGCCGAGCCAGTGCGCGCACCGAGGATAATCGCCTTGTCTACGGTCTGGAGTACGCGATGGGTCACACAGGCGTGACTCCAGTCGTTGCCGTCGTAGGCTTTTCGGAGGTCGAGATGCGCATCAAGACAGACAAACACATCGGGTTCTACGGCCTCGACTGCCGGAACGGTCACGGTGTGTTCGCCGCCCAAAACAAGCGGAACAGCCTCGTCCCAAACGATATCACGAAGTTGGCCGCCGAGATACTCACAGTACTCGGCGACGGCGTCCCACGCCCGGACGTTGCCGGCATCGTGGACACCGAGGTCGGTAAACTGCTGGCCCGTCCGGTGGTCGTAGTTGTCGTAGCTCTCAGCAAAACGGCGAATTCGGTCGGGACCAAAGCGGGCCCCGGGCTGAAACGTCGTCGTCGCGTCCAGGGGCGCGCCGACGACCACGTACGAAGCAGCCTCGCGGTCAGCGGTCGCCCCAGGAAACATTACACAACCTTGCGCTGGCCCTCGTACTCGAGGTATTCGATATCCATGTCGCTTTCAAACTCTTCGCCTTCGGGAATACGCATGGTGAACGTCTGGTAGGTATCCAGATCCATCACCTGGGCGTCGTCGCCGGTCACAGAGACGACCTGGCCCTGTTTTCGTTCGATAATCGGCACCCACACTTTGGCGTCGACGGGCTGGCTGAGGCTGCGCTTTTTGTCATCGAAGACGCCTTTGCCCTCAACACGGGCTTTCGCGCTGCCGTGTTTGCCGGGCTTGGCCGTACTGTAGTGGTTGATTTTGCACGGCGAGTCGTCCATCATAACGTAGCTTCCTTCCTGGAGTTCGCGAACCTGCTTTTGTTCTCGCGGCATGTTCGGTTCTTTTTGAGGAGCCAGTATAAACCGTTTGGAACGCGCCGAGCACGGAAGCCAAAAGCACCCGAATCGTCGACCGAACTGACAGTAGCCAGTTACTACCGGGTAGTAGTCACCGACTACAGTGACTCGAGTACCGACAGTGTTCCGTCGAAATACGCCTCCTCAAGAACCGTCTCGGCTGTCGCGCGAGCGCGGTCGTCGGCGTTAGCAACCGCATACGAATCGCCAGCGGTCTCGAACAGCGAGACATCATTTTCGCTATCACCGATTGCGACGAACTCCGCAGGATCGAGACCCAACAGTTCGGCGGCCGCAACAAGCCCCTCGCCCTTCTCGACGCCCGGTGTTTTCAAATGGTAGGCATACCCCGTATCGACGACTTCGAGCTCGAAGTCGGCAGCCACCGCACGCAATAACGCCTCGTCGGCATCCATCGAAGCGGCGATCTCGCTTTCACGCCACCGATTTGTGGTATCGGCACCGCCCCACCCTAACTCGCCGCCGCGCTGTGTGAACTCCTGAATTGCGGTCTCGGCGGCCGTGCGGTCGCCCTGAAACGACAGTTGGTCGTCGACACAGACGACGCCGCCGTTTTCGGCGATCACACGCTCAGGGATGCCCAAGAAATGACAGAGCGCAATCGGGTATGGAAAAGATTTGCCCGTCGCAATCACGATGGGCGCAGGCCACTCGGGAAGCCGTTCGAAGACCCGTGGGTCAATCCGGTGGGCCGCAGTTGTCAGTGTACCGTCGATATCCAATGCAAGCGGAGGAGTCATACAGCCAGTAAGTAGCCCAGATAGTAAACGCTGGTACCTGCGGTTGTGGCAGCCCAGTAGAACATAGCTTTTTCATTATTGATGGTGTAGTATTGTGTAGCTATGAAGAAACTCATCAACAGTCCAGAGACAGTCGTCGACGAAATGCTCGATGGAATGGTTGCAGCCTACCCCGAGTCAGTACGTCGGCTCGAGGAGACAACGGTGATGCTGCGGGCAGACGCACCAGTAGGCGGTAAAGTCGGCGTTGTCTCGGGTGGCGGCAGCGGCCACGAACCCACACACGCGGGGTTCCTTGGCGAGGGGATGCTTGATGGAGCCGCCGCCGGTGAGGTCTTTACCTCGCCGACAGCCGACCAGCTCAACGAGATGATCAAGGCCTGCGATTCCGGCGAAGGCGTGCTCTGTGTGGTCAAAAACTACGAGGGAGATGTGATGAACTTCGAGACAGCCGGCGAGATGGCCGCCATGGAAGATATCGAAGTTCGGCAGGTCGTCGTCAACGATGACGTGGCCGTCGAGGATTCGCTGTATACGAGCGGACGGCGGGGTGTCGCCGGCACTATCTTCGTGCATAAAGTCGCCGGAGCGAAAGCCGCCGAGGGCGCAGACATCAGCGAAGTCGAACGCGTCGCCAACAAGATGATCGACAACGTCTCGACAATGGGTGTTGCACTTACCTCGTGTGTGACGCCTGATAAAGGCGAGCCAACGTTCGATCTTCCAGACGACGAGATCGAACTCGGCATAGGGATCCACGGCGAACCGGGCACCGAGCGCGTCGACCACATGGCTGCCGACGAAATCACCGAACACCTCACTGAAAAAGTCCTCGAGGATCTGGACCTCGAGGCGGGCCAAGAGGTACTCACACTGGTCAATGGGATGGGCGGTACCCCACAGTCGGAGCTGTTTATTGTCAACAAACGGCTCCAAGAGATCCTCACCGACCACAGCCTCGAGACCTGGGATGTTTGGGTCGGCGACTACATGACGTCGCTGGATATGATGGGTTGTTCGGTGACGGTGGCTGCGGTCGACGACGAACTCAAAGAACTGCTCACCGCATCGGCGGACACCCCCGCGCTCACCGTCTGAGCACTCCACAGTTACCCACTTTTTTAGCATCACGGCGTCGAGTGGCAACTAACCCGGTAGTATCATGGTTTTTCGGCATAAACATTTTCAGGGTTGGGCGACTCCCTCCAGTATGGTAGACGAAACGACACAGCGGGCAGCGATTGTGGCGGCCACCAGGGCAGTGGCCGACCGCATGGAGGCCGAAAAAAGCCATCTCACCGACCTGGATTCGGCGATCGGCGATGCCGACCACGGCTCGAATCTCGCACGCGGCTTTCGAGCAGCCGCCGACGCGGTCGAAGACGACGAATCAACACCCGAGGAGTTGGTCAAGAAGATTGGTGTCACCCTGATCTCGAAGGTCGGCGGGGCGGCAGGGCCGCTGTACGGAGGGTCGATTATGAGTGCAAGCCAGACGCTTGAGAATGGCCTGACAACTGATACATCAGTCGACTTCGCGGAAGCCTACCTAGAGAAGGTACAGGACAGAGGCGGTGCGCAACTCGGTGCGAAAACAATGGTCGACGCGCTCACGCCAGCGGTCCACACCTACAAGAAATCCATCGAGGTCGACGATCTCCCACCGCTGACAGCGTTCGCCAAGGCGACTGCGGCGGCCGAACACGGCGTTGAGTACACCGTCCCGCTGCGGGCACAGAAGGGTCGGGCCTCCTTTTTGGGCTGGCGGTCGGTTGGCCACCAGGATCCGGGAGCCACCTCGACGTGGTTCATCATGCAGGAACTACTCGAGGTCGCCGATGAGTATCTCGAGGATGAGACTGACGTTGATGCCCGCTCGCCGACGATTCCAGAAGAAACGCCCGACGAACTCGAAGACAAAGAGGAAACGGCGTGATCGGCCTCGTCGTCGTCTCCCACAGCCAAAAGGCAGCCGAGGGGATCTGTGAGCTCGCAGGCGAGATGGGCGGGAAGGTGCCACTCGAGGCCGCCGGCGGCGACAACGGCGAGATTGGCACCAACGCCGACCGGATTGGTGAGGCCATTGCGGCTGCCGACGAGGGCGACGGAGTCGTCATACTCGTTGATCTCGGCAGCGCAGTCATGAACGCTGAGTTGGCTATCGAGATGACAGCGGCCAACGCACAGATTGCCGATACGCCGGTGCTCGAAGGCGCGGTTAATGCGGCCGTCGAAGCAACGAGCGACAAGGCAACGATCGACAGCGTTCTCGAAAAAGCCGAAGACGCACGCGAGTATCACAAACGGTAGGCGTCGGCTCGGATAGCCGTTTTCGTCGCTGCTGCTTAGAGCAGATTCTCGACTTCCTCGAGTGTATCAACCGCCAACACCGATTCGGCAAGCATTTTGGCGTCTGCTGTGTCGGTCTCGCAGATTGTACGTTTGACCGCTGGAATCGTCACCGCGCTCATGCTGAGTTCATCAATCCCTAACCCGACAAGCAGTTCAGTGAGTTCGGGATCTCCGGCCATCTCGCCGCACATGCCGACCCACGCGCCTCCCTCATGAGCCGCCCGAACGGTGCGGTCGATCGCTCGAAGTACTGCAGGCGAAAGCGGATCTTGATACTCGCTCATCCGCTCGAGGTCTCGCTGGGCGGACTGAATGTACTGGGTGAGATCGTTCGTCCCAATCGAGACGAAATCGACGCGCTCGGCGAAGGCATCGGCCAGATACGTCGAGGCGGGGGTTTCGATCATCACGCCGAGTTCCGGAATCGCATACTCGAGGCCCTCGCGGTCGAGATCCTCCGCGATCGAATCAACGGTGCGGACAGCAGCCTCGAGTTCTTCGACCGTCGAGACAAGCGGGAACATCACCGCCAGGCCCGCGCCGGCATCAGTGGCCGCAACCTGTAGCAACGCACGGAGTTGCGTCTCGAAAAACTCGGCGTGTTCGTCCAGCGAGAGTCGGATGCCACGGACGCCCAGAAAGCCGTTGGTTTCGGGATCAAGCTCGAGATACTCGATTGGTTTGTCGCCGCCGATATCCAGCGTCCTGACGACGACTCGAGGCTCCGCAGTGTGTGTGCTGAACGTCTCACAGACCGACACATACGCCTCGTACTGTTCGGTCTCATCAGGAGGGGCCGTGCGGTCTTGGAACAAAAACTCACTGCGGAACAGTCCGACCCCGTCGGCACCCTGCTCGACAGCACGAGCGGCTTCGGCGGGCGTGCCCAGATTCGCGGCAACCTCGAGTTCGGTGCCGTCGGCTGTGGTGACCGCCTCATCGATCACCGCAGCCTGCGTTGGGTTTTCGGCGTGTGTGCGCGTCGATGCCGTTGGATCGGCGATGACGACGCCAGCTTCGCCGTCGACGACGACCTCGGTGCCGTCGTCGATTGCCTCGAGATCCTCGCCAATCCCTACGACTGCAGGAATCCCGAGCGAGCGGGCGATGATTGCGGCGTGAGCAGTCCGACCACCTGTTATCGTGGCGATGCCAGCGACAGCCTCGGGGTCGAGTTGGGCGGTGTCGCTGGGAGTAAGCACCGCTGCGAGCACGACCGAATCATCAGACAACGCACCGATATCACTGCGGGCGGTGTCAGTCAACAGGCGCAGTAGGCGATCACGAATATCCCGCAGGTCGTCGGCGCGTTCGGCCATCATGCCGTCCATCCCCTCGAACTGCACAATAGGCCCTTCGAACGCCGCATACACCGCGTGTGGGGCCGGGAGTCCGTCGCCGAGGCCTTCTTCAACGCCGGCTTCAATCTGCGGATCACAGAGGAACTGCAGGTGGGCATCGAACACCTTGGCCTCGTCGTCGCCGACGCGTTCGCGGGTGCGTTCGCGTTCGGCCTCGAGTTCGGCTGCCGCTTCGTTTTGGGCTGCCTCGAAGCGTTCGCGTTCGGCCGTCGCCGAGACGGTCTGTGGGTCGGGCGGCTCTTCGAGCGTAGTAACGTCTTCAGGCCGGTACCAACGAGCCGTCCCGACGCCGACGGTTGGAGTCGCACCAACTCCCTCGAGTCGCCGCTCGGTCACGGCAGTTCCATATCGTCGAGTTCGTCTTCGGGCGTCGAGAGAATCCGTTCGAGGGCATCGAGAGCAGCCGCAGCCTCCGATCCGTCGGCGACCAGCCGAACGTCGTCGCCGCCACGGACACCCAAGCCGGTTACCCCGAGCATGCTGTCCGCAGAAACCGCCGGACGATTCCCGTCGACGGCCTCGACGGTTACGTCCGCATCGAAACTGTTCGCCGTTTCGACAAACGTGGCTGCTGGGCGTGCGTGAAGTCCATCTTCAGGGACGACCGTTAGGGTTCGTTCCATACCGAACTGTTAGCCCCGACGGTCTTTACTGTGTTGCAGAACGAACGCTGTGGCGGCGCGGAAGCGTGCTACTGACCGTTTTTCGAATACGACTCGAGTTGCCGTTCGACCTGATCGTTGAGTTTGTCGAGTTCGGTCTCGAGGTTGCCCTCGAGGATATCCTGGTAGGCCTCGCCGACAAGTGTTCGAACCGTGCTGAACGGCCCGATTCGTGCGCCGTTAGTTGCGGGGCTGTCCTTGCTGGCGAGCAGTTGGTCGATCGCGACTTTGTGGCCGGGGTTCTCGCGGAACCAGCCATCGCGCTGGAGGTGATCGACGCCGCCTTCGTGAACCGGCAGGTAGCCGGTTTCGCGGTGCCAGCGGGCCTGCTGGGCGGGTTGGGTAAGCCACGCGAGGAACTCGCCGGCCGCATCGCGTTCGGCTTGGGTTGTGCCGTCGGAGACCCACAACGATGCACCGCCGACGATAAGCCCCTCGCTGCGGCCGGGCGTTGGCAGGCCACTAATTCCGACCTCGAAGTCGGCGTTCTCGGTGATGCCGCCGACTGAGGACGACGAGGCGATCACCATCGAGGCAGTGCCGTCGTTGAAGGCGTTTTTCGCCTTGCCGCGAGCCTCCATACCGGGGTTGTAATAGAGCCCGTCTTTGTCGAGGTCGGTCCACCAACCGTATATTTGCTGGGCGGCCTCGCTGTCGAAGAAGGCCGTATCCGGCGTTCCTGCTCGACCGTTCTGTTTGTTGACGATCTCTTGGTCGGCGGTCGCAAACCACTGTTCGACGAACCACGAGTAGTTCGCAAACGTGATCCCGTATTTGGATCCGGCAGTTTCGACCAGCGCCCGTGCAGCATCGGCGACTGCATCGAACGTTTTGGGCGGATTATCGGGGTTGAGCCCGGCCTTCCGGAAGGCGTCTTTATTATAACAGAGCACGGGCACCGAGGAGTTGAACGGCATTGAGTTGAGCGTGCCGTTCGTCCGGTAGTAGCTCAAGACCGGATCAACGTAGTTCGAAAGCGAAACCGACCGAGGCAACACTTCTTCGACGGGCCTAAAGGCCCCACTGTCCATTGCGCGGGCAGTACCGATTTCATAAATCTGGGCCAACACTGGCGGTGAGCCCTTCTCGGCGGCCGACATCGTCGATTCAAGCGTTCCGCGATAGCTGCCCTTGGACGTCGCGTTGATGTGGATGTCCTCGGCCTGCGATTCAAACTCTCGAATCAGTTCCTCGAGCAACAGCCCCTTTTCGCCACCCATCGCATGCCAAAACTCGATGGTTGTCACATCGCCGTCGACAGTACTCCGAGCGCGAGTATCGCGTAGCTCGTAGGTGCTCAACAGTGTCCCGAGCGTATCGACCCGTTCATCAAGTGTCGTGACACCTGTCGAGACTTCCGCGAGTGCGGTCGTCTGCTGTTGGGCCGCCGAGGCGGCGACCTCGGATCGTTCGGCCGTCTCATCGGAGATATCACCCACATCGTCAACCATCGCGGCAGCCTCCTGGAGGGATTCGGCCTGGCTGTCGGTTGCCTGACTGATCTCTTGGACGCCAACATTGGTTTCTTCGACATCGTCGGCGATCTCTCGGAACGTCTCGACAGCACCCTCGATGATCTCGACGCCAGCATCGATTCGCTCGCGAGTTTCTTCCATCTCATCGACAGTTGTATCAGCCTGCTCGCGGACGGTTGCGACCGACGACTCGATGTCGGCGGCGGCCTCTTCGGAGTCCTCGGCGAGGCTTTTGACTTCGTTGGCGACGACCGCAAACCCTTCGCCGGCCTCGCCAGCCCGTGCGGCCTCGATCGAGGCGTTGAGTGCGAGAATGTTTGTCTGGCTGGCGACGTCACCGATGAACTCGGCAATATCTTCGATTTCACCGATCAGATCGTCGAGTTCTTGGGTGGCTTCTAGCGTCCGGTTGGTTCTGGTGTCGATCTCATCGAGTTCGGACAACGCGTTGGTCGCCAACTCTCGGCCCTTTTCACCGCGCTGGGCGGCCGTCTCGGAGGCCTTGGCGACCTCGTTTGCTGAGGAGGCGACTTCTTCGGTAGCTGCCGAAAGCGAACGGATCTCATCCGAGAGGTTATCAACCATCTCGTGTTGTTTCGTCGTGTCCTCGGAGATGCCAGTCATCGAGCGGCTGACTTCTTTGCTGGCGGTTTTGACCTCCGAGACGCGCCCACCGACGCGCGCTGTTGCCCCCTCGACTTGGTCGCCGAACTCCTCGACGGTCTGGACTGTATCCTCGAACTCATCGAGCATCAGGTTGAATGTGTGGGCTACTTCCGCAGCGGTTTCATCCTCCTGGTCGGTATCAAGCCGAACGGTTAGATTGCCGTCAGCCGCCTGTTGCATCGCCGTGGTGAGCTCTGCGGAGAGCTGTTGGAAATTGTCGTCCGACGCCGAAGACGGAGAGTCATCGTCCTCGAGATGGTCGGAATACTTCCTCGGAGCAGGTTCACCACCATCCGAGACCGCCGCTGGCTCGGCCGAAGGCGTCTCGAGCGGTTTTGTGTCAGTTTCCTCGAGCGGTTCGGCCGCCGCCCCGCCAACATCCGAGGCCAACGGCTCGGCGTCCTCAGCATCAGCCTCTGAATCCGAAGACTCCGAGTCAGATGCAGAACGACCCCATGGACGCGAGAAAAACCCAAAAATACCGACCGCCGACCCACTCGCCAGCGACAGCTCAATCCCGGAGCTAACGATGATGCCAACAGCGACGAGAGAAAAAATCACGGCCCTACGCTGGAGTTGGCGGTGAGATGCGTCAAAAATAACACCGTTTATGGAGCTGACTCTCAATCGAACACTCATAGTAAACAATGTTATTAGGCCGGTAAATAAGCTTGTGTTCCAAATTATCGTGTCTGAAAACCGATGACCGCACTGCCCTGCGTAGTGAGTCCAAGACACTGTTGTGTTGGTCGCTCGCCGCGAGTCGTATTACTCAACCCTCTGAAGTAAGCCGTCTAAAAACTAACGTTGGAAACCGCGGTTCGAGTCTCGAGGGCGGCCGACCGACCTGTGTGGCATCATCAAGTTTGACCCGCCGAATAATACCTGCTTCGGCGAGTTCGTACAGCACGCGTTCGATTGTCGCTCTCGAGAGATCAATCCGGTCGTCCACAATCGCATCAGCCGCAGTACTCACAGAGTTACGGACAGCCTCAGGCAACTGGATGAGCCCCGAAAGCACCTGTTGTCTGCTTTCGGCCAGTGCCAACACCCGCCCTAGGGATACACATGGCTGTGGGACTGCCTCCATGCCGGCGTTGAGATGGGGCTGTTCGATACGCTCGCTACCGTGTTGTTCGGCCAACAAGCCACTACTGAACAGTGCGGCCAGTGCGTCGTGGGCGTCGCCGTCGGCCCACTCGGCCAGTGCACGAAGCTGGTCGTGGCTAATGTCGGTGCTGGTCAGCCCGTCGGTTTGTCGGGTAGCCAACACCTCGAGCAGTGTATGTCGGCGGTAGGATGAAAACTCAACCGTCTGTCTGCCGTCCAGACACTCGATTGCGGCGGCGTTCGGTGGATGCCGACTGACGATAACAGCCGAGACTGACGACGCAACCGGCTCGAACTGCTCGCAGACTGTCTCGACAGAAAGCGTCTCGGGCTCAGCAACGTGATCAACAGCGACGACAACATGTCTGTCTGCGGGCTCGAGTCGTTCGGTCAACCGCCGTTGGACGGTCTCAGCACCGAGACCCTGTTTGGGAACGGGTTCGTTGCTCAGGCGGTCGAGAACCGCATGCAGCAGGGCGAACGCGGATTTCGTCTGTCGGCTATCGACGTACACAAACGGCATATCCGAAACCGGCTCAGTGCGTGTTGTGGTGTAAATACGACCCACATCCCGGCCGATGAGTCGGTCGAGTTGAGCGAACAGTCCACGAACAACGACGGATTTGCCGGAGCCTTTCGGCCCCCAGACATAGCAGTCCGGCGGTAACTGATCCGCAAAAACAGGATCAAGCACATCAAGCAACTGTTCGATGACCAGCCCGCGGCCGGTTGGCTCGATGGGGTGGGCAATGGGATTCAGTGCGTTCGAGGCCTCGAGCAGTCGGCTGTGGCCGTTCGTTCGCTTGCGGCGTACGATGCGCTCTTCGAGGTTCATGAGTAGGTCGTCTGCGCAATCTGTTGGTATGGTTTGTCGTGTATGGAAAAAACCCGAAAGGCAATCGCCAACAGCCGTCAGCGACTGACGGCCCACAGCGGCTCCAAACTCACCAATCCGGTGAGCAAGGAGT